>NZ_JARANW010000003.1:0-270903 GCF_029889825.1 Halomonas sp. 11-S5
ACCATAGCGTGCGGGAACCACCTGATCCCTTGCCGAACTCAGCAGTGAAACCGCTCAGCGCCGATGGTAGTGTGGGGCCTCCCCATGCGAGAGTAGGTCATCGTCAGGCACTTATTCTGAAACCCCGGCCATTGGTCGGGGTTTGGCATGAAAAACCCCGAGTTCATTAGAGCTCGTGGTTTTTTCATGCGCGGCCCGTGAAAGTGTCACCTGTTATCATGGCGTTGCGAATCACAACCGGAGATCGTACGTGACGCTGACCACCCCGGCCCTGCTCTTTCCCGCCATCTCGCTGCTGCTGCTGGCCTATACCAACCGCTTCCTGGTGCTCGCCCAGCTGATCCGCAAGCTGGCGGACGAGGAGCGTGACCGGCATCAGACCGGCACCGCCCGACAGATCGTGTTGCTGCGTCGGCGCATCTCCCTGACCAAGCGCATGCAGGTGGCGGGGGTGCTGAGCTTCCTGCTCTGTACGCTGTCGATGTTCGCGCTCTTCCTGTCGCTCGAACTGCTGGGCATGCTGCTCTTCGGCGTGAGCCTGGTGACCCTGTCCATATCGCTGATCTACTCGCTCTGGGAGGTGACCATTTCCACCAATGCACTCAATGTCCAGTTGCAGGATATCGAGGATCAGAGGAAGGGCACTTCCCCGGTGGCGCCCGAGGAGGCCAGCCCATGACAGTGCCCGGTGAGCTGCTGCTCTATTGTCGTCCGGGGTTCGAGCCGGACCTGGCGGCAGAACTCGCGGAGAAGGCCATGGCGCTCGGCTGGCAGGGAGAGGCCGACGTCAGCCCAGACGCCGGTTTCGTGCGCTTCATCGCCGCCGGGGATGCACCGGCCAATGCCCTGCATCGGGCATTGCCGCTGGAAAGCCTGGTGTTTGCCCGCCAGAGCCTGCTCGCGCTGCCGCCCCTTTCGCTTCTGCGCGAGGATCGCCTCACCCCGATCATCGAGCAGGTGGTGGCGAGCGGCTGGAGCTTCGATTCGGTCTGGCAGGAGACACCGGACACCAACGAGGCCAAGGCCCTCGCCGGCCTGATCAAGGCCCTGAAGCGGCCGCTGGAGTCGCTGCTCAAGAAGCGGGGCGCCCTGCGGCGCAAGGCCGGCGGGCGCCGGCTTCACCTGCTGTGGAGTGACGGGGACCGCGTGCAGCTGGGCATGAGCTTTCCCGGCAACCGCAGTGAACTCCTCGGAGGGATTCGCCGGCTGCGCTTTCCCCATCGTGCGCCCAGCCGCTCCACCCTCAAGCTGGAGGAAGCCTGGCACGAGTTCATCCCGCGAGATGAATGGGACGAGCGCCTGGGGGAGGGTATGCAGGCGGCCGACCTGGGCGCCGCCCCCGGCGGCTGGACCTGGCAGCTGGTGCAGCGCGGCATGCATGTCTATGCCATCGACAACGGCCCCATGGACAAGGGGTTGATGGCCACGGGGCTGGTGGAGCACCTGTGCGAGGATGGCTTCGTCTGGGAGCCGCCGGGTCGGCTCGACTGGCTGGTGTGCGATATCGTCGACAAGCCGTCGCGCGTGCTGTCGATGGTCCAGCGCTGGCTGGTGCGTCGCTGGTGCCGGGAGGCGGTCTTTAACCTGAAGCTGCCCATGAAACGGCGCTGGCAGGAGGTCTCCCGCTGCCTGTCGGGCCTGGAGTCGGCGCTCGCCGAGGCCGGCGTCCGTGCCGAGGTGGCGTGTCGCCACCTCTACCATGATCGCGAAGAGGTGACGGTACACGTGCGGATCCTGGACTGACGCTGATCCGCGAGCCGTCAGTGGGTCGTCGGCTCGTAGATGCGGATACGTTCCTCCTCGGTCAGCAGCGGCAGCAGGCTCTGCATGACCCGGGCGCGTGTCTCGCTTTGGTACCACTCCTTCCAGGCGCGCATGTCACGCCACTTGGTGATCATCAGACGGCGATCGCTGTGGCCAAGCTCGACGAGGCTCTCGCCGCCGACGAAGCCACGCGCGCCGAGAGAGTGGCGCATGGCCTCCCGGGCGGCTGCCTCGTATTCCTCCTCCAGGCCGGGCATGATACGACGTTCGATAATGATCTTGATCATCCGTTACTCCCTTACTTAACTGTCCTGCAACGAGGTCATCGATGGTTGATTCCGCGGATTCCCTGCCGGCCTGTGATGTGCAACTCGATACCACGGGGCTCTACTGCCCTGAACCGATCATGCTGATGCACAACAAGGTGCGTGACATGCACTCGGGAGAGGTGCTCAAGGTGATCGCCAGCGACCCGGCCACGACCCGTGACATCCCCAAGTTCTGCAGTTTCCTCGGGCATGAGCTCCTGCATCAGCAGGAAGACGACGGCCGCTACCTCTACTTTATCCGTCTCGGCTGAGCCGCGACCAGCCCGTCAGTCGGTCGACGAGTCAACGTCGCCGCCGGGCATGACCATCAGCGCCAGGGCCTCGAGGGTGGTGGGGTCCTCGTGGCGGATGCGGTTGGCGATCTGCCGCTGGAAGAAGTAGACCACCTGGTGGCGGCTGTGGCCGGGATAGAGGCAGGGGTCGCCGGGAAGGATCGGGGTGGTCTCGATCAGCCGCTCGTCGACGAGCAGGGCCTCCACGGTGCCGTCGCTGTAGAGGCGCCAGCCGAAGACCTGCTTCAGCTGCCAGGGAGCATCGCTCTCGTCCATGCACAGAGCATGGGTCCCCTGGGTCTCGGGCAGCTGCTGGATCAGCGTGGTCTCGTCGGTCTCCTCGTAGTCGAAGTAGGCGGCGGCGTGCTCGAGTTCCAGCACCTTGTGCTCGGGGGGCTGCTCGAAGAGCTCCTCGGTCTCCGGGTCGCGATAGCCGATGAAATGGCCATGCTCGGCGTCATCCAGGCGACGGCAGGGTGTGAGGGCCTCCATCCAGGGCACCAGGCCGACTACCTCGCCATCTTCCTGCAGCCCCCAGGCCAGCAGAGGCATGCCGTACAAGGTGTCGGTATCTGAGGCGAGCCGATAGACCATTTCCAGATTGTCCAGCTCGGGCGAAAGGCGAACCAACCGGCGCCGGGCCAGTTGACGTTGGCGCATGGCCTCGAGGTCGATGACCCGGGCGGAGCGGGGTGACTGCGGGATTCCCATGATGTCCCTCCAAGTGCTGCGTGGTCACGGCATCGGCCTGGTAAGCAGCGCACTGCGTCACTATTTATCTCATCAATAGCACAGAGTGATTGCCAAGGTTAAGTCCCGGCGGCTCATCTGCAGTGACGGGCGAGACGGTTGCGCAGTGCAGCGTGGCGCTCGCGGGCCGCCGCGAAGGCCGGCAGCGGGGCTTTGGGGGCGGTCAGCGACAGCCAGCGTCGCCGGTAGTCGGCCACCGCCGGTGGGGACGCCACATGCACCTCGAGGAGGGCGTCGATGGCCCCGAGCCAGTGCCGGGCGGCGCGGTCGAGGTCCTCCAGCCAGGTCGCCAGTCGGGTCGCCTCTGGCGATCCGGCCAGGCGGTCGGCCGCCCCGCGACAGGCTGCGCGGTCCTCGCGCCTCAGGGCGCCCTCGATCAGCGTCGAGGCCTCGGCCAGGCGCTGTTCGGCGAGCAGCAGGGTGCGCAGAAGCTCGGCAGACAGCGGGCGTTCCTGCAGGGTCTTGAGGTGGCCCTCGAGGGTGGCCGAATCGGCCATCCAGTCGCGGTCGAACTGATGCAGGGTCGCCTTGCGCAGATAGCGCAGCGCGGCACTGCGCGGCTCGATCTCGTCGAGGGCCTCGGGGGAGAGGGGAGAGCTCGCCCGGGAGAAATTCTTGACCCACTCCTCGGAGGCGAATAGGGCGTTCCAGCTGACCCGGGGCAGCTGTTCGGTCTTGGTGCCGGTGAGCCGGGCCAGGCGTTCACGGCTGTCATCGGAGAGGGCGTCCGGGACGTCGCCGTTCCAGCAGCCGCTCAGCCGGCGCCACAGCTGGAGTTCGTAGAGCCAGCGCTGGCTGGGGGCCGCCACCTTGCCGAGCTGGTTGTTGCGTCCCGCCACGAGGTTGGTGATATGGCACTCGCGCAGGGCATAGATGTCGAGCATGCCCTCGCGGGTCTCGGCGACTTCGAACAGCCGCTGGTCGTGTTCGGGGAAGGCCGCGATGTTGTCCGGGGTCGAGCGCGGCGGCGCCTCGAGCGAGACGGTCTCGGCGAGGCGCTGCTGGTAGTCGCTCAGCAGGGCCTCGCTGTCGCCCTCGCCGCAGCCGGCCAGCAGCAGTAACGGCAGCGCCATCAGCCTCCGGATCCCGCGGCGGCGGGATGCACGGCCGGCGTCACTCGGCAGGAATCTCGATCTGTCCATGGGTCGTCGCCTTGCTGATGCGCCTGAGTCGCTCGCCCAACAGCACGGCTGCCGTGGTCAAGCCGGCAATCAGGCCGATCCAGTAGCCGTACACGCCCAGCGGGCCGAGCCATCCGAACAGGCCATGTGCTCCCAGCCAGTGGCCTCCGCCGAGCCCCACCAGCCAGTAGGCCAGCAGGGTGATCAGCATGATGATGCGGGTGTCCTTGTAGCCTCGCAGGGCCCCGGCCAGGTTGACCTGCAGGGCGTCCGACACCTGGTAGAGCATCGCCAGGCCGACCAGCGTTAGGGTCAGGCGCTGCACCTCGCTGTCATGAGTATAAAGCCCGATCACCGGCTCGGTGGTGAGCCACAGCAGCAGGCTGTTGAGCCCCGCCACGGCCAGCGCCACCAGGATGCCGTGCCAGGCCACCAGCCGGGCGGCATCGGGGCGGCCCTGTCCCAGGGTGTTGCCGACCCGCACGGTCAGGGCCATGCCCAGGGAGAGCGGCAGCATGAACAGGATCGAAGTGTAGTTGAGCGCCACCTGGTGGGCCGCCACGGTGATCTCGCCGAGGCTGGCGATGAACAGGGCGATCAGCGTGAACAGCGTCACCTCCACGAAGATCGCCACGCCGATGGGCACGCCCACGTGCAGCAGCTCGCCGATCAGCGGCCAGCGCGGAGGCGTGGGCGAATGCCACAGCGCGACGTCGCCGTAGGCCCGGGAATGCCGGGTGTAGGCGATCATCGCCAGGCCCATCACCCACATGGAGAGCGCCGTGGCGATGCCGCAGCCCAGGGCGCCGAGGGCCGGCAGACCCTGCACGCTGCCGGGTAGCCAGTCGCCGAACAGCCCCGCCAGCCCCTCGCCGCCGTAGATCAGCACGAAGTTGCAGGGGATGTTCACGCCGAGGCCAACCAGACTGATCCACAGTGACGGTCGGGTATGGTTCATGCCGTCCGAGAAGGCGCGTAGCGCCTGGAAGAGCGCCACCCCGGGCATGCCGAAGGCCACGGCGGCCAGGTAGGCGGCGGCGCGCCCGGCGACCTCCTCGGGCACCGCCATCAGGCGAAAGATCGGCATCACCGTGAACCACAGCAGCACCGCGGCGACCATGCCCAGGGCGAGGGCGATCCACAGCGCCTGGTGGACGCTGGGGCGGATCCCTGCCGTGCGGCCGCCACCCAGCAACTGGGCGACGATCGGCGTCAGCCCCATCAGGGTGCCGGTCATGAACAGCATCAGCGGCAGCCACAGGCTGGAACCCACCGAGACGGCCGCCAGGTCGGTGGCACTGAGTCGCCCGGTCATCATCACGTCGACGACGCTCATCCCGGCCTGGGCCAGCTGGGACCCGCAGATGGGCAGCGCCAGGCGCATCAGGGGGCGCGTTTCCTGGCGGCTGGTGGCCAGCAGGCGTGAGGCGAACGAGGCCAAGGCAGCAGCTCCATGCGTCAAGGGTGAGTCGGCAGCGTCCGGCCCGGGACGAGCGCCGGCAGGCCGTCCAGTCTATCAGGAGGCAACGATTTTCGCGCCGCGCGGCCTTGCCTCTATAATGGCGCCCTTTACGCCTTCCAGGAGCCTGCGTGAGCCACCGACTCGAGGATGTCATTGCGCTGTTCGACGGTCTCTTCCTGTCCCGCTACCAAACCCACCTGGTGCGCGGCGGAGACGAGCCGCTCTACCTGCCGGCAGACGAGGTCTCCCCCTGGCATCGGGTGATCTTCGCCCGCGGCTTCTACGCCAGCGCCCTGCACGAGGTCAGCCACTGGTGCATCGCCGGAGCCCGGCGGAGACAGCTCGAGGACTACGGCTACTGGTACCTGCCCGACGGCCGGGATGCCCGCCAGCAGCGCGTCTTCGAGGCGGTGGAGGTGGCGCCCCAGGCACTGGAGCGGCTCTTGTCGCAGGCCTGTGGCCTGCCCTTCAACGTCAGCGTCGACAACCTGGGCGAGGTGGAGGTCGACCGCGAGGGCTTCCAGGCGCGGGTCGAGGCGTGGGCCGAGCGCTACCTGCGCGAGGGTCTGCCGGGGCGCGCGGCGGCCTTCCGGCAGACGCTGGCGGCCTTCTACCGGGAAGGGGCCAGCCTCGAGCAAGCCGTGGCGGCCGGGCACCGTCGGCTCGAGTCGGCAGGATCGCGGCCCCTCGGGGTGATCGACTAGGCTGTAGGGCAATGTCCCGCCGACCGGAGGCCGACCGTGGCCGACTCCCTGCCCCAGGAACAGCGCTTCCTCGCCGCCCTGCATGACGACACCTGGCCCGCCCCGTCACACGACGGCTCCCTGGAGGCGGCCGGGCTCGACACCGAGGGGCTCGTCGAGCTCTTCGAGTCCCAGTTGACCAGCCGCCACCTCGACCTCCAGGCCCGGCGGGTCCAGGCACGGGGCGAGGGCTTCTACACCATCGGCAGTGCCGGCCACGAGGGCAACGCCGCCATCGCCCGCGCCTTCCGCCCCGATGATCCCGCCTTCCTGCACTACCGCGATGCCGCCTTCCTGATCCAGCGCAGCCGCGCCGTGCCGGGCCAGACGCCGATCCGCGACCTGCTGCTGAGCTTCACCGCCTCGTCGGAGGACCCGATCTCCGGTGGGCGCCACAAGGTGCTGGGCTCCAGGGCGCTCAGCATCCCGCCGCAGACCAGCACCATCGCCTCCCACCTGCCCAAGGCGGTGGGGGCGGCCCACAGCCTCGGCCTGTGGCGTCGCCTGGGCGGTGGCGGCGAGTGGCCGCCGGACAGCGTGGTGATCTGCAGCTTCGGCGATGCCTCCTTCAACCACTCCACCGCCCAGGGCGCCCTCAATGCCGCGGGCTGGGCCGCCTGGCAGGGCGCGCCCATGCCGCTGGTGATGGTCTGCGAGGACAACGGCATCGGCATCTCCATGCCCACGCCGCCCGGCTGGATCGCCGCCAGCATGCGTGCCCGCCCCGGCTTCCACTATCTCGCCTGTGACGGTCTCGACCTGCTGGACACCTGGCAGGTGGCCCGCGAGGCGGCGCACCTCGCCCGCAGCCGTCGCCAGCCGGTGTTCCTGCACATGCACTGCGTGAGGCTGTTCGGCCATGCCGGCTCCGATGCACAGCAGGCCTACCTGTCGACCGCGCGCATCGAGGCCGACGAGGCCCGCGACCCGCTGCTGGTCAGCGCCGGGCTGCTGCGTCGCCACGGCGTGCTCTCCGTGGAGGAGATCGCCCAGCGCTACCGGGCGATCGGCGAGCGGGTGGCCCGGGAAGCCGAGGCGGTGATCCAGCGACCCAGGCTCGAGAGCGCCGCGCAGGTCATGGCGAGCATCGTGCCGCCGCCGCGCCCCGGCCGGCAGACCCCCTGGCAGGGGGAGGTCGATGCCACCCCGTCCCCCATGGCCAGGCTGATCAACCAGGCGCTGGCGAGGCTGATGACCCGCTACCCGCACCTGGTGATGGCCGGCGAGGACATCGGCCGCAAGGGCGGCGTCTACGGGGTCACCCAGCGCCTGCAGGCGCAGTTCGGCCCGCACCGGGTGATCGATACGCTGCTCGACGAGCAGAGCATCCTGGGGCTGGGGATCGGCCTGGCCCAGAGCGGCCTGGTGCCGATCCTGGAGATCCAGTTCCTCGCCTACCTGCACAACGCCGAGGACCAGCTGCGCGGCGAGGCGGCCACGCTTAGCTTCTTCTCCGCTGGCCAGTTCACCAACCCGATGGTGGTCCGAATCGCCGGGCTCGGCTACCAGAAGGGCTTCGGCGGCCACTTCCACAACGACAATGCCATTGCTGTGCTGCGCGACATTCCCGGGTTGCTGGTGGCCTGCCCGTCCAGCGGGGCCGAGGCGGTGGGGCTGCTGCAGGAGGCCGTCCGCCTGGCCGACGAGGAGCAGCGGGTGGTGGTGCTGATCGAGCCCATCGCCCGCTACCACGCCCGGGACCTGCTGGAGGAGGGGGATGATCGCGGCTGCTGCGCCGACCCGGGGCCGGACTACCGCCTGGCGGTGGGCGAGCTCGGCCAATGGGGGGAGGGACGCGACCTGGCCATCGTCAGCTACGGCAACGGGATGCACCTGTCACGGCAGGCGGCCACCCGCCTCGAGGCCGAGGGCATCGCGCTGCGCCTCATCGACCTGCGCTGGCTCACCGCCATCGACCACGATGCCCTGCATCGCCGGGTGGCGGATTGCTCGCGAATCCTGGTGGTCGACGAGTGCCGGCGGTCGGGCTCGCCGAGCGAGGAGCTGATCACCGGCCTGGTCGAGCGCGGCGTGGCGGGCCAGCGCCTGGCGCGGCTGACCGCCGAGGACAGCTTCATTGCCCTGGGGCCGGCCGCCACGGTCACGCTGCCCTCGGTGGCGGGTATCGTCGAGCGGGCCCTGGCGCTGCTGGGACGCTCGGGGGCGTAGTTGCCGTGGGGCCCCTCAGTCGTCGACGTCATCGCCGTCCAGCAGACGGCCATCGAAGGGACTGGCCTCGGGGGGTGCGACGCCCGGGGCGAGGCGCTGGTGCAGGTTGAGCATCACCGCCACCTCGTGCTCGGGGCGCAGTGGCTCGAGGCCCAGCTCGCCGAAGAGTTCGCCCCTTGCCCGGGCCCAACCGCCGGGCTCGAGGTCATCGTAGAGGCTCTCGGCCGGGGCCAGTTCGACGAAGGGGTCGAGGCCGTAGGTGTCGAAGAGTCGCGAGATCGTCGCCTCGTCATCACTCACGCCGGCCGTGAAGAGGGTTTCGCTGAAGTGGTCGTTCTCCAGCTCGCGAATAACGTCCAGCGGGCTTACGCCCATGCTGTTGAGCTCCTCCAGGCTGTACTCGCCCAGCGAGACCATCTCGCTGTCCAGCCAGTCGTCGTCCGGCTGGATCAGGGTGTGCTTGACCCGCCCGTCGGGCAGCGTCCAGGCGATGGCCAGCGGCAATCCGCCGTCCTCGCCGGTCTCGACGGCGATGAAGCCGGGGATCTCTTTGCTCTCGGGGCCGGCCATGTCAGGACTCCTCGTGTTCGGTGGCTGGGCGCGCCTCGCCTGCCGGCAGGCGGAAGAAGGCGAGCGCGGTCGCGGTGGTGGCACGGGCCAGTTCGGCCTCGTCCATGCCCCGCCAGTGGGCGATCTCCCGCACGATCCAGGGCAGCAGCGCCGGTTCGTGGCGTCTGCCCTTGAGTTTGGCAGGTAAATTGCGCGGCAGCAGGTACGGGCAGTCGGTTTCCACCATCAGCCGGTCCAGGGGGATCTCGTTGACCAGCTCGCGCAGGTGGTGGCCGCGACGCTCGTCGCACAGCCAGCCGGTCAGGCCGATATGCAGGTCCAGGTCCCGGTAGCCGTAGAGGGTCTCGCGGTCGGCAGTGAAGCAGTGCACCACGGCGTCGGGGATATCGTCTCGCCAGGCATGCAGCATCTCGCGCATGCGGCGCCCGGCGTCCCGCTCATGGAGGAACAGCGGCTTGCCGCTCTGGGCCGCCAGGCCGAGCTGGGCCTCGAAGGCACGCTCCTGCTCGGCGGGGGTGGAGAAGTTGCGGTTGAAGTCCAGGCCACATTCACCCACCGCCACCACCTCGGGCTGGCAGTGCAGGTCGCGCATCGCCCGCTCCAGCGCCGGGTCCCAGCGGCTGGCGTCGTGGGGATGCACCCCGGCGGTGGCGAAGAGCCCCGGGTGGCGGCGGGCCAGCGCCACCGCCTGTTCGGCATGCTCACGGTCGGTGCCGGTGAGGATCAGGGTGGTGACGTTCGCCGCCCGGGCGCGGGCCAGCACCGCCGGCAGGTCCCGAGCGAAACTGTCGTGGGTCAGGTTGGCGCCGATGTCTACCAGCGGCGCGGGCGAGGTGAAGCGCAGGGCCTCGGGCAGGACGTCGTCGCAGGTGTCGGTCGGGGCAACCAAGGCGGAACTCCTTCAGGGATCAGGCGCGTATTGTACCCGTCGCCACGCCGGGCCGGCCATGCGTTACACTAGCGCCCTTGATGAATGAAGAGGTGAGCGCGTGACCCTGCTACGTCTGGAACAGCTGCAACTGGCCTATGGTACCCAGGTACTGCTCAACGGCGCCGATCTGGTGCTGGAGAAGGGCGAGCGCCTCGCCCTGGTGGGGCGCAACGGCACCGGCAAGTCGACCCTGCTGAAGCTGGTGGCCGGCGAGGTCCAGGCCGATGGCGGCAACATCTGGCGCGCGCCGGGGTTGAAGATCGGGGTGCTCGCCCAGGAACTGCCGGATGCCACCGGCCAGACCATCTTCGACGTGGTGGCCCAGGGCCTGCCTGAGGCCGGTGAGTTGCTCTCCGAGTATCACCACCTGATCCACGACGAGGACCCGGACATGCGGCGCATGGCCGAGTTGCAGACGCGGATCGAGGCGATCGACGGCTGGTCGTTCCACCAGCGCATCGACGTGGTGCTGACCCGGCTGGGGTTGCCGCCCGACGCCGAGATGGCCGCGCTCTCCGGTGGCTGGCGCCGCCGCGTGGCGCTGGCCCGGGCGCTGGTCGCCGAGCCCGACCTGCTAATGTTAGACGAGCCCACCAACCACCTGGATCTGGACACCATCGCCTGGCTGGAAGAGCAGCTGCTGGACTTCAATGGCGCCGTGCTCTTCATCACCCACGACCGTGCCTTCCTCTCGAAGCTCGCCACGGCGATCCTCGAGCTCGACCGCGGCCGCCTGGGCCGCTACCCCGGGGATTATGCCGCCTACCAGGAGCAGAAGAACCACGAGCTGGAGGTCGAGGCCCGCGAGCATGCCGAGTTCGACAAGAAGCTCGCCCAGGAGGAGGCCTGGATCCGCCAAGGCATCAAGGCACGCCGCACCCGCAACGAGGGCCGGGTGAGGGCGCTGGAGCAGCTGCGCCGGGAGCGCAGCGAACGCCGCGAACGCCAGGGCAAGGCCTCGCTCGCCGTCGATAGTGGTGGGCGCAGCGGCAAGCGGGTGGTGGGTCTCGAGCACGTCACCCAGCGCTTCGGCGATGAGGTGGTGATCGACGACCTCAGCCTGGAGATCCAGCGCGGCGACCGCATCGGCTTCATCGGCCGCAACGGTGCCGGCAAGACGACGCTGCTCAAGATTCTGCTCGGCGAGCTCGATCCGACCGAGGGCAAGGTGCAGTTCGGTACCAAGCTGCAGGTGGCCTATTTCGACCAGCTGCGTGCCGGCCTGGAGCCCGAGAAGAGCGTCTACGACAACGTCGCCCAGGGCAGTGATCGCATCAGCGTGGGGGGGCGCGACCGTCACGTGATGAGCTACCTGCAGGACTTCCTGTTCACCCCCGAGCGGGTGCGCCAACCGGTCAAGGCGCTCTCCGGTGGCGAGTCCAACCGCCTGCTGCTGGCCAAGCTGTTCACCCAGCCGGCCAATGTCCTGGTGCTCGACGAGCCGACCAACGACCTCGACGTCGAGACCCTGGAACTGCTCGAGGAGCTGCTGCTCGACTTCGACGGCACCCTGTTGCTGGTCTCCCACGACCGTGCCTTCATGGACAACGTGGTGACCAGCGTGCTGGCCTTCGAGGGCCAGGGGCGGGTGCGCGAGTACGTGGGCGGCTACAGCGACTGGGTGCGCCAGGGTGGCCGGCTGCCCCCCGCGCCCTGGGAGGGGGCGGCGCGTCAACATGCCGAACCCGTGGCCCCGGCGGCGAGCGACACGTCGGCACCGGCCAGGGCGTCCTCCGGCGCGAGCTCGGCGAATCGGCCGGTCAAGCTCTCCTACAAGCTGCAGCGCGAGCTCGATGGCCTGCCGGCCGAGATCGAGCGCCTCGAGGGAGAGGTGGCCGCCTTCGAGGCACGGGTGGGCGACCCGGCCTTCTACCAGCAGGAGGCCGAGACCGTTTCGGCAACCCTGCAGTCGCTGAACGACACCCAGGCCACGCTGGAAGCGGCCATGGAGCGGTGGATGGAGCTGGAGGCGATGGCGGCCGGGGAGTGATACCGGGCACCGCATCCGCACGGCGATGGTCGCGGTGGTGGTCCGCCGTCGCCTCACCTGCGGGCATCAACACCAAAGAAGGCGCCCTCGGGCGCCTTCGCAGTGGAGCGGGGCGAGGCGCGTTATTCCTCGCTCTCCTCGCCCTTGGCGCCGACCCGCACGGCCAGCACGTCGCACTGGGCGCCGTGCAGCACGCCGGTGGAAGTGGAGCCGAGCAGGAGGGCGAAGCCATGGCGGCCGTGGGAGCCGACCACGATCAGGTCAACGTCATGCTCCTCGGCGAAGCGGTGGATCTCGGTGTCGGGCATGCCCACCACCACGTGCTGGTTCTCGCGGGGCACATGGGTGTCGGCGATTTCGGCCAGGCGCTGCTTGGCATGTTCGTCGAGCTGGTCCTGGATGCTGGTGAGGTCCATGGGGATGTCGCCGCCATAGGCGAAGCCCAGCGGCTCCAGGGTATGCATGATCGACAGCGTGGCCTGGTTGCGGTCGGCGATCTGCATCGCCCGCTCCAGGACCTTGTGGGAGTCCTTGGTCAGGTCGACGGCGACCAGGACATGGCGATATTCGTTGCTCATGGTGTGACTCTCCGTACAGCATCCAGCGTGTTGGGGGATGCTTCCACTCTAGGACGCCTTGCGTGACAAGACAACGACTTGCATCAAGATTCACAGGGAGAACCGCATGGCCTGGTTGATCATTCTTGTCTCGGTGATGCTGGTGATCTCACCGGCACTCTGGCTCAAGCCGAACCCGCGCCAGAAGCGGGTGGCACGGATGCGCACGGCCATGAACCGGGCTGGCGTCACCGTCAAGCTGGCCCGGCCACCGCTGCATGATATCAAGGGCGTCATGCCCCACTACCGTTGGCCCTATCCGCCGCAGCAGCCTGGGCCCGACTTCATGCTGGTGCGGGACACCGAGGCCGGACCGGCGCTCAAGCCGTTCCGGCATGGCTGGTACTGGCGCTTCGAACCGCTGCGGCCGCTGCCGGCGGGGGCCGAGGCGCCGCTCGAGGCGTTGCTGACGCGCCTGCCCCTGGATGCCCTGGTGCTGGAGTCGAACCGGACGGCTCTCGGCCTCTGGTGGTGGGAGTCACAGGATGCCGAGCGTTTCTCCCGCTACCTGGAGGACTTCACGGCCCTGCGCGACGCCCTGGCCGGGCATCCCGACTATCCCGGGAGGGACGTGCCCCTGGAGGGGCCGCGCGCCTGAGGGCGATCACTCCGCATCCTCGCGGGCCTGGATCGCCAGGCCGTTCTCCTCGATGCGCGACAGCAGACTCGCCAGCTGGCCGACCTCCGCATCGTCGAGGCTGGCCAGCATCTCGCTGCGCGCCTGGCTGACCACCGTATCGATCTGCTCCAGCAGCGGCGTGGCCTTGGGTGTCAGGTAGATGCGCTTGGTGCGGCGGTCCTGCTCGCAGCCGCGCCGCTCGATCAGCCCCTGCTCGGAGAGCTGGTCCAGGGTGCGGACCAGAGAAGGGGCCTCGACGCCGATGGCGCGGGCCAGGTCGCACTGCGGCTGGCCGTCACCGAGCTGCCAGAGGTGGTAGAGGGTGATCCAGCGGGTCTGGGTCAGGCCCAGCGGCGCCAGTCGCCGGTCGATGACCGCGCGCCACAGGCGCGGCACGCGGGACAGCTGGAAGCCGATGTTCTGGTGCATGGTCTGTGCATCCGGGAGAAGCCTGACCGGATTGTCCGAACCGGCGACGTGGAATGCAAGCAGGCTTATCATTGCAGGTCATCGGCCATCCCCGCGTCATCCCCGCGTCATCCTCTGCCTCGCCTGCCTCGCCTGCCTCGCCTGCCTCGCCTGCCTCGCCTGCCTCGCCTGCCTCGCCCTCGGCGTTTCTCGGTTCATCCGTCGAGTCTAACAGCGCCCGTCCCGCTGGGGTGAGCCGTCGGGACCTGCCATGATGTCGGTAGGGGCTTGACGTTCGGGCTCGGCTGCACCAAGCTGTCGAAAATCAAACGACCGTATGAATTTCTGTAGGGAGGTTCGTGGATGATCTATCAAGGCAATGCCATCACGGTGGCGCGCGGTCTCGAGGACGGGGGCGATGCCATCGCCACGCTCACCTTCGACCTGAAGGATGAGTCCATCAACACGCTCTCCAGCGCCGTGGTCGCGGAACTGGGCGAGGCCGTCGCGGCCATCCGCGCCGAGAAAGGCCTCGAGGGCCTGGTGATCGGCAGCGCGAAGGAGGCGTTCATCGTCGGTGCCGACATCACCGAGTTCCACGGCATGTTCGAGCAGGGCGCGGAGCAGATCGAGGCCATGCTCGAGCGGGTGCACGACATCTTCAATGCCATCGAGGACCTGCCGTTCCCCACGGTCACCGCCATCAATGGCCTGGCCCTGGGCGGGGGCTGCGAGATCACCCTGACCACCGACTTTCGCGTCATGGCCGAGTCCGCCAGGATCGGCCTGCCCGAGACCAAGCTCGGCATCCTGCCCGGCTGGGGCGGCTGCGTGCGCCTGCCGCGGCTCATCGGCGCCGACAACGCCATCGAATGGATCGCCGGCGGCACCGAGAACCGCGCCGAGGCCGCCCTCGAGATGGGGGCGGTGGACACCGTGGTGCCGGGCGAGCAGCTGCAGGCCGCGGCCCTGGACATCCTGGCCCGCGCCCAGGCCGGCGAGCTCGACTATCGGGCCCGCCGTGCCGAGAAGAGCGCGCCGCTCACGCTCGGCCCCATCGAGCAGATGATGACCTTCGAGACCGCCAAGGGCTACGTCAAGGGCAAGGCGGGGCCGCACTACCCGGCACCGGTGGAGGCGATCAAGGTGATCCAGAAGGGCGCCGGCGAGTCGCGCGCCCGGGCCCAGGCCATCGAGACCAAGGCCTTCGCCAAGCTGGCGCTCTCCGAGGTGGCCTTCAACCTGGTCGGCCTGTTCATGAATGACCAGGTGGTCAAGAAGAAGGGCAGCCAGTACGCGAAGCAGGCGCGGCCGGTCGAGCAGGCGGCGGTGCTCGGCGCCGGCATCATGGGCGGCGGCATCGCCTACCAGAGCGCCTCCAAGGGCACGCCCATCCTGATGAAGGACATCAAGGAGGAGGCCATCGAGCTCGGCCTCAAGGAGGCCCGCAAGCTCTTCGCCAAGCAGGTGGAGCGGGGCAAGCTCTCCACCGGGCAGATGGCCGAGAAGCTCAGCAACATTCGCCCGACCCTCTCCTATGGCGATTTCGGCCACGTCGACCTGGTGGTCGAGGCGGTGGTCGAGAACCCCAAGGTCAAGGGCAAGGTGCTGGCCGAAGTGGAAGAGGCGGTCGGCGAGGAGGCGATTCTTACCACCAATACCTCGACCATCTCCATCACCCGCCTGGCCGAGAACCTCAAGCGGCCGGAGAACTTCTGCGGCATGCACTTCTTCAACCCGGTGCACCGCATGCCCCTGGTGGAGGTGATCCGCGGCGAGAAGTCCTCGGATACCGCCGTCGCCGCCACCGTGGCCTACGCCCGTGCCATGGGCAAGACGCCCATCGTGGTCAACGATTGCCCGGGGTTTTTGGTCAACCGCGTGCTCTTTCCCTACTTCGGCGGCTTCAGCCAGCTGGTGGAGCAGGGCGCCGACTTCCAGCGCATCGACAAGGTGATGGAGACGTTCGGCTGGCCCATGGGCCCCGCCTATCTGCTCGATGTGGTGGGCATGGACACCGCGGTGCACGCTGGCGAGGTGATGGCCGAGGGCTTCCCGGAGCGGATGGCCGGCATGGCCGGTGAGCGGGGAGACGGCCAGGGCAAGAGCGCCATCCAGGTCATGGTGGAGAACGACCGCCTGGGCCAGAAGAGTGCCAAGGGCTTCTACGCCTACGAGGAGGATCGCAAGGGCAAGCCCCGGAAGGTCACCGACGAGGCCGCCATCACGCTGGTCAAGGGCGTGGCCGGGGAGCGCCGCGAGTTTTCCGATGAGGAGATCATCGCCCGCATGATGGTGCCGCTGTGCCTGGAGACCGTGCGCTGCCTGGAAGACGACATCGTCGGCAGCCCCGCCGAGGCCGACATGGCGCTGATCTACGGCATCGGCTTCCCGCCGTTCCGCGGCGGCGCGCTGCGCTACATCGATGCCATGGGCGTCGACGCCTTCGTCAGCCAGGCGGAGCGCCTGGCCGAGGAGCTCGGCCCGCTCTACGCGCCCACCGAGAAGCTGCGCCAGATGGCCGCCTCCGGCGAGACCTTCTATGCCAGCAAGGCCCAGGGCTGACGCGTCCCCAGGATATGCCACGCAACGGTCAGGACGTTCCGGACACTATTTAAGGAGTTATCGATGAGCTTGAATCCGAGAGACGTGGTGGTGGTCGACTGTGCCCGTTCCGCCATGGCCAGGGCGAAGCAGGGCGCCTTCCGCCATGTGCGCGCCGAGAACCTCTCCGCCGCGGTGATGCAGGCACTGTTCGACCGCAACCCGGGGCTCGACCCGGCCGAGGTCGACGACGTGATCTGGGGCTGCGTCAACCAGACCCTGGAACAAGGCATGAACATCGCCCGCAATGCGGCGATCCTCACCGGGATCCCGCACACCGTGCCGGCGCAGACGGTCAACCGCCTGTGCGGCTCCTCGATGAGCGCGCTGCACATCGCCGCCGCCAACATCCGGGCCGGCATGGGCGAGTTCTACATCATCGGCGGCGTGGAGCACATGGAGCATGTGGGCATGACCCATGGCGTCGACGTCAACCCGGCGGCCAGCAAACACGTGGCCAAGGCGGCTATGATGATGGGGCTGACCGCGGAGCTGCTGGGCAAGATGCACGGCATCTCCCGCCAGGAGCAGGACGCCTTCGGCGTGCGCTCGCACCAGCGGGCCCAGGCGGCCATGGAGAACGGCGGGTTCGACCGCGAGATCATTGGCATCGAGGGCCATGACGCGCGCGGCTTCCGGGTCCGGGTCGATCGCGACGAGGTGATCCGCGGCGACGCCAGCCTGGAGAAGATGGCCGAGCTCAAGCCGGCCTTCGACCCCCGCGGCGGCACCGTCACCGCCGGCACCTCCTCGGCGCTCTCGGTGGGGGCGGCCGGCATGGCGGTGATGAGCGGCGAGCGCGCCCAGGCCCTGGGCCTTGCGCCCATCGCCCGGGTGCTCTCCACCGGCCTGGCGGGCTGTGATGCCTCCATCATGGGCTACGGCCCGGTGCCGGCCTCGAAGAAGGCGCTGAAGAGCGCGGGCCTGACCATCGACGACATCCAGACCGTGGAGCTCAACGAGGCCTTCGCCGCTCAGGCGTTGCCGGTGCTCAAGGACCTGGGCCTGCGCGACGCCATGGACGATAAGGTCAACCTCCACGGCGGCGCCATCGCCCTGGGCCACCCGCTGGGCTGCTCCGGGGCGCGCATCAGCACCACCCTGCTCAACGTGATGCAGGAACGCGATACCACCCTGGGCCTGGCCACCATGTGCATCGGCATGGGGCAGGGCGTGGCCACGGTGTTCGAACGCCTCAGGTAACCCGCCCGGCCTGATAAGCGTCGCGGTGATACGCACAACGGCACCCCTCGGGTGCCGTTGTGCATTGCGCGCTCGAATCTCAGTCGGGACTTGCCGCGTCGTGCACGGCCAGGCGGGGTTGCGCGTGGCGTTCGGACATCATGCTTTCGGCCTCGACCCATCCCTGTTCGCGGTAGTAGCGCAGCGCCCCTTCGTGCAGAGGGGCGCTGAGCCCTTCCTGGATCATCGCCTGGGGCGTCAGCTCGCCCAGGGCGGGATGGGCCGCCTGGAAGCGTGCGAAGTTGTCGAACACGTTGGAGACCAGCCGGTAGACCAGGTCGGGGTCGGTGTCCGCCGTGGTGACCAGGGTGGCCTTGACCCCGAAGGTCTCCACTGCCTGCTGGTCCGGGCCGTAGAGGCCGGCGGGGATCGAGGCCCGCGTGAAATAGGGGTAGGCATCCACCAGCAGGTCAACGAAGTCGCCCTTCACGTCGACGATCTCGGCATCGCACAGCCGGATGGCCTGGGCCACCGAGGCGTTGGGATGGCCCACGGTATAGACCATGGCGTCGATGTTGCCGTGGCAGAGCTCCATGGACTGCTGGTCGGCCGGCAGGTCGTGGGTCTGGCGGAAGTTGGTGCGGCTCCAGCCCCGGGCATCCATCAGCCTGAGCATGGTGCCGCGCTGGCCGGAGCCCGGGTTGCCGATGTTCACCGAGCGCTGCTGCAGGTCCTCGAAGTCCCGAATCTCGGCATCACGGCGCACCACCAGGGTGAAGGGCTCGCTGTGCAGCGAGAAGACCGAGCGCAGCGCCTCGTTCGGGCCGTCATTCCGGAAGCCCTCGGTGCCCAGGGTGGCATACAGGTGCAGGTCCGACTGGGCCATGGCGAGCTGCAGGTCACCGCGTCGCAGCCCGCGCAGGTTGGCACTGGAGCCCTCGCTGGGCTGCGCCCGGCAGGGCGTCTCGACGACACGGCACAGCGCCCGGCCGACCACGTGGTAGACCCCGGCGGGGCTGGCGGTAGCGATGATCAGGGGGTCGTCGGCCTCTGCCGACGGCGGGTTCCAGAGGAACAGGCTGGTCAGGCCGATGCCCAGCAGCCTTGCGGTTGTTTTCATGACTCACCTCGCGTCAGTGAGTCGGCCAGAGGCACTCCAGGTCCAAGGGGGGCTGGGCGGAAGCCGAAAGGAGGGACTTCACATCGCGTCTGGTCGACGTGTCGTGTTGTTCTGTTGATCTTGTTGTTGTCTTGTTGTCGCGCGATCAGCCGATGCGGCGTTCGACAAGGCCCGAAAGTCCCTGAAATTGGACGGGCCTCCTCGAGGTATAGCAGCTGTTCAAGGATCGGAAGGGACTATCAACGGAATTTAATCGTATATGGTTAGAGCACGCCGGCGTCGAGTCCCGCAGCCATCGCCATGCCCAGCTCCTCCACCTGGTCGACGAACCCCTGCTGCCATTCGCCGCGCAGGAGCAGCGGTTCCTGCACCCACTTCCAGCGCAGGCCGGTGACGATCCCCTCCACGGCCCGGCGGGTGCCGGTGCCGTCATGGCCGGCGCGGATATAGAGGGCACAGGGCAGACCCTGTTTCTCCTCCAGCACCGGGTAGTAGCTGCGGTCGAAGAAGTCTTTCAAAGCGCCGCTCATGTAGCCCAGGTTCTCGGTGGTGCCGAGCAGGATGGCATCGCAGGCCAGCACATCCTCGGGGCCGGCCTCCAGCGGCGCCTTGACGGTGACCTCGACGCCCTCGATATCGGGATGGCGTCCCCCGCGCTCGGCCGCCTCGCGCAGCCGCAGGGTATTGGGCGAGGGGGCATGGGCGACGATCAGCAGGCGAGGCATGGCGGTCTCCCGGGTTGAGCTCGTGGCTGTCGGTCATCATGCCATGGTCAGGTGGCGTTGACAGGCGTCGAGCTTTCTCCGACGCTGAGTCAGCGCTGTCGCACCGTCACGCCGAAACGTTGACATCTTGAACATCCAGGGAGGTTGATCACCATGGCCTTTGCACTCTCGACCATGCAGCTCGAAAGCTCCGCCTTCGCGGCGGGGGGTGCCATTCCGACGCAACACACCGGCGAGGGGGACGACATCTCGCCGGCCCTCTCCTGGCAGGGCGCCCCGGAGGGCACCAAGGGCTTCGCGGTGATCTGCCACGACCCGGATGCCCCCCTGGTGCAGAACGGCAGCTACGGCTTCGTGCACTGGGTGCTCTACAACCTGCCGGCCTCCACCAGCGCGCTCAAGGAGGGTAGCGGCGAGGGCACCGCAGGGCTCAACGATTTCGGCAAGACCGGCTACGGGGGCCCCATGCCGCCCGACGGTCACGGGGTGCACCAGTACTACTTCTGGGTGCTGGCGCTGGACAAGGCCACCGACCTGCCGGGGGGCTTGTCGCTGCCCGAGCTGCTCAAGCAGGTCGAACCGCACCTGATCGGCATGAACCGCCTGGTGGGCACCTACCAGCGCGACTGATCCGGGCGGCGTTGCGTCGTCCCTGCCGAGCCAGAAAGCAAGCGAGCCCGCGTCGATCGTCGACGCGGGCTCGCGGCGTCTAACGCCCATGGCTCAGGTGACGGCCTCGCTCGGCGCCGGGGCGGCCACGTCGTGGTGGTCGATCACCAGGTACTCCAGTTCCTCGCAGAAGGCGTCCAGGGCCTCGCTGGTATGCCCCGGCCGGCGGTGCAGCTCGATCTCCACCTGCCCCAGGGGCGGCAGGCCTTCCGCTTCGCCGACGATGCGACACCCCTCGGGCACGCTGCGCGGGGTCTTCACCGTCATCGCCAGGCCCGCCTGGACCGGCAGGTTGATGCCGGTGGGCGACTGGCTGGAATAGTGGACCTCCCAGCGCCGCTCCTCGCGGCCCAGGGCCGAGAGGGCATGGGCGCGGAAGATGCATCCCTCCGGGTTGAGCGCCAGAGGCAGGGTCGCCCAGCCGGCCGGCGAGATGCCCTCGGCCACCACCCAGACCATCGGCTCCCAGCCGAGCAGCTGGCCCGACTGGGTCGGCAGGTGGCGGATCGACAGCACCACGTCCAGCAGCCCCTCCTGGAAGCGCTTCACCAGGCTGGCGCTCATGTCGCAGTGGATCTCCAGGCGCGTGTCGGGGAAGCGCTCGGCATAGCGGGGCAGCAGGGCGGGCAGGTAGGCGGCGGCCTGCTCCTCGGAGGTGGCGAAGCGGATCAGCTCGCCGCGTTGTGTCTCGCCCAGGGCCTCCCGGGCCTCGTCCTCGAGCTTGAGCATGTGACGGGCATAGGGCAGCAGTCGCTCCCCCGGGGCGGTCAGCAACACGCTGCGGCTGGTGCGCTCCAGCAGCGCCTGGCCCATCTGGTCCTCGAGACGCTTGATCTGCAGGCTCACCGCCGACTGGGTGCGGTGCAGCACCTTGCCGGCGGCGCTGAAGCCCTGGCACTCGGCCACGGTGACGAAGGTGCGAAGTAGCGCGGTATCCATGATCAATGAGCTCTTGAAATTAGTTGTATCTCAATCATTCATTTTTATTATGAATGAGGCGTCACTATGCTGTCCAACATGTACTCGAAACCGGAGCCATCAATGTCTGTGGACACCTCGGTCAACGCCAGCAACGCTTCCCTGCAAGGCCTCATCGACCTGGCCCGCTATCCCGTCGATGACCTGGACGGCGAGGCCGGCCGCGCCCTGATCGAGCAGTGCCGTCACCAGCTCGACGAGGACGGCTGCGTGGTGCTCAAGAATTTCGTCCCGCAGGACGCCCTGGCCCGGCTCGAGCGCGAGACCGAGCGCCTCTCGCCGGAGGCGCACTACAACCAGACCGAGACCAACCCCTACAACAGTGCCGGTGATCCCGAGAAACCGGCCCACCATCCGGTGAACCGCTTCGACGACCGCACCAACGGCTTCGTCGCCGGCGACCGCATCGATGGCGATACCATCATCCGCCAGGTCTACGAGCATCCCGGTTTCCAGCGCTTCATCGGCGCCGTGGTGGGCATGGAGCAGATCCACCAGTACGCGGACCCGCTGGCCGACCTGGTGGTCAACGTGCTGCGCGAGGGCTGCCAGCATCCGTGGCACTACGACACCAACGAGTTCATCGTCACCATGATGACCCGCCAGTCCCACGCTGGCGGCCGCTTCGAGTACGCCCCGGGCATCCGCAGCCCCGAGGGCGAGAACTTCGACGCGGTCGAGAAGGTGATCGACGGCGACCGCACGCGGCTCAAGAGCCTCGACCTGTCGCCCGGCGACCTGCAGGTGTTCTTCGGCCGCTACTCGTTGCACCGGGTCACCCCGGTGGAGGGCGACAAGGAGCGCCACACCGTGATCTTCGCCTACGCCAAGGAGCCGGGCTTCATCGGCCGCCCCGAGCGCGCCCAGCGCATCTTCGGGCGCATGGCGCCGATCCACGAAAGGCTGCTCAAGGACGGCATGAACCGCAGCGACAGCCTGGCCGACTGAGCCCCCGCCCTGAACCAACGCCTGGACCGCCACTTCCAGCGGCCAGGCCCCTGACGACACCCGCAAAGGCCTGACATGAGCATCGTCGAATCCGAGAAGCTGACCGATAACGAGCCCGATCAGATCCCCGTCGTCCCTTCGGCCCCCATGGCCAATGGCGACAGCATCCCCACCGCTTTCGACCCCAAGCAGCTGCGCGCCGGGCGCCTTGAGCGCCTGCGCGCCATGATGGCCGAGCAGGGCTATGCCGCCCTGGTGCTGTTTGACCCCAACAACCAGCGCTACGCCACCGGCTCGCGCAACATGTTCGGCTATTTCCTGCGCAACTCCTCGCGCTACATCTATGTGCCGCTGGACGGGCCGGTCATCCTCTTCGAGTACCCGGGCAGCGCCCACGTCTCCACCTGGCTGGAGACCATCGACGCCTCGCGCACCTCCAAGGTGGTCTGGTCGGCGGTGAACCAGCGCGACAACCTCTCCTCGGATCCCTTCGGCGTGGAGATCGCCGAACTGGTGGAGGAGCACGGCCGCGGCAACAGGAAGGTCGGCATGGACCGCTGTACACTGAACCTGGCCCGTTCGCTGGAGGCCCAGGGCCTCGATGTGTACGACTGCATGCAGGACACTCTGTACTGCCGGCGCATCAAGACTCCCGAGGAGATCGCCTGCCTGGCCCAGTCCATGGCCGCGAGCGAGGCCTCGGTGGCCGAGGTGGAGGCGGCCATCAAGCCCGGCGTCACCGAGAACGAGCTGTTCGCCATCATGTACGGCGAGGTGATCCGCGGCGGCGGCGAGTTCATCGAGACCCGCCTGCTCAACTCCGGGCCGCGCACCAACCCCTGGTTCCACGAGGCCAGCGACCGCAAGATCCGCCCCGGCGAACTGGTGGCGCTGGACACCGACACCATCGGCTGTCACGGCTACTACTCCGACTTCTCGCGCACCTTTCACGTCGGGCCGGGCCGGCCCAGCGCCTACCAGCGCGAGCTCTATCGCATGGCCTATGACCAGGTGCACCACAACATGGGCATCCTCAAACCCGGCATGAGCTATCGCGAGATCGCCGAGCAGGCCTGGAAGATCCCCGAGCGCTTCCTCGACCGGCGCTATCCCTCGATCATCCACGGGGTGGGCATGCACGGCGAGACGCCGCTGGTGGCGCACCACATGGATTTTGACCGCTTCTCCAAGGACGGCGTCCTCGAGCCCGGCATGGTGGTCTCGGTGGAGAGTTACATCGGCGAGGTCGGTGCCGCCGACGGCGTCAAGCTCGAGGAGGAGGTGCTGATTACCGACACCGGTATCGAGAAACTCAGCCGCTACCCCTTCGACGAGGCATTGCTCGGCCGTGAATTCTGAACCACAAGGACACGAGATGCAGACCCTGAAGACCGGCCCCGGCACTGAGAAGGGCCTCGACATGGGCGACCTGGCCAACGCCGCGCACCGCGACAAGGTTGCCGGTTATACCGAACAGGGCGAGGCTCCACGGCGCGTTGCCGATGCCATCGAGGTTGGCATGGTGGGCACCAACGTGCCGGCGCCCACGGTCTGATGACGTTGAAGTGGGCCGCGTGAATGCACTCGAAGGCGATAGATGCCTTGACAACTATCGCTGCCGGCTCAAAGCCGAAGCGGGCAACCCAGCAAACGAAGTCACATTGATGGACGGTGTTGAAGTGCGACCAAAGATTGCTTTGTTGTTCTGATCAATTCGATCGTGCTCGTTATTTGATCAACCGAGTCGGCACCCAGCGCAGAAAAGCCACCATCCCAAGCAGCTCCACCAGCGATTGCAGCACGATCACCACGACCGCTGCGCTCCAGGCTTCCGGCAAGGACAGTGCCAGTGGCAGCATGACGAAGGAGTTGCGTGTGCCCAGACTGAAGGTTAGCGTACGCCCCGTGGCAGCAGGGAGCCGGAACACCTGGCTGAGCAGTTTGCCGATGGCCGCGGCGACCACCAGGTAGAGCAAAAAGACCATCACGACCCGCCACAGCAAGGTGCCGTTTTCGATCACTAGGCTGACCTGGGAGCCGGCGATCAGGAATACCGCCAGTGCCAGCAGGGGGATGGGGAGCCAGCCCACCTCATCGATGATTCCCTTGATGGCGACGTGTCGCTCGGCCAACCGTTCGGTCAGCCAGGCCAGCACCAGAGGAGTGACGATCAGCCCAAGGAAGGCGGGCAGCAGGTGGCCCCCGGTAGTCAGTTCGATGGCCAGATCCCCCATGAACCACCACACATACACCGGCAGCATCAACAGCTGAACCAGCAGCAGCAAGGGGGCCGCTGCTATCGCCCGCGCGCTGTCTCCTCTACCCATATGGGCAAAACTGATAAACCAATCCGTGCAGGGGACCAGCAGCACCAGGAGTACGCCGAGCCGAATGGCGGGCTCCTCCGGCAACAGCAGTAGCAGGGCGCCGACGGCCAGCGGCATCAGCAGGAAGTTGCCTACCAGTAGCGCGGTCATGAAACGCCGGTCACGAAAGGCATGGCTCAGATGAAGCAGTGGCACCTGGGTGAAGGTGGTATAGAGCAGCACGCCCAGCAGTGGCCAGAGGAATGTCTCCCAGCCTTGAGTGATATCTGGCGAGTCCCACCCGATCGCCATGCCGATCAGAATGGCGATGAGATAGATCCAGACCTGATGCTGCTCCAGTGTGGCGCGCATGGTGTAAGCGATGGCCTCGTCGAGGGCGGAACTGCTACTGCGGCAAAAGGCCCATCAGCCTAGGTATCACCGGCAAGCCTTTCAAGGTCGGCAACCATGGCTTCCATGGGGTCGCTGTCGCGGATCAACAAGCGGGCCTCTCCCTGGTCATTGAAGGCGAAGACGGCGCTGGAGTGCGACACATCGTAGTTGCCGTTGCTGTCTTCTTCGCCGTACCCGTAGGTAACCCGATAGCGACGTGTCAACTCTTCGAGGGCCTCTTTATCACCCGTGAGACCGATGAACCGAGGACCGAAGGCATCGGTGTAGGTGCGGAGCGTCTCGGGGTCATCGCGGCGGGGATCCACCGAAACGAAAAGTACCTGGATGTCATCGCGGGCCGCCTCATCCATGCGTTGAGTGGCGGCGTCGAGGCGCGCGAGGGTGGTAGGGCAGACATCGGGACAGTGGGTAAAGCCGAAGAACAGCAGAGTGCTCTTGCCGAGGAATCGTTCGGCGTTCACGGTATTGCCATTCTCGTCGACAAGCTCGAACGCCAGGGGTGGCATCAGCCCGGAGATATCCTTGGTCTGCCATGCTTGTTCGCCGCATCCCACCAGCCATAGCGATGCGAATGCTGTCATGATCCATCGGCGCATCCTGCTACTCCTACTGTATTGTCGGTGATACGGCGCGAAACGTGATGCTCTGTTGCTGCCCGTTGGCGAAGAAAAGGGTTACCTCGATGTCGTCACCGATGGCGAGGGAGCGGGTACGCTTCATGAGCATGAGATGATACCCGCCCGGGGCGAACTCGATCTGCTCACCCGCCGCCAGTTCTATCTGGGCGACGGGCTGCATGCGGGTGACGCCATCCTGATTGACGGTGCGATGCATCATGACGTTGCCGAAGGCGGGGCTATCCGCCCCTGTCAGGGTGATATTCGTCTCACTGGGGTTCACAAGGATAAAGTAGCCCGCCGCGGGAAGATCTCCCGGCAACAGTCGCAGGCGAGCCTCGTTGACCTTCAATTCTGCAGCGGATAGCGTGCCGGACGTCCCGATCAGCAGCAGAAAGATCCCGCACCAGGGGCGCGCCATGCGCGGTAGCCTAGCGAGTGGGGTGAGTGACATAAGCGGCATCCTCATTACGGGCGTCACGGTTAAGCAAGCCGAGAATGATCAGAACCCCGATGGCACTCATCATCGTGGCCGGAATCCAGGTCAGTAGACCGCCGAGGCGCTGATCATCCAGGGGATCAAACGGCCAGGCACGGCCGCAAACCTCATAGACATCGAAAATCACCTCCTTGCCGAAGGCGATATAGGCGCCCAGGAGAATCTGCGGCGGGATCACCGCCAGCATAATGGCGATTCGCTTGCCATAGCCCAGACCGCCCTGTTGCGGCGAGCGGCGATCCAGGATCAGCCACCAGAACAGCAGGCCATCCAGCGCCATGCTCCAGTTCATCACCTGATAGAGATCAGCACTGAGCATGGCGTCGAAGTGAATCTCGGGAATCAGCCAGAAATAGATTAGCCCGACGAACAGCACGGGGGCGATCAGCGGATACTGAAGGGTCCGATAGACGGGGCGCAGCAGGCGCGTAGCCAGGCTCCGCCCGGGGAATTGCCTGATTCGCGTCGGTAGGCCATCGGCCAGTACCGGCAGGGGTGCGGCCAAGGCGATCAGGAAGGGGCCGGCGTGATGCAGTACCAGGTGCTGGGCCCGATGGGTAAAGAACATGTACTGGGCGAGGTAGTCGTAATGCGTCTGGGTGACGCCATAGATCGCCACGACCCCCAGCAGGTAGAGTAGGATTCGGCCCACGCCAGTGGCCTCGCCTCGCCGTTGGCGCTGCCGCAGGCCTCGCAGGTAGATCACGATGGCCAGCAGGCAGGTCGCAAACCAGGTCAGTGAGAACTCCCACGGCAGCAGGTAGCGCAGAGCGACGTCGAGCTCGATAGCCCTTCCCTCCCCAGAATTGGCACGCCAATAATGACCTTAGGGGCCAAACGTAGCGTGCGGCAAGGTGGGCCTGTAAACGCAGGCGTCACCGGTGTTCGCGCTTCTTTGCCAGTAGCCTCGCTCTCTCATGCCGCTGCGGTACCGTGCTGCTGGCTCGTCGGGGCGGTGCCGGGGGAAAAGCGATAGCCCAGCAGCCGCATGGCATTCAGGGTCACCAGCACGGTGGCACCGGTATCCGCCATCACGGCAATCCACATGCCGGTGATCCCCAGCGCCGTGGTGACCAGGAAGATGGCCTTGAAACCCAGGGCCAGCACCACGTTGGTCTTGACGTTGCGTAGGGTGGCGCGGGACAGATCGATCAGTTCGGCAATCCCGGTGACGCGGTTCTTGAGCAGTGCCGCATCCGCGGTTTCCAGTGCCACATCCGTGCCGCCGCCCATGGCGATACCCACCTCTGCCACGGCCAGTGCCGGCGCATCGTTGATGCCGTCGCCCACCTTGCCGACCGGGCCCCGGCCGGCGGCTTGCCAGTCGCGAACGCGCTGGGCCTTGTCCTCGGGCATCAGTTCGCCGTACGCCTCGATGCCCAGGCTGTCACCGATGGCCGCGGCGGTCCGGGCGTTGTCGCCGCTGAGCATTACCGCTTGCACGCCCAGGCGCGACAGCGCCGCCAGGCCATCGCGGGTATCTTCACGCGTTTCATCGCGCACGGCGATCAGGCCCAGCGGGCGCTCGCCTTCGAAACGCTCACTTTCAACCAGGACGGCCAGGCTCTTGCCGGCTTCTTCCAGCTCGGCGATTCGGGTGCTGAACGCGTCATCGAGCGTGACCTGGTCTGCAAGGTGGCGAGGAGTGATCAAGCTCAGCTTACGCCCCTCGACCTGGCCGGCGATCCCACGCCCGGCCAGGGCCCGGCTGTCGCTCACCCTGGCCAGTGTCAGGCCAAGCTGCTCGGCCTGCGTCAGGATGGCCATGGCAATGGGATGACTGGAGTCACGCTCCAGCGCGGCCGCCAGCCTCAATATCTCGTTTTCGCCCTGACCGGTGGCCCAGTCTTCCACGTCGGTGACGGTTGGGGAGCCTTCCGTGAGCGTGCCGGTCTTGTCCAGGGCGATCAGGCGCAGCTTGCCTAGCTGTTCAAGCACCGCGCCGCCCTTGATCAGCAGGCCCTGACGGGCACCCGCCGAGAGACCTGCGGCGATCGCTGCGGGGGTCGAGATCACCAGCGCGCAGGGGCAAGCGATCAACAGCAGGGCCAGGGCGCGGTAGATGGATTCCGACCAGGCCATGCTCCAGACCAGCGGCGGCACCACCGCCATCAGCAGGGCGAGCCCGACCACCGCAGGCATGTAGTAGCGAGCGAAGCGGTCGATGAAGCGCGCCACCGGTGCCTTGGCGGCCTGGGCTTCCTCGACCAGGCGGATGACCCGGGCGATGGTGTTGTCCTCGGCGCCGCGTGTTACCTCTACCTCCAGGGCGGCATCGAGGTTCACCGTGCCGGCAACGATGTCATCGCCAGGCGCACGCGAGCGGGGCATGGATTCACCGTTCACCGGTGACTCATCCAGGTCGGATTCACCGGCCAGGATGCGACCATCGCAGGGAACGCGGTCGCCGGGGCGCACCAGCACTCGCTGCCCGGGCTTGAGAGAGGCAGCCGAGACCTCGCGGGTACCTCCCTCTTCCATCAGCCTCGCCGTTGACGGGGTCAGATCCGCCAGGGCCGAGATGCTGCGTCGCGCCCGTGAGGCGGCCACGCCCTCCAGTAGTTCACCCACGGCGAACAGCAAGACCACCACCGCCGCCTCGGCGGCGGCATCGATGGCCAGTGCGCCCAGGGCGGCGATGCTCATCAGCATTTCGATGGTGAAGGGGTTGCGCATCTTCAGCGCGCCCCAGGCGCCCTGTGCGATGGGCACCAGGCCGACCAGGGTGGCCGCCACGAAGGGCCAGTTGCCCAGGGTTGGCCAGACCCAGCGGAGGACCAAGGCCAGAGCCAGCAGGCCGCCTGTGACGAGCACCAGGCGTCCCTTGGCGGTTCGCCACCAAGGCGCTGGAGACGCATCTGCGTCATCCGTCTCATCATTGTCGGCAAGCTGGTAGCCGAGCTCGTTAAGGGTCCGCTCGATCGTCTCGTGAGAGGGCGCCGTGTGCTGTTGGGGATGGATCCTCACTGAACCGGTGACCGAGCTGGCCGACACCGCCTCGATGCCCTCCAGACGGCCCAGGGCGGCTTCGACCTTGCGCTCGCAGCCGCCACAGTCCATGCCCTCGATACGGAACCGATAGGGCTCACCAGCGGGAAGGTTTCGCGATTGATCGACCATGGAAATTCTCCAGGTATTCGTTCAGGGTCATGCCTCACAGGGTATTCCCTACAGCGACTAGAGGTTCAAGCCGTGATTGGAGACGCGCTCCGCCGCACGCTCTCGAGCCTGACGATCGAGGGAATGGCAAAGTGAATCGCCCTGCATCGGCTAAGCCTGGGGAGGTGGAGCGGGGGGTTGCCGGATAGCGAAGGTACGGTCTGCATCAGGAGATGGAATAAAGGCGGAGCGCTTCGATGGTCCTCTCTTGAAGCCTCATATCGGCACCAGAAAGGCCGTGGTGTACATGATCACCACCCCCAAGGCAAAACCGGCCGACGATATGCCTGAGACAGGGGAATTCCCACTAGTCCCACTCATACGTCGCAAATAGTCTCCAACTTCCACCAAAACCTGCAGGATGGCACCAACACCAAGGCCGAGGAAGAGTGCCGACCAGTGAGGGGCAAACGCATAGGCACCCATCCAGATGCCCAACACCGCGGGCAAGCCGGCAACAGCGACCAGGCCCCCCCATACTCTGGCGGGTACGGGTTCGTGGGTCACAGGGGCGGCGATGGCAATCCCTTCTGTTAGATTATGCAGCGTAAAGCCTATCACCAGGAAGGTGCCGAGTGCCCCAGCACCGGCGGCGAAGGCCCCGCCGATGGCAAGGCCCTCACCAAGGTTGTGTAGACCGATACCCAGGGCAATATACCATGCGAGGATCCTGCCATTCGGCGGTCGACCGTGGCGCCGACCGATCGCCATCAGCATGAAGAAGGCCACCAAGGCCGCCAGCCAGACGGTAACTTGCCCCTGGAACAGAGAGGCCGCTTGTGCCCCCAACTCGAGCCCCGCGTCGAGGGTATCCACCAACAGGAAGGTGAGTAGTCCCAGCGTCAACGCCAGGACGAATTGAAATGCGTTCCGCCCGGCTCGTTGTAATGCAGGACGGAAGCACAGCCCCAACGCCACGGGAAACACCCCGACGAAGAGACCGAGCAGCCCGTATCCCGATAGTTGGCTGGCATTCAGCCGCGGTGTCGCCTCAGCCACCTCGATGGTGTGTCCAAACGTCATGCCGGTGTTGGTGACAAAGGTGATTTCGTGCAGCTCGTCTTCCACCCAAGGATAGGCAAGACGAACCCACGTCACCTCGCCTCGGGACAAGGCACCAGGAGGATCCAGGCTGAATCGCCAGTAAGCCCCGTCAACCATTACCTGTCCTATCCGCATGGGCTCGGATCCCACCGCGCGTATTTTCAAGGCAATGCCGTCACCATCGAGCACCGTACGTTCCACCGTGAGCTCTTCCAATGGCGGTGGTGACACGCCAAGCAATGCGAGCGGATTCGCCAGTTGAAACAGTGCGATGGCCGCACCGAGTATCACCAGCGGAAGCAGCAGCGAGGACCACCGACGCAGATCCATCAGACCACCTCGAAATGGCTCATCCAACCGAGTTCCACGAATTCGCTCTGGTGAGCATGGAACATATACAGGCCCGGTTCATGATCGGAGAAGGAAAATTCCAGAATCCCGCGCTGCGCCTGACACTGCATTACCGTATCCACGGTGCGCAGGGTCGGCGTCAGCGTCGTCCCATGGTCATAATAATCGAAGAAATTCGCGTGCAGGTGCAGCGAGTTCACCGGATCGAATTCGGTGACGTTGATCAGATAGATCCGTACCGGTCGGTCACGCTGGATGCGGATTGGTCGATTGACATAGGCATGGGCAACGGTGTTGACCGCATAGACTTCGTTTTCCTCATCGAAGTTGGTGTCGAAGCCATTCATGACCATTACCAGCTCCTGCCAGCGCATATTTTCCGCACTGCCGAGCAGGCGTGATGAGGCTGCCACTCTGTGCTCAGCATGAAGCTCTGGAGCCGGATCGACGATGAAGGCGCCATACAAGCCCTTGTGTATATGACGTTTCAGCGGTACAGAATGACAATGATACAGATGGCAACCGAAGGGCTTGGCATCGAATTCATAGGTGAAGGACTCACCGGGCGCTACCTCTCCGGCTCCCGGGACGCCATCCATCCGCGCCGAGTGGATGCCATGAAAATGCAGGGTATGCGGGTGGCTGCCATAGTTGATGAAGCGGATACGAACGCGGTCTCCCTCGGTAACCCGCAGGGTCGGTCCAGGTACCCGACCGTTGTAGGTCCAAGCGGGGAAAAAGATCCCGGGTGCAATCTCGATCTCCTTGTCCACGGCAATGATCAGGAACTCCCGCAAGCGCCGTCCATCAGCCAAGCGGCTTGTCTTGCCTGTCGCCCAACTGGAAAGGATGTCACTCGGATCGAAGCCGTTTCGCACATGGTCTACCTCGCCCACCGTGACCATGCCTCCGGTACGACCCTCATGGGCGCCGGGATGATAAGCGCTTGTTCTCCCTGGACGCTCGGTCTCGGCGACAGCGGGTCGCAATGTTGTCACGCTAAGCGTCGAGGCCAGGCTCCAACCCCATGTCTTGAGGAAATCACGACGATTGAGGCGCGGTATCTTCATGGAAGTGTTTCCTGATTGCTTCCTTATCTGATCACACTATAGGATAGCCTATGAGAATAAGTATCAATGTTCTTAGCATCCGCTGTTAACGCCACTGAAAGCTGGCGGTGATTCGCCAGCTGGCCGCCGCAGTCCTGGCCGAATCCAGGGGGCACCTGCCTTGACGGACGCTTCCCCAGCGTGGCGACATCGGGTGATAACCCGGGATAGGAGAGAAGCCCGATGTGTGAGTTGCCACCGCTGAAGGTCTACTACGACGGCATCTGTCCCGGCTGCCGGCGGGATCGCGCCCGGTACGAGCGCTGGGCAGGGGAGGCCGGTCGTCAGGTGACGTGGTGCGACGTGACCGAGTACCAGGCGACGCTGCGCGAGAAGGGCGTCGACCCCCAGGCGGCGCTGCTCTCGCTGCATGTGGAGGAGGAGGGCGGGCGCATCGAAGAGGGTATCGACGCCTATGTGCTGCTGATGCGCCGGGTGCCACGCCTCAAGCCGCTGGCCTGGCTGATCGGCCTGCCGGGGCTCAAGCCGGCGCTGCGCTGGTGCTATGACCGCTGGGTGCGAAAGCGCCTGGCGCGAGAGGGGCGCCTGCCCTGAGCCGGTGCATGCAGCACGGGGTAGCATGCTCCTCGCCGGGTCTCGCTCAGCGCTCCTGCCGGGCCGACCAGTGACGCTGCATTTCGAGGAAGGTCAGCGAGGCCGACCAGGTGATCAGCATGAAGCCGGTCAGTGCCTCGGTGCCGGTGACGAAGCGGATAGGCCCTGTGGCAACGAGATCCCCATAGCCCAGGGTGGTGTAGGTGATCGCCGAGAAGTAGACGTAGTCCAGGAAGTCCATCGTCTCGCGGCCCACGACCTCTCCTGCCAGGGGGTGGGCGCTGAGCAGGGCCATGGCGGTGGCGAAGATCCATATCTCGACCACATGGGTGCAGAGCAATCCGACATTGAGCTTGAAGAAACGCCGGCGCAGGCTGCCGTGAGACTGCTCCAGGCGCCGCCAAAGTCGCAGCGATACCTCGTAGTGCAGCAGGATGCAGATCAAGACGGCGATCAGGGTGATGGCCACGGCCCAGAGGTGGCCGGCATCCAGGGCAGCATCGAGCACGGGCGGTGGTCCTTCTGTCGAGATGTGACAAGCCTAGCGCGATCCCGGGGCCGCCGTCACGGCTCGAGCCGCGCCCGAATGACGCCTCGGCGGGGCGCTGCTAGGATGGGCTATTCGTCACTCGTGTGACGCGCGGTCGGCAGGCCAACACCCGCCGCAAGGAAGGCTGTCATGAAGACGACCCATGCCACCCGGGCGGAAGCCCTGGACGATACCCTCTCGCCGCTCTCGCTCAAGCGGGTCGGCATCGACACCTACCGCGAGAGCGTGGCCTACCTGCACCGCGAGTGTGACCTCTATCGTGCCGAGGGCTTTCAGGCGCTCTCCAAGGTGGAGATCCGCGCCAACGGCCAGCGCATCCTGGCGAGCCTCAACGTGGTGGACGATGCCGCCATCGTCGACTGCCAGCAGCTCGGCCTCTCCGAGGACGCCTTCGATGCCCTGGGCGTGGAAGAGGGCCATCCGGTCAGCGTCTCCCAGGCGGAGCCCCCGGCGTCGATTCCCGCCCTGCACCGCAAACTCGCCGGCGAACGGCTCTCCCGGGACGACTTCCGGCACATCATCCGCGACATCGCCGAGCTGCGCTATTCCAAGATCGAGCTGACGGCCTTCGTGGTTGGCTGTGACCGCGGCGAGCTCGACCGCGAGGAGGTCTTCTACCTGAGCGATGCCATGAGCCGAGTGGGGCGCCGCCTCAACTGGCACGAGCATCCGGTGGTCGACAAGCACTGCATCGGCGGTATCCCGGGCAATCGTACGTCCCTGCTGGTAGTGCCCATCGTCGCCGCCCACGGCCTGCTGTGCCCCAAGACGTCCTCGCGGGCCATCACCTCACCCTCGGGCACCGCCGACACCATGGAGGTGCTAGCCAACGTCGATCTGCCCTTCGATGTGCTGGGCGATATCGTGCGCACCCACCGCGGCTGCCTGGCCTGGGGCGGCACCAGCGAGCTCTCGCCCGCCGACGACGTGCTGATCTCGGTGGAGCGCCCGCTTTCCATTGATTCGCCGGGCCAGATGGTCGCCTCCATTCTCTCCAAGAAGGTAGCTGCCGGTTCCAGCCACCTGCTGCTCGATATCCCCGTGGGCCCCAACGCCAAGGTGCGCTCCATGCCCGAGGCGCGGCAATTGCGCCGGCTCTTCGAGTTCGTGGCCGGGTGCATGGGCCTGACCCTGGACGTGGTGATCACCGACGGCAGCCAGCCGGTGGGGCGCGGCATCGGTCCCGTGCTGGAGGCCCGCGATGCGATGCGAGTGCTCACCAACCACCGCGAGGCGCCCATGGACCTGCGCCTGAAGGCGCTGCGCCTGGCCGGGCGAATGCTGGAGTTCGACCCGGACGTGCGTGGTGGCGCCGGTTTCGGCATCGCCCGGGACATCCTCGACGACGGCCGGGCTGCCGAGAAGATGCAGGCGATCATCGCGGCTCAGGGCGCCAAGCCCTTCGACCCGGACAACCCGCCGCTGGCCCCCCACAGCTTCGAAGTGCTGGCCGCGACGGACGGCGTGGTTACCGGCATCGACAACCTCAAGCTGGCGCGTATCGCCCGCCTGGCGGGTGCCCCCAAGGCGGCCGGCGCCGGGGTCGACCTGCTGATGCGCATCGGCGACCCGGTGGCCACGGGCCAGCCGCTCTATCGTGTCCATGCCGCCTATCGCAATGAGCTGACCTTCGCGCACCAGTCCACCGAGCGGGAGTCCGGCATCGCCATCGGCCGCGCCGAGGAGATCACCCGGCTCAACGTCGAGTTCTGAACAGGGAGGCCCGATGACCCGCGCACTGCTGCATTTCCCGGACGAAATGGCCCCCGCACGGCGCCTCGCCGAGGCGGCGGGCCTGCCCACCCACGCCGTCGAGCGCCACCGCTTTCCCGACGAGGAGCTCAAGCTCCGGCTTCCCTTCGCCGAGACGAGCGCCTTTCCCGAGACCCTGGTGCTCTATCGCAGCCTCGACCGGCCCAACGACAAGCTCGTCGAGCTGCTGCTGCTGGCACGACACGCCCGACAGCAGGGCGTGACCCGCCTGGTGCTGGTGGCGCCCTATCTCGCCTACATGCGCCAGGACATCGCCTTCCATCCCGGCGAGATCGTCAGCCAGACCATCGTCGGCGGTTTCCTCGCTGAGCTGTTCGACGCCGTGATCACCGTGGACCCGCACCTGCACCGCATCGAGTGCCTCGACCAGGCGATTCCCCTTGAACACGCCATCGCGCTCTCCGGCGCCCCGCGCCTGGCCGAGCTGATCGCCGAGAAGCGCCACGACCCCCTGCTGCTGGGCCCGGACGAGGAGGCCCTGCAGTGGGTTCAGCAGGCCGCCGAGGTCACCGGCTTCGATGTTGGCACCTGTCGCAAGACCCGCAACGGCGACCGCAACGTGCGGGTCGAGCTGCCGGACATCGCGATCGCCGGCCGCCAGGTGGTGCTGATGGACGACGTGGCGAGCTCCGGCCACACCGTCGCCCGTGCCGCCGAGGCGCTGCTTGACGCCGGGGCCGCCTCGGTGGACGTCGCGATCACCCACGCGCTGTTCGCCGGCGATGCCCTGGCGGTGATCCAGGCCGCCGGCGTCGGTGAGGTCTGGAGCACCGACTGCATCGCCCACGACAGCAACGCCATCGCCATGGCGCCGGTGCTCGCGGAGGCGCTGGCAGGGCTTTCAGAACGAGAAGGATGGGCAAGACAGGCCAGCCGCAGGCCCGGTAAGCGGTAGCCTACCGGGCGGGCCGCGCCGGATGCGCCTTCGGCGTATCCGGCCTACTCGCATGCCAGGTGTTTGCCAGGAGCGCTTATTTCTCTTTCTCCTGTTTCTCTTTCTCCTGGGCTTCCGGCTTGTCGCCGCCGCGGTGGGCGAGCGCCCCGGCCTGGTCCAGTCGCGGGTGGTTGTCGCGGAACTCGCGGTGCGGATCCGGCAGGGCGTCCAGCGCCTGCACGGTATGGGTGATGGCGTGGATCGCGGCCAGCACGTCCTTGGTGTAGCCGGTCTCGGAGATGGTGTGCATGTTGCGGATCGGGAAGCCGATCGAGGTGGCGACGCAGTCCACAGCGGCGAGCACCCCGGCCATGCCGTCGGTGCCGGTGTCGGGCCCCACGATGTCGCGCTGCATGGGAATGCCCCGCTCCCGGGCGGTGGTCTCGACGATCCGGTTGAGCTGTTCGCTGGCGATGGCGCCCACCGACAGGGTGAATCCCTTGCCCATCTCCAGCGGCTGCATGCGCCGATCTCCGATGCCGGGGGCGGCCACGTAGTCGTGGTTCACGTCCACGGCGATGATGGCGTCGGGGCGCAGTTCACCGGCCAGCACCCGACTGCCGAAGCGGCCGATCTCCTCGTAGCTGGCGATCGCGAACAGCACGCGCACCTGCTCGGTGCCGCCCGCCTCGGCGATCAGCCGCGCCACCTCGGCAGTGACGAAGCAGCCCAGGCCGTTGTCCAGGTAGGCGCCGTAGAAGGTGTCCGGGCTGAAGCCGGGGCGGATGGGCCGGTCGAGGAGGATCGAATCCCCGGGCCGCACGCCAAGGTTCTCCACCTGCTGCTTCTTGTTCTCGCCGTGGATCTGCAGGTCGAGGTAGATCTGCTCCTTCTTGATGCCCTTCTCGCCGGAGCGCTGCGCCGGGTCGGAGAAGTGAATGGCGCCCAGCGCCTCCACGGTGCCGCCCTCGATGCGTCGGTAGCTACCGGGCGCCTCGGGGTCCTCGCTGAACAGCGTGACCTCGTGGCCGATCAGCACCGTGGGCAGGAAGGAGTCGGTGTTGATCCAGATCTTGCCGTCCTCGCCGATGGAGCGGACCTGCATGCGGATCTTGTCAGCATGGCCGATGATCATCACCTTGAAGAGATCGTCGCGGCCCGGGTGGGTGTCCAGCACCACACCCGCGTGGCCCATGAACTGCTGCAGCTGCCAGCCGGCGGGGGCAAAGCTCTCGAAGTGGGGCTTGAGGACGCCGTAGGTCATGGCGGCCTCGAGCCCCACCGGGCTGGGCGCGGAGAGGATGCGCCGCATCAGGTCGAACTGCGGCTCGGGCATGGGGCTGTTCCAGGGCTTTGGCATATCGCTCATGGCGTTCTCTCGCTCGTTCAGGAAGTGGGGGAAAATAGGGCAATCGCATCAGCGCTGGCGACCCATCCAGTAGCGCCGGCCCATCGGGCCCGGGCGCTCGTTGATCACCGGGGGCTCGTGGGCGTGGTCCTCGTGGTGATCATGCAGGGGCGGTTGCGGTGGCTCGTCGACACTCATCAGCCGGCGAATGCGCTCCTCCGTCGGCGGGTGGGTACGCAGCCAGTCGAATCCCGCGGGCGGATAACGGCCGAACAGCGTGGCCAGCCAGCGGCCCACGACGCCGAACCCGCCGGCCAGCAGGTAGCCGGGCACGGCCAGAATCGGGGCCAGGCCCGCCATGATCAGCAGGGGCTGCAGGCCGTTCTTCATGCGGCTTCGCCAGAGTCGTTGTGTCCCGATCGGCATGGCGCCCTTCGTCACTCCCAAATCTCGGCAATGACCTCGCCGGTCTCCTCGCTCAGCCCCGTCTCCTGGAAGCCGAGGCTGGCGTAGAAGTCCCGGGCGACCTGGTTGGTGGCCACATAGCAGATCGCGATGCGCTCGAAGAGGCCCTGTGCCCGGATCTCGTCCAGCACGCACTGCATGGCCCGGTATCCGATGCCTCTGCCCTGGTGGTGTCGGTCGACCATGAGACGGAAGATGTTGTAGGCCGGCGGCCGGTCGTCGTGGTCGAAGGATTCGTACATGAGAAAGCCTACCACCTCCCCGTCGCAATAGATGGCGCGAGGCCGGTAGGTCGGATGCAAGCTCGATTCGGCAATGGAATAGAGGTTGTCAGCGACATAGCCACGCTGTGATGCCGCGACCTCCAGCGCAATGACGGACTCGAAGTTCTCGCGGATGACGTCCTTCAGTGCGATGTCCATCGCCTGCTCCTCCCGTTGGGGGGCATGACCCGTCGCATGGGGTGAGGCGTCGCGGTTGCTCAGCCAGGGCCCGGTGCACCGGGTTCCCCGGGGATCGGGATCGTCTGGTGCACCTCACCCAGCCGCGAGCGGCCGACCCGCACGGTCACCTCGCCCTCGCCCAGTATCACCCAGAGGATCGGGGTAGCGCCACCAGTCGGGCAGCGGGTCCTCCACCCGGCGCGGTAGCATCAGTCCGGGGTAGTCGGGAGACGCGATGAAATCGCCCGCCTCGCCGTGCCGTATTGCGCTGTCAGTATGGTGCATCCTTCGGGAACGGGATGTCGGCTTACCCGTCTCGGGCCGGCTGTGCCAAGCTGGAGCCAGGATGAATCACCCAGCGACGGGAGGCCCCATGAACGATCGGCGGCGCGAGGCGCTGGAGCACGAGCATCGCCCGGAGGTGATCGAGCGGCGGCTGCGCGCCCCCTCCCGGTTCCGGCACCTGCCCGATGCCATCCTCGGCGGCATCGACGGCTGCGTGACCACCTTCGCGGTGGTCTCCGGGGCCTTCGGCGCGGGGTTCTCGTCCACGGTGGCGCTGGTGCTGGGGGTCGCCAACCTGCTGGCCGACGGCTTCAGCATGGCGGTCAGCAACTACGAGGCGATCCAGGCCCAGCGCGAGCATGTCGAGGGGGTGCGTCGCACCGAGCACCACCATATCGACGAGGTGCCGGAGGGCGAGCGCGAGGAGATCCGCCAGATCTTCCAGCGCAAGGGGTTCGCCGGCGAGACCCTGGAGCGGGTGGTGGAGACCATCTGCAGCGACCGCGAGGTGTGGGTGGAGACCATGGTCTCCGAGGAGCATGGCCTGCAGACCGTGGGGCTGAGCCCGCTGCGCTCGGCACTGGCCACCTTCCTCGCCTTCCTGGTGGTGGGCGCCATGCCGCTACTGCCCTATGCGATGCCGGGGCTGGATACCACCCGGCAGTTCCTGGCGAGCCTGGCGGTAGCCGGGCTGATGTTCTTCCTGATCGGCATGGGCAAGAGCCTGGTCTACCACCAGCCGGTGCTCAAGTCGGGGCTACGAACCCTGCTGATCGGTGCCGCCGCGGCGGGGCTGGCCTACCTCACCGGCCACCTGGCGCAGGCGCTGTTCGGCGTGGCGCCGTAGCTCTCCCCTGACCACGTTGGGTTCAGTCGATTTGGTCTGCGGGGTCGCGCTGGCGACGAACCGGCCACCCGAGTCACTCACGAGCCTCGCGAGGGTGAGCGGGACGGGGTGGCCTGGTGGCTGGCATGCTCCGGCCAGGGCGGCGTAGGCTGGGTGGTACCGCCACGCTAGGGAGTCAACGAATGGATCGCTTCATGCAGGCCGCGCTCGAGGAGGCCCGCCATGGCCTCGAGGAGGGCGGCATCCCCATCGGCTCGGTGCTGGTGCACCGCGGAGTGGTCATCGGACGTGGCCACAATCGTCGCGTGCAGCTGGGCAGCGCGGTGCTGCACGGCGAGATGGATGCCCTGGAGAACGCCGGGCGCCATCCGGCCGAGACCTACCGCGAGAGCATCCTCTACACCACCCTCTCGCCCTGCCCGATGTGCAGTGGCGCCATCCTGCTCTACGGCATCCCCAAGGTGGTGGTCGGCGAGAACCGCACCTTTCTGGGCGAGGAGGCCCTGCTGCGGGAGCGCGGCGTCGAGGTGGAGGTGCTCCAGGATCCCGAGTGCATCGCGCTGATGGAGGGCTTCATCGCCGCCTCGCCCGAACTGTGGCACGAGGACATCGGCGAGTAGCGCCTGCTCGCAAGGGCATGACGAGAATCATGCTGATCTGGGTCAAGTCGGCCGGGCAGGGCTGGACTACCTTTGAGGATGAGGCGGGCCTGCTCGAGGAGTGACAGCTGGTGATTGCCGGTATCCGGCTCCTCGAGTTCCCATGGGCCACGCCATTCCTGATCCGAATTGCTGACCTGCATCACAGGAGTCATCGCCATGGCCAAGAAAGCGTCCAAGGATGTCCCGGTCTCGACCGAGAAAACTTCCCAGCCGTCGGAGTCCCGGGCGATGAGCCCGTTCCGGGAGTTCGATCGGATGCTCGATAGTTTCTTCGACCGCGGCTGGATGCCCTCGCGCTGGGAGCATCCCCTCTGGCAGCGCTTCGCCGCCTTCGAGAAGGGCATGCCGAAGGTCGATGTCATCGACCGCGATGCCGAGGTGGTGGTGCGCGCCGAGGTCCCGGGTTTCGAGCGCGAGGAACTCGACGTCTCGGTGACCGACGGCGCGGTGACCCTCAAGGGCGATCACCGTGAGGAGAGCAAGAAGGAGGAGGGTGAGTACTTCCACTCCGAGATCTCCCGCGGTTCCTTCACCCGGACGGTGGCCCTGCCCAGCGAGATCGATGCCGACAAGGCGGCTGCCAGCTTCAAGAACGGCGTCCTCGAGCTGACGCTGCCCAAGCTCAAGCAGGCCAATCGCCGCAAGATCGAGGTCAAGTAACCATCCGGGATGACCGGCAGGCCCGGGACCCCGGCCTGCCGGCTCCCCTCGCGTGAGGGAACGACATGGATACCATCTGGGTAGTAGTCGCCGATCAGGCACGGGCACGGCTCTTCTCGGCGTCCGACCAGAGAGGGCCGCTGGAGGAGGTGGAGGACCTGGCCAATCCCGAGGGCCGCCTGCATGACCAGGACTTGAATGCCGACAGCCCGGGACGCGCCTTCGATTCCATGGGCGAGGGGCGCCATGCCATGGGCAAGCACCATTCGCCCAAGGAGCAGGAGGCGATCCGCTTCGCCCATGAGGTGGGGGAGCGCCTGGCGGCCGGCCTGCATGACGGCGCCTATCGGCACCTGATCATCAGCGCCACGCCGCGCTTCCTGGGGCTGCTGCGCGAGACGTTGCCCGATGCTGTCGCGAAGCGCGTCGTGCTCGAACTGCACAAGGACCTCACGGCACTGAGCCGCGACGAGATCCGGGCCCACCTGCCGGAGCGACTGCCCCGGGCCCCGCTTTCCTCGCAGGGCTAGGGGCCGAGACCCGGGTACGGCACGATGGCCCTGACCGGCGGGTGCTCGAATGGCAAGCCGAGCAATGAAGCCGCTCAACTCATGTCGTGCCTGATGGCCCGTCCGAACCGGCGTCGGGTGGAGTGCTCGGTGCATCCGGTTCGGTGACGAAGGCACTGCGATGGAAGGCCGCCGCGGCCTCCACCTCGACAAGACCGCGCAGGCCGGGTTCCCGTGGCTCATCGCCGGCCAGCACCTGGAGTACCGACCTGACGCCGCGCGACAGCGATATCAGGTTGTAGCCGCCTTCCAGCACGAAGACCAGCCTTCCTCCGCACTGCCGGCGTGCCAGGCGCTGCAGGATGCCGGTCATGGCGGCAAAACCGTCATAGGACACGTTCAGCGCCAGGTCATGGCTGTGGGGATCGAACCCTGTCGAGACCAGGATCAGGTCGGGTCGGAACCACTCGGCCGCCGGTACCAGGATCTCGCGGAAGGCCTTGAGATAGGCGGCGTCGCCGGCATCGGCAGGCAGCGGCACATTGACGATGGCGCCTTCCCCGAGGCCCACCCCGACCTCCTCGAGACTCCCCGTGCCGGGATAGAAGGGAGCGGCACGGTGGATATCGAAGAACAGCACATCCGGGTCGGCCCAGAAGATGTCCTGGGTACCGTTGCCGTGATGGGCATCCCAGTCGACGATCATGACCCGCTGACAGCCCAGCGCCGCCCGGGCATGGGCGGCCGCCACCGCCACGTTGTTGAAGAGGCAGAAGCCGCGGGCCCGCACCGGCTCGGCATGGTGGCCGGGGGGCCTGACCAGCGCGAAGCTGCTCTCGGCGCGCCCCGCTACCACGGCCTCGACGGCGGCGATCGCCGTGCCGGCTGCCACCTCGGCGGCATCGACGCTGCCGGGTGACACGGCCGTGGTATCCACGTCCAGCCAGGCGCTCTTGCCGCGCAGCTGGTAGATGCTGTTCAGGTAGGAGTTGGTGTGGACGCGCCCCAGCTGCTCGCGAGTGGCCGGCATGCCGGCCTCGAAGATCACCCCGGGGAGCGGTTCGAGTTCCAGCAGGTGCCGGATGGCGGTGAGACGGGCGGGGTGTTCGGGATACTTCCAGGGGACGCCCAGGCCCGACAGCAGGGAGCGGACTCGCTTGTCCATGCGCCCCGGCAGGAAGGGCACCTCGATATCCGGTTCATGGGCCAGCATCCGCTCGTCATAGAAGGCGATCACGCTGTTCTGTTCGGCCACTGCAAGGCTTCCTGTTGTGCGCAACATACGGGCGAGACCTGGCTACAGCATATCAGGGGGATGGCGCCGGGGGGGGAATGGCCCGTCACATCAGCGCGCGGCATCGAGCAGGCGTTCCACCGCCAGCAACAGCTGGCGGCGCGGCTGGGCACCCTCGAGCACGCCGGCGTGCTCCCCATCCAGCGAGAAGCGCAGGCCCGGCACCCCGCCGATGCCGAGCTCCCGGGCGGTCTGCTGGTCGATCCGTACCTGCTGGCGGAACTGGCCCTGCGCCAGGGCCTGGCGCAGGGCCTGACCATCCAGCTCGAGCGTCTGCGCCACGCGGACCAGTGCCTCGGGGTCGGCCAGGTCGAGGCTCTCCTCGAAGAAGCCGCGGAACAGCGCCGTGCGCATGGCGCCGTCGGCCCCGGGCCGGACGACCTCCTGCGTCCGGGCCCAGGCACTGGCCTCGTGGGCCAGCCGTGAACGGGGCTGCAGGCGGGGCAGGCGCAGGGTCATGCCGCGCTCCGCGGCCATCGGATAGACCGCCCGTTCCCAGGTGTCGTGCAGGTAGTCGCCGTCGGGGTCGAGGGTCGGTTCGGGCTCGGGGCGCAGCTCGAAGGCGCGCCAGCGGATCGCCACGACGTCGCCGAAGTGCTCTTCCAGGGCGTCGAGCTCCGGGACCTCCAGGTAGCAGAAGGGGCAGACGAAGTCGCTGAAGACGTCGAGGGTGATGCGCGGCCGGGTCATCGGGCCTCCTGGGGCGTTGCGGCAGGGTACGACAGGGTAACAGCCGGTCGCCCACAGGCAACCCCGGCAGGAGGGGCGGGAAGGGCGGTCTCAGGCACTGCAGGCGGCGGGTTCGGCGCGAATGTGCAGGTGCACGGCGCAGGCGACCCGCAGCATGGAGGTGAGGTTGGGCACCGCACCCTTGGTCGCCATCACCTCGCCGTAGAGCTCGCTGATGAACTGCCCGGTGGAGAGCTGCTGGTCGTGGGCAAGGTGGTCGAGGATCTCCCAGAACTCGTTCTCGAGCCGCACGCTGGTCACGCTGCCCTGCAGGCGCAGCGAGCGGGTGGTGCATTCGTAGCGGTGGGGGTCGGTGGAGGCATAGACGTGGCACATGGTTTTCACTCCGCAGGAAACAAGGTGCCGGATCCGTCCCGGCTCGTTCGACCTTGCCTGCTGTGGCCACCCATGAGCATTAGACCATCGTCGATGTAGTAACCCGCTGTTACCCGGCCGACACCGCTTGCGCCTACTCTCAAGTTAGGTGGTCGGTACCTGGGCCACCCTACAACAAGAGGCAATGCGCGGCTCACCTTCTGGGGGCGCTGCGCCATCCACCCCGGAGAGGTCAGCGATGAGTTCACCCAATATTTCCCGCCGCGTCTTTCTCAAGGCGAGTGGCGGCGTTCTGGCCGGCACCCTGGCCTTCGCCAGCGGCCCCATCGCGCTGCTGGCGCCCTCGCGCAGCTGGGCGATGCCGCTCGACAACCTGACGACCCGCCAGGGCGAGGTCCTGCTGGCCGTCACGCGGCAGATCTTTCCCCATCCCGATCTCGAGGACGCCGTCTACGCCTATGTCGTAAAGAGCCTGGATCGCAAGACCCAGGCAGCGGATAACCTGGACCAGAGGAGCGTCCTGGGTCATACCCTTGACGAAGGCATCGCTGAGCTGGATGCCGCCGCCGGTGGTGACTTTCTGGCGCTGGACAATGCCGGGCGGCTCGAGCACCTCGCTCCCATGGCCGGCACGCCCTTCTTCGAGGCCATCCGTGGCGATGCGGTGGTCTCGCTCTACGACAATCCCCTGGCCTTCGCCCACTTCGGCTATGAGGGCGCGGAGGGCGACGGCGGCTACCTGACCAAAGGCTTCAATGACCTCACCTGGCTGCCTGACCCGCCCCAGCCCGAGGGCGGCTACCTGCCCTTCGAGGAACCCACGGCCTGACGGGGCCGCCGAGCGATCGACGACCAGAACAACAACGCATGTGGAGACGCCAAGATGGCAATGACCGACAACCAGAAGACCTTCGCCCACGATGACGACAGCGTCGTGGTGGTGATCGGATCGGGTGCCGGGGGCGGGACCCTGGCCAACGAGTTGGCCCAGCAGGGCATCGACGTGGTGGTGCTGGAGGCCGGTGCCCTGCACACGACCGGTGACTTCCTGGCCGACGAGTGGGCCTCCTTCGCCCAGCTCGCCTGGCTCGATCCCCGCACCACCTCGGGCAGCTTCCGCCTGGCCAGGGACTTTCCCAACCTGCCGGCCTGGATCGTCAAGTCGGTGGGTGGCACCACCGTGCACTGGGCGGGGGCGAGCCTGCGCATTCAGCCCCATGAGTTCGCGGCACTGACGAATTACGGAAATATCGAGGGTGCCAACCTGCTCGACTGGCCGCTCACCTACGACGACCTGGCCCCCTACTACGACCGCGCCGAACGGCGCATGGGGGTGACCCGGACCAACGGCAACAAGGGGTTGCCCGGCAACAACAACTTCAAGGTGATGTATAACGGCGCCAAGAACCTCGGCTATTCGTGCAACACCGGCCATATGGCCATCAACAGCGCACCGCGCGACGGACGTGCCGCCTGCCAGCAGCGCGGCTTCTGCTTCCAGGGCTGCACGACCGGCGCCAAGTGGTCGACGCTCTATACCGAGCTGCCGGAGGGGATTGCCACCGGCCACCTGGAACTTCGGCCCGAGTCTCACGTGGCGCGCATCGAGCACGATGACACTGGCAAGGTCACGGCGGTGGTCTACTTCGATGCCGCAGGCAAGGAGCAGCGTCAGAAGGCGCGGCTCGTGGCGGTGGCCGGCAACTCCATCGAGACGCCGCGCCTGCTGCTCAATTCGGCCAGCACGATGTTCCCGGAGGGGCTCGCCAACTCCTCGGGCCAGGTGGGACGCAACTACATGCGTCACATGACCGGCTCGGTCTACGCCACCTTCGAGGAGCCCGTGCACATGTATCGCGGCACCACCATGGCCGGCATCATCTCCGACGAGGCCCACCATGACCCCGCTCGAGGCTTCGTCGGTGGCTATGAGATGGAGACCCTGTCGCTGGGCCTTCCCTTCATGGCGGCCTTCCTCGACCCTGGTGCCTGGGGGCCACGCTTCACCGGCGCGCTCGACCAGTACGAGAACATGGCCGGCATGTGGTTGGTGGGCGAGGACCTGCCCCAGGAGAGCAACCGGATTACGCTCAACACCGAGGTGACTGACCGCTACGGCCTGCCGGTGGCCAACGTTCACTACGACGACCATCCCAATGACATCGCCATGCGCGAGTACGGCTACCGTCAGGGCGCCGAGCTCTACCGCTCGGTGGGCGCCAGGGACATCTACGAGGTGCCGCCGTATCCCTCGACCCATAACCTCGGCTCCTGCCGGATGAGCGAGCGACCCGAGGACGGCGTCTGCAATGGTTACGGCCAGGCCCACGAGATTCCCAACCTGTTCATCTCGGATGGCAGCCAGTTCACGACCTCTGCGTCGGAGAACCCCACCCTGACCATTGTCTCGCTGGCCATCCGCCAGGCCGAGCACATCGGCCAGCGGATACGGCAGGGCGAGGTCTGACGCGCGCCCGTGACGCGCCTGGCAGCATCAGGCGCGTCTCTCGTCAATTCACGTCATCGATCAAGGAGTTGCGACATGAGCTTTGCAGGTGAGCAGTATCCCGGCGTCCAGGCGCCGCCCCCCGAGGCCGAGGGCTTTCGCCTCAACCACACCATGCTCAGGGTCAAGGACCCCGAGGCATCGCTGGGCTTCTATACCCGGGTGTTCGGCATGCGCGTGCTGCGCCGGCTCGACTTCGAGGAGATGCAGTTCTCGCTCTACTTCCTGGCCCAGCCGGAAGCCGGCGAGGCTGTTCCCGAGGATGCGGGCGAGCGAACCGTCTGGACCTTCAGCCAGCGTGGCGTGCTGGAACTGACCCACAACTGGGGGACCGAGAGCCAGGAGGGTCGGATCTATCACGATGGCAATGCCGAGCCCCAGGGCTTCGGCCACATCTGCTTCTCGGTGCCGGACCTGGAGGCGGCCGAGGCCTGGTTCGACGCCAACCAGGTGGAGTTCGTCAAGCGCTCGGACCAGGGCAAGATGAAGGACGTGGTCTTCGTCAAGGATGTCGACGGCTACTGGATCGAGGTGGTCCAGGCTGATCGGCTCGCCGCCCTGGGCGACTGAGCCCGGCCTACCTGGCGGCAACGTTCTGGGCTTCCAGCTCGGAGGGGCGGCCCGCCATGGGCGCGCCCCGGCGATGGCCGGACTGGAGCGGCGGGGCCGGTCGGTGTAGGCTTGCCGCCCTCGTTCACAGCACAGGACCCGATCATGAGTGACCTGCCCAACTGCCCCGAGTGCGGCTCCGAATTCACCTACGACGACGGCCTCCAGCTCGTCTGCCCGGAGTGCGGCCACGAGTGGTCGAGGGATGCCGGTGCCGAGCCAGCCGAGGACGAGGCGGTGGTCCGCGATGCCAATGGCAACCCCCTGGCCGACGGCGACACCGTCACGGTGATCAAGGATCTCAAGGTCAAGGGCAGCTCCTCGGTGGTGAAGGTCGGGACCAAGGTCAAGGGCATCCGCCTGGTCGACGGCGACCATGACATCGACTGCAAGATCGAGGGCATCGGGGCCATGAAGCTCAAGTCCGGGTTCGTCAAAAAGGTGTGATACCCTCTCGCCACGACGGGAGGTGCCCCCCATGGCCGAGGATTCACTCCACAAGGCTGATGCGGCCGCAAACGATGTCTCGCTCCGGGACAAGGTCGCGTTCCTGTCGAGTGCCCGGGCTTACCCCGGGTTCGAGGATGAGGTCGATGTCCGGGAGACCCATATGGCCTGGGTCTTCCTGGTGGGGGAGCGCGTCTACAAGCTCAAGAAACCCGTCGAGTACAAGCATCGTGATTGTCACTTCCTGCGCGACCGCGAGCTGCTCTGCTACGAGGAGGTCCGGCTCAACCGTCGCCTGGCGCCGGAGGTCTACCTCCGGGTGGCGGCCTTGCGGTTCGATCCCGCGGGCCGGCTGGTGCTCGATGGTGGGGGCGAAGTGGTCGACTGGCTGGTCGTGATGAAGCGGTTGCCCGAGCATCTCATGCTGGATGCGGCGCTGTTTCGGGGCACCGTCACCGGGGCCAGGGTGACCCGGGTCGCTCGACGGCTCGCCGCCTTCTATCAGGGGCTCGAGCCGGTCGAGATGCCGGTAGCCTCCTACCTTGACCGTTTCAAGCGCGAGCTCGACCGCAACCGCGAGGTCATCGCCGATACCCGGTTCTCCCTGGCAAGCGATGGAGTGGCGGCCATGCTCGACCGTCTCGACCGCCTGCTCGAGGAAGAGCCCGACCTGCTGGGGGATCGCCCTCGCCAGGGACGGATCGTCGAGGGGCATGGTGACCTGCGCCCCGAGCATGTCTGCCTCTCCGAGCCCCCCGTTGTCATCGATTGCCTCGAATTCAGCCGTCCCCTGCGGCTGGTGGACCCCTTCGACGAACTGTGTTTCCTGGGCCTGGAGTGCGAGCGACTCGGGGCTGCCTGGATTCTCGAGCGACTGGTCAGCGAATGCGCCCGGACGCTCCGGGACCGGCCAGGAAAGTTGTTGCTGGCCTTCTATACGGCCTATCGTGCCTGCCTCAGGGCACGACTGTCCCTTTGCCACCTGCTCGAGCCGGACCCGCGCACCCCGGAGAAGTGGGAGCCGCAGGCCAGGGAGTATCTGGCGTTGGGGCTGCGGGCCTGTCGTGAACTGGACTAGCGAGGGGCCCTGTACGGATCCCTGGCCACCGGGGCAAGGAGGGGGCTGGTGTTACGAAGGGCCCTCGAGCAGTTCGGTGAGCGAGCCATTCTCATGGACGCGGCGAATCGCCTCGGCAAAGAGCGGGGCGGCGCTGACCACCTCCAGGTGTCGGCTGGCCACCCCGGCATCGAGGTGGGTCGGCGGTACGGTGTCGGTAACGACAAGCTTTGTCAGCTGCGGGTCACTGACCACCCGGTCGGCATCACCGACGAAGAGGCCATGTGCCGCCAGGCCGTATACCTCCTTTGCGCCCCGGTCCAGGCAGGCCCGGGCGGCGCGCAGCAGGGTGCCGCCCGTGCTGATCAGGTCATCCACGACCAGCACCCTGGCCCCTTCGACCTCGCCGGTCAGCAGGGTGCCGCTGACCTTGCCCTCGCTGCGGCGTTTCTCCATGTAGGCCGAGCCGACCTCGCGACCCAGCATGGGCTCGAGCATTTCCCTGAAGCCCTGCGCTCGCTTCACGCCGCCCGGGTCGGGGGAGGCCACCACCACCGGTCCGTTGCCGCAGCGCTCCCGCATGTGATCGGCGAACAGGCGACGGGTATCGAGAGTATGGGTAGGGCAGCGGAAGGCGTTCTGGAAGGCCGCGGGATTGTGCACATCCAGTGTCATGACGGCGTCGATGCCCATGGCCTCCAGCAGCATGGCCAGATAGCGGGAGGTGAGCGGGTCGCGGGGCTTGGTCCGGCGGTCCTTGCGCGCATAGGCCATATAGGGAATCACGGCAGTCACCCGCCGGGCTCCCGCGTCGCGGACGGTGCCCAGGAAGAACAGCAACCGGCAGAGCCGTTCGTTGACTCCCTGCTCCGGGTCGCCATTGAGGCTCTGCAGGACGTAGACATCCTCGCCACGCACGCTTTCCAGTGGTCGCGCCTTGTGCTCGCCGTCCTCGAAGTCGCGTTCCTCGTGTTCGGCAAGCGAGATGCCAAGCGCCTGTGCCACCTTCTCGCCGAAGGCTCGGCTGGGATTGAGGGAGAAGAGTTTCATGCCCTGCAGCATAGACGCTGGGTCCCGAACCTGGCGAGCACGCAGTTGGGTGGGGATCAGGAGCCGGAAGCGGACAGGCAGCTTGGCAGGCTCTCGCGCAGCGAATGGGGCAGGATGCCCAGGTCGTGGAAGCCGCCGATGTCCTCGTCGGCGACGTTGTCCGTCTGCATCAGGATCACCTGGTCGCGCGTCAACGGCGGGCCGGGCAGCCAGGCGGCCAGGGCCGCCATCAGTCGCCAGGCGAGGAAGGGGAGCGGCACCAGCGGCCGCTCGCGCTGCAGGTGGGCGAGCAGCGTCGCGAGGATCTCGCGGTAGCTCAGTACCTCGGGGCCGCCGAACTCGAAGAGGCGCCGTGCGGTGGCGGGGTGGCCGGTGAGCCGGGCGATGGCCCGCGCCACATCTGTTACATGTACCGGCTGCAGCCGGGTCGTGCCGCGACCGAAAAGCGGGACCAGCGGAAGCCGGGTGAGGCCCTCCAGGCCGGTGAGGAAGGCATCCCCGGGGCCGAACAGCACGCTGGGCCGCACGATGATCGCCTTGGGCATGGCCTGGAGTACCGCGTCCTCGCCCCGGGCGCGGGCCCGCACATAGGCCGAGGCCGAGTCGCGACGAGAGCCGATCCCCGAGACCAGCACCAGCCGCTCGATGCCCGCCGCCCGGGCTCGGCTGGCCAGCCGCCTGGCCCCCGTGACATGGATGGCCTCGAAGCTGGCATCGCGTGTTTCCACATAGAGGCTGACGGCATTGACCACGGCGCTGGCGCCCTCGAGGGCCGCATCGATGCTCGCCTCGTCGCGCAGGTCGGCGGTGGCGAGTTCCACCGGATCGCCGTCTTCCAGCCAGGCGGGCAGGGCCGGGTGGCGGGCGGCGATACGCACCCCGCGGCCGGCCTCGATCAGCTCCCGGGCGATGGCGTCGCCGAGAAAGCCGGTGCCGCCGAAGACCGTGACCGGACCCTCGCGCATCATCGTCCTCCAGCGTGGCCGCTCAACGGTAGCCGGCCATCAGCTCGCGCACCAGCGGCGTATCGGCATCGCGGTGGGTGGGCAGCTCGAAGCGGGCCCGGGCGATGGCGGTGCGTGACAGCTCGGCGGTGATCAGCATCTCGCCTTCCTCGGCCTCGGCGAGCAACTCGCCGCGCGGGCCGAGGATGCGCGACCCGCCCCAGAAGTGGCTCTGGCCCTCGGGGCCGAAGCGGTTGGCCATGATCACCGGCGTGCCGTAGGTCATGGCGTAGAAGCGCACGTTCAGGGCCCAGTTCTGCTCGTTGGAGAAGTCATCGCTGACGATGCCCGAGGCCGAGTTGATCGGCGCGCAGAGCACCGTGGGACGGGGCAGCAGGGCGGCATGGACCAGTGCCGGGTTCCACAGGTCGGCGCAGATCAGCTGGGTGGCCGACCAGCCGGGGCGCACCGGGGTATGGGTGAGCGCGCTGCCGTGGGTGAACCACTTGCCCTCCTCGAGACCGCCGTAGGTGGGCAGGTTCAGCTTGCGGTGCACCGCGGCGATCTCACCGTCCTGGAGGATGGCCAGGGCGTTGTAGTACTCGCCGGGACTCGCTTCCTCGACGAAGCCCACCACCGTCTGCATCTCGCGGCAGGCCAGGGCCAGCTCGCGCAGGCGCGGGTCCTCCAGTGGCATGGCCACCTGCATCACCCGGCTGCCCAGGCCGTAGCCGGTCAGCGAGAGCTCGGGGAAGACCAGTAGCTCAACGCCTTGATCGCAGGCGTCCTGAATGGTGTCGAGATGCTGCGCCAGGTTGGCATCCACCTCGCCAAGGGTGGTGTTGATCTGGGCGGCGCCGACCCTGAGTCTGTCCTGATAGTGCATCTCATCCCCCTAGAAAGAGGGAAGGCCACCCGTGGGCGGCCTTCCTTGCCGTAGGCAATGGCCGGCATTATGCCAGCCATGTCGGGGCGCGTCACAGCAACTCGTTGTCCTCGAGGAAGGACTGGGACACGTCTTCGATGTTCTCCCGTTCGACGTCGACCCGTGCGTTGAGCTCGGCCATGGTCGCGTCGTCAAGCAGCGCCGACAGCGCGTTCATCTGCTCGGCGAGCTCGGGATTTTCTTCCAGGGTCTCCTGGCGCACCACCGGGGTCAGGGCATAGGCCGGGAAGTAGCCCTGGTCGTCCTCGAGGACTCGGAAGTCGAAGGCGGGGATGCGACCGTCGGTGGCGAAGACCAGGCCGACCTCGACATCGCCGTCGCGCAGGGCCGGGTAGACCAGGCCGGAGTCCATGCGCTTGACGTCGCCGCGGTCGACGCTGAAGTCATAGGCCTCCTGCAGCGGCCGCCAGCCGTCCTCGCGGGCATAGAATTCCGCGTTCAGGGCGAAGGTCAGCTCCTCGCCGTCATTGACCGCCTGGGCCAGGCCGGAGAGGGTGGCGATGCCACGCTCCTCGGCGTCCTCCTCGCGCATGGCCAGGGCGTAGGTATTGTTGGCATTGGAGGGCTCCAGCCATACCAGGCCCTTCTCGGCGTCGAGCTCCTTGACCCGCGCGTAGGTCTCCTCCGGCGACAGGCGCTCGGTGACGTCGTTGTAGTTGATCAGCGAGGTGCCGGTGTACTCCCAATAGAGATCGATCTGGCCATTCTCCTGGGCCTGTCGCAGCACGGCGGAGCCCATGCCGGAGCGATTCTCCACATCGTAGCCGAGCCCCTCCAGATACTGAGTGGTCATGTTGGAGAGGATCTGCTGCTCGGTGAAGTTCTTGCCCCCGACGGTGATCTCGGCGGCGCCGGCGGTGGTCATGGCACCGGCCAGGGCCAGGCCGGACAGGGTGGTCATCAGGCGTTTCATGGGGTCTTCTCCTCGTGTGCCTTGAAATGGTGTAGCACGTTTCGAATGATCAGGCGCGCGACGGGTTGACCCCGCGCGGCACCACTAGATAGGCGACGGTGGCGATCAGGGCATCGACGATGATCGCCAGCAGGGCGGTGGGGATGGCACCGGCCAGCATCATCACCGGATCGTACAGGTCGATGCCGGTGAAGATCAGCTCACCCAGCCCCCCGGCACCGATCAGGAAGGCCAGCGGCACGGTGCCCACGTTGATGGTCAGGGCGGTGCGCATACCTGCGAAGATCACGTAGAGGGCGTTGGGCAGTTCCACGCGGAGCAGGCGCTGGTTCGACGACATGCCAATGCCGGCGGCGGCCTCCATCAGCGCGGGATCGACCCCCTTGAGCCCGGTATAGGTGTTGCGGGTGATCGGCAGCAGGGTGGCGACGAACAGCCCGAAGACCGCCGGTACCGTGCCGATGCCCAGGAAGCTCATGGAGAGTGCCAGCACCGCGAGTGTGGGGATGGTGGTGCCGACGTTGAGCACCTGCATCAGCGATTCCGCCCAGCGGGTCATGCTGGGGCGCGACAGCACGATGCCCAGCGGGATGGCTGCCAGGATCGCCAGGCTGCCGGAGATCACCGTCAGCCACAGGTGCTGGACAGCCAGGTACTGCACGTCGGGCAGATAGAAGATGAAGTCATCGATGACCCCGGTCGATTGGCTCCACACCCCGGCGAAGAAGATCGTCACCAGCAGGAGTGCACGCAGGGCCCCTTTCAGGCTCTGGATGGGCATCGGCTCACTCCTTGACGGCGCTGTCGGGATTCCGGGTGGCGGCCTCGCGGGCACGGAAGCGTGAACCGAGGTGATGCGTCATGGCACGCTGGGTGATCTGGCCGCAGACACGACCGTCATCGTCCACGCAGGGCAGCCAGGTGGCGTCCTGAGAAAACATCAGCGAGGCGACCTTGCGCAGGTCGTCGTCCAGGGTCACCGTGCCCGGGACGTTCTCGTAGTGGTCACGACAGTAGCCCTTGGTGGTGCGCGCCTTGGCCCGGGTGATCAGGCCCACCGGCTGGCGCTGGTCGTTCACCATCAGGATGGCGTTCTGGTAGCCGTAGTCGTCGATGCGGGCCAGCGCCGTCTCCAGGGTGTCGCCGGGGCTCACCGTGGCGATCTCGTCGGAGACCACCTCGTGCACCTTGACCAGGTTGAGCCGCTTGAGCGCGCGGTCCTCGCCGAGGAAGGACTCGACGAAGGCATTCTTCGGCGCGGCCAGCAGGTCGTCGGGCGAGGCGTGCTGCACCAGCTTGCCCTCGCGGAATATCGCCACCCGGTCGCCCATCTTGATTGCCTCGTCGATGTCGTGGCTGACGAACATGATGGTCTTCTTCAGTTCCTGCTGCATCTTGAGGAACTCGTCCTGTATCACGGCCCGATTGATGGGGTCGATGGCGCCGAAGGGCTCGTCCATCAGCATCACCGGCGGGTCGGCGGCGAGCGCTCGAGCCACCCCGATGCGCTGCTGCTGGCCGCCGGAGAGCTCGCTGGGAAAGCGCTTGAGGAAGGCGTCGGGTTCCATGGAGATCATCGCCATCAGTTCCCGGGCACGTTCCCGGTAGCGGGCCTTGTCCCAGCCCAGCAGCTGGGGCACCACCGTGATGTTCTCCTCGATGGTCATGTTGGGGAACAAACCGATCTGCTGGATCACATAGCCGATGTTGCGGCGCAGGTCCTGGGTGTTCATGCCGGTGGTGTCCTCACCGTTGATGAACACCTTGCCGGAGGTCGGCTGCACGATGCGGTTGATCATCTTCAGGGTGGTGGTCTTGCCGCAGCCCGAGGGGCCGAGCAGGATGCAGATCTCGCCGCTGGGCACCTTCATGCTGATGTGGTCGGCGGCGACCACCGCACCCTTGGGCGTGTCGAAGACCTTGGTCAGGTTATCGAGTTCGATCATTGGGATGTCCTTGTCGTCTCGGTCGTCAGGGGCTTGTCCTCAGGCGGTGGAGGTGTCGAGCTCCATGCCCCTGGGCGTCAGGCGCTTCTGAACGTAGAGCAGGCTGTAATCGACGATGATGGCCAGCAGGCTCACCGCCACGGCGCCGACGATCAGCTGGCGCGGATCCGACTGGGAGATTCCCCGGCTGATGAAGGTGCCCAGGCCTCCGGCGCCGATATAGGCGGCGATCGCCATCACGCCGATGTTGAGCACCACGGCGGTACGGACCCCAGCCATGATCACGGGTACCGCCAGCGGGATCTCCACCCGCCGCAGCCGCTGGTTCGGACTCATGCCGATTCCCCGGGCCGCCTCGCGCAGGGCCGGGTCGACGTTGTTGATGGCGGTATAGGTGTTGCGAATGATCGGTAGCTGGGAGTAGAGCAGCACGGCGATGACCGCCGGCACATAGCCGATACCGTGGCCGATCAGGGAGAGCACTGGAATCATGATGCCGAACAGGGCAATGGAGGGGATGGTGACGATGATCGAGGCCACATACAGCACGATACGTGCGGCTTGCTCGTTCTTGGTGATGGCGATGCCGATCGGCACCCCGGTGAGGGTGGCAATCCCGACGGCCACGCCCACCAGGGAAATATGCTCGAGGCTCCGCGTGAGCAGCAAGTCAATGTTGTCCAGTGCGTAAAGAATCAGTTCCACGTCGTTTCTCCTTGCGAGCCCCGGTCCCTTGGCAAGCATAGCCGCCGGGCAACGACCCTGCGGTGCCAAGGTGTGACGATGTCGCGGAAAGGGGCGAGGGGGGCGACGAATTGCCCCATGCGAGGCGTCACAGCATAGCAGAGCGCCCTATCTATTTGTTTTTCCGAGAATGAGGATGCGCAATGAGTCGAATTGGGAGTGCTGATGCCTCCCGGGAAGCCGGCTGCGCCTGCTAGATCCTTCAAATGGGACTGATTATCGTTATTGTCGGCAACGTCCGTGAACGTGCTGCGATCCGCTCGATTTAGCGGCGGGGCTTCACATCAAAATCATACAGGACTAAAATGGTCCCCAATCGAATCTGAGGGGGAAATGCCCCCGGGGAGTCAGGCCTTGCTCAAGCTTTCGCGGCTGACCGACTACGCCGCCGTGGTGATGGCGCAGATTGCCCGTCACCCGGAGCAGCCCCAGGCCGCGGCGGAGCTCGCCGAGGCGGTCCAGCTGCCCCATCCCACGGTCAGCAAGACCCTGAAGATGCTGGTGCGTGCCGGGCTGCTGGAGTCGCGACGCGGCGCCCAGGGCGGCTACTCGCTGGCGCGTCCGGCGTCCCGGATCACCGCCAGCGACATCATCTCCGCCATCGAGGGGCCGGTGGCGATGACCGAGTGCAGCCAGGCCGGCGGCGACTGCGACCTGGCCGCCACCTGCGGGGTCGCCGACAACTGGCAGCGGGTCTCGCTGGCCATCCGCACCCTGCTCGACAGCGTGACCCTGGCCCACCTGGCCGACACCAGCCCGATCAAGCTGCCGGTGCAGCTGCCCATTCAGAGCGTGAATCTGGCCGCCGAGGCCTGACGCACTCGAGCATTTCACTACCCGTGGCGAGCTTCGCTCGCCGACCCAACCGCCCGGGAGGGGACACATCATGGCAAGTCAGGAAATGGAACAGCTTGTCCGTCGCGAGTACAAGGAAGGCTTCGTGACCGACATCGAGAGCGACACGGTACCGCCCGGCCTGGACGAGAGCACCATCGCCTTCATCTCGAACAAGAAGGGCGAGCCGGCGTGGATGCTGGAGTGGCGCCTGAAGGCCTACCACCAGTGGCTGAAGATGACGCCGCCCTCCTGGGCTCACCTGGACTATCCGCCGATCGACTACCAGGCGATCTCCTACTACAGCGCGCCCAAGCGTGATGAGGACCGTCCCCAGAGCCTCGACGAGGTGGATCCCAAGCTGCTCGAGACCTACGAGAAGCTTGGCATTCCCCTGCACGAGCGGGCGGCGCTGGCCGGCGTGGCGGTGGATGCCGTGTTCGACTCCGTCTCGGTGACCACCACCTTCAAGGAGAAGCTTCACGAGGCGGGCGTGATCTTCTGTTCCATCTCCGAGGCGATCCGCGACTACCCGGAGCTGGTCCGGCAGTACCTGGGCAGCGTGGTGCCCCAGGGCGACAACTACTTCGCGGCGCTCAACTCGGCGGTGTTCACCGACGGCTCCTTCGTCTTCGTCCCGGAAGGCGTGACCTGCCCGATGGAGCTCTCCACCTACTTCCGCATCAACGCCGCCAATACCGGTCAGTTCGAGCGCACCCTGATCGTCTGCGAGAGCCGTGCCCAGGTCTCCTACCTGGAGGGCTGTACCGCGCCGCAGCGCGACGAGAACCAGCTGCATGCGGCGGTGGTGGAGCTGGTGGCGCTCGAGGATGCCTACATCAAGTACTCCACGGTGCAGAACTGGTACCCCGGCGACGAAGATGGCAAGGGCGGCATCTTCAACTTCGTCACCAAGCGTGGCGATTGCCGCGGCGACCGCTCGCGCATCAGCTGGACTCAGGTCGAGACCGGCTCGGCGATCACCTGGAAGTACCCCTCCTGCGTGCTGCGCGGCAAGGACAGCATCGGCGAGTTCTACTCCGTGGCGGTGACCAACGGCCGCCAGCAGGCCGATACCGGCACCAAGATGATCCACATCGGCGAGGGCACCCGCTCGAGCATCATCTCCAAGGGCATCTCCGCCGGGCGCAGCAACCAGTCCTATCGCGGCCTGGTGAAGGTGGGTCCGCGGGCCAAGGGCGCGCGCAACTACACCCAGTGCGACTCGCTGCTGATCGGCGACCAGTGCGGCGCCCATACCTTCCCCTACCAGGAGATCGGCAACAGCACGGCCACCGTCGAGCACGAGGCGACCACTTCCAAGATCGGCGAGGACCAGCTCTTCTACTGTCAGAGCCGAGGCATCTCCGAGGAGGATGCGGTCAGCATGATCGTCAACGGCTTCTGCAAGGACGTCTTCCAGGAGCTGCCGATGGAGTTCGCCGTGGAGGCCGAGGCGCTGCTCAATGTCACCCTCGAGGGTGCGGTGGGTTAGGCGCCGCTCGCGCATTTCTCCGGATTCGCGAAAAGGTCAAAACATTCAAGGAGTCGCGCCGGCGGCTCACCACGAATCAAAGGTAGTCAACATGCTCGAAGTCAAGGATCTGCACGTCACGGTCGAGGGTTCCGAGATCCTCAAGGGCCTCAGCCTGACCATCAACGCCGGTGAAGTCCACGCCATCATGGGCCCCAACGGGGCCGGCAAGTCGACCCTCTCGGCGGTGATCGCCGGCAAGGACGGCTACCAGGTGACCCAGGGCTCGATCACCTTCGAGGGCCAGGACGTGCTGGAGATGGAGATCGAGGAGCGGGCCCGTGCTGGCCTGCTGCTGGGCTTCCAGTACCCGGTTGAGATTCCGGGGGTGAAGAACATCTACCTGCTCAAGGCAGCGCTCAACGCCCAGCGTGAGGCGCAGGGCCTGGGTGAGATCCCGGCACCGGCGTTCATGAAGCTGATCAAGGAGAAGGTCGCTTCCATGAAGATGGATACCAGCTTCCTGCAGCGTGCCGTCAACCAGGGCTTCTCCGGCGGCGAGAAGAAGCGCAACGAGATCCTGCAGATGCTGGTGCTGCAGCCGAGGCTCGCGATGCTCGACGAGATCGACTCGGGCCTCGACATCGACGCCATGAAGGTGGTCGCCGACGGCGTCAACTCGCTGCGCGCCGAGGACCGGGCCATCCTGCTGGTGACCCACTACCAGCGCCTGCTCGACTACATCGTGCCGGATCGCGTGCACGTGCTGGTCGATGGCCGCATCGTCAAGAGCGGCGATGCCGAGCTGGCCCGCGAACTCGAGAGCCGTGGCTATGACTGGGTGCAGGAGGAGACCGCCGCATGAGTGAAGAAGTGCAGAGCGATGTGAAACGTTTCCTCGACCGGCTGGACGAGCGCGTTGCCGAGCGTCTTGCAGCACAGGGAACTGAGCCGAGCTGGATCGCTGCCCGGCGCCAGGCGGGGGCCGCGCGCTTCGAGGCGCTGGGCTTTCCCCACCGGCGCATCGAGGAGTGGAAGTACACCGACGTGCGGGCCATCGCCCGCGGCGACTTTCGCCTGGCCACGGATGCCGACTTCTCCCCGGCCACGGCGGCGCGCCTGACCCTGCCCGTGGAGGCCCACCGCCTGACCTTCGTCGATGGCGTCTTCGCCCCGGCCCTGTCGAGGCTCGATGACCTGCCCGGCGGCGTGCAGCTGGTGCCGCTCTCCCGCGCACTCGAGGAGAACCACGAGGCGGTGGGCGGCCCGCTGGGCCGGCTCACCGGGGTCGAGTTCTCACCCTTCGCGGCGCTCAACACCGCCTTCATGGAGGAGGGCGCCGTGCTTCGCCTGGCGCCGGGCACCGTGGTGGAGAAACCGATCATCCTGCAGTTCCTCTCCCGTGCGGGCGAGGCGCCGGTGATGAGCCACCCGCGCATCCTGCTCGAGATGGCCGGGCGCAGCCAGGCCACGGTCATCGAGCATCACGTGGGCGAAGAGCAGGCCGCCAACTTCACCAACCTGGTGGAGGAGATCATCCTCGATCGCGGTGCGATCCTCACCCACTACAAGCTGCAGGAGGCGCCGCTCGGTGACCTGCACGTGGCCAGCATCCACATCGAGCAGGCCCGCGACAGCCGCTACACCTCGTTCAATCTGAATCTGGGCGGCGGCCTGGTGCGCAACGACCTGGTGGCCGAGCTCAACGGCCAGGGGGCCGAGACCCACTTCAACGGCCTCTTTTACGGCCAGGGGCGCCAGCACGTGGACAACCACACCCTGGTCAACCACAACGCGCCCCACACCTTCTCCCACGAGAACTACAAGGGCATCCTCGACGACCGCGCCCATGGCGTGTTCAACGGCAAGGTGATCGTCAAGCGCGACAGCCAGAAGATCGAGGCCGAGCAGAGCAATGCCAACCTGCTGCTTTCCGACCGCGCCGAGATCGACACCAAGCCCGAGCTCGAGATCTACGCCGATGACGTCAAGTGCGCCCATGGCGCCACCACCGGCCAGCTCGACGAGGAGGCGGTGTTCGCCCTGCGCACCCGCGGCATCGACGCGCAGACGGCCCGTGGCCTGCTGACCCTGGCCTTCGCCGGCGAGGTGCTGGAGCAGGTCGACCTCGACGCCATCGCCGAGCGGGTCGAACTGGCCGTGGCGGGCAAGCTCCCCGAGCGCTTCAACCTGGCCGGCCTGGTGGAAACCGCCGCCGCCCTGAACGAGGAGTGAACCATGGCCGACTTCAGCGACCTGACGCTGGACGTGGCAAAGGTGCGACGCGACTTCCCGATCCTCGAACGGGAAGTCCACGGCAAGCCGCTGGTCTACCTGGACAACGCCGCCACCAGCCAGACCCCGCGCCAGGTGATCGCGATGTTCGACGACTACTACGCTCGCTACAACGCCAACATCCACCGCGGGCTGCATACCCTGGCCGACGAGGCCACGGCGGCCTTCGAGGGGACTAGGGAGACGGTGCGTGCCTTCCTGAACGCGGCCGAGACCCGCGAGATCGTCTTCACCCGCGGCACCACCGAGGCGATCAACCTGGTGGCCAACAGCTGGGGGCGCGCCAACCTCGGCCCCGGTGACGAGGTGCTGATCTCGCGCCTCGAGCACCACTCCAACATCGTGCCCTGGCAGCTGCTGGCCGGCGAGCGGGGGTTCACCATCAAGGTGATTCCGGTGGACGAGCGCGGCGTGCTGGACATGGCGGCCTATCGCGACCTCGTCACCGAGCGCACCCGGCTGGTAGCGGTGAACCATGTCTCCAACGCCTTCGGCACCATCAACCCGGTACGCGAGATGGCGCGGGTGGCCCACGAGCAGGGCGCGCGGATCCTGGTCGACGGTGCCCAGGCCGCACCCCACCAGGCCATCGACGTGCGCGACATCGATGCCGACTTCTATGCCTTCTCCGGCCACAAGGTCTACGGGCCCACCGGGGTGGGCGTGCTCTACGGCAAGGCCGGGCTGCTCGAGGCGATGCCGCCCTGGCAGGGCGGCGGCGAGATGATCAAGACGGTCTCTTTCGAGACGCCCACCACCTTCGCCGACATCCCCCACAAGTTCGAGGCCGGGACCCCGGCCATCGCCGAGGTGATCGCCCTGGGGCGTGCCCTGCAGTGGGTCCAGCAGATCGGCCTCGAGCTGATCGGCGCCTGGGAGTCGCGGCTGCTCGAGCATGCCACCGAAGGCGTGCTAGGCATCGAGGGGCTGCGCGTGCTGGGGACCGCGCCGGACAAGGCGAGCGTGCTGTCGTTCGTGGTCGACGGGGTGCACGCTCAGGACATCGGGCTGCTGATCGACCAGCTCGGGGTGGCGATCCGCACCGGCCATCACTGTGCCCAGCCGCTGCTGGCCCAGTTCGGGCTGGACGCCACCTGCCGGGCATCCTTCGCCGCCTACAACACGCCCGAGGAGATCGAGGTCTTCGTCGAGGGGCTCGAGCGTGTCGTCGGCATGCTGCGCTGAGGTCTATCAAGGAGCGACATGAGCGATATCGAGCAGATTGCCACCCTCCACAAGGGCCAGCAGCTGCCCCTGCAGCGTGACGTGGAGGCGATCTCCATTCCCTTCGGCAAGACCGTGACCCTGCCGGAGGACAGCATCGTCAGCGTGATGCAGGCCAAGGGCAGCACGGTCAGCGTGGGCTTCGAGGGGCGCCTCTACCTGATCGAGGGGGCCAACCTGGATGCCCTGGGCCTCGAGGCGCTGCCGCGCCCGACCCTGCCCGAGGATGCCTCGGAGGACGAGATCGAGCAGTTCGTGTGGGACCAGCTGCGTACCTGCTTCGACCCCGAGATTCCGGTCAACATCGTCGACCTGGGTCTGGTCTATGGCTGTCGCATCGAGCGGCTGATCAGCGGCGAGCGCATCGTCACCATCCGCATGACACTGACCGCGCCGGGGTGCGGCATGGGCGACGTGATCGCCGCCGATGCCCGCAACAAGGTCCTCGGTGCCCCGCAGATCAGCAAGGTCCATACCGAGATCGTCTTCGATCCCCCCTGGAGTCGTGAGATGATGAGCGACGAGGCCAAGCTGGAACTCGGGATGTTCTAGCGCCTCCTCCGGGGAGAGCGATGCACCGGCCATTCTGGAAGGTCTTCAAGGCGGTACTGATGTCGCTGGGAGCGCTTGCGCTGCTGGCGACGTTGCTGTTCGTGCTGGCCAATCTCTATGTGCTGGGCCGCACCCAGGGGAAGATCGAGGCCGAGCTGTCGCGCTGCGGCAGTGAGCCCGTGGGCATCGTCTTCGGCACCTCCCACTGGACGCGCAGCGGGGCGCGCAATCCACACTTCGAGGGGCGCATGGGCGCCGCCGCCCAGCTGATCCATCTCGGGCGGGTCGACCACCTGCTGATCTCCGGCGACAACAGCACCCGCTACTACAACGAACCGGTGACCATGTGGCGTGACCTGCGCGGCCGCGACGTGCGCGACGCGGACATGACCCTTGACTATGCCGGCTTCAGTACCTTCGACACCCTGGCGCGGGCGCGAGACGTGTTCGGCGTGGAGCGGGCGCTGCTGATCACCCAGGACTGGCACCTGCCGCGGGCGCTGTTCATCGGCGAGGCGCTGGGGCTCGAGGTGAGGGGCTGTGCGGCGCCCGAGCGCGTCGTGGCCGGGCTCTGGCGGCTCAAGCTGCGCGAGTGGGTGGCGCGGGTGGCCACCCTGGGGGATCTCTACCTGTGGGAGCGCGAGCCGCATTTCCTGGGGCCGCTCGAACCCCTGCAGATCATGCCGCGGGAGCGTGACCGCCTGCGGCTCCCGTCGGGGATGTTCAGCGCTTCGGATGCTGCTTCTGAAGACGATACAGCTCGCGGATCAGCGCTCGACAGCCCATCCAGCACTCCTCGATGACCGGCTCCATCGGCTCGGGCAGGGGGTGGGTGAACAGCGTCGAGAGCGACTGCATCAGCACCCGCTCCTGTTCCAGCAGCTCGCCGATCACCACCTGGCTTTCGTTGCCGACGAAGCTCTTCAGCCGGCTCCACAGCCACATGTAGTCGTCGCGCTCGACATCGGCGTCGCGGGGCAGCAGGTTGAGGTGTTTGCGCGACAGCTCCTGGAGCTTGTGCATCGACGTCGCCCGCGCCTCGTAGTGGGGTTTCAGGCTGTCGCGCAGCGCGGGACGCAAGCGCTCCAGGTTGTCCTGAAAGTAGTCGATGCTATCAGCCATCGCCTCTAGGGCGCTGTCCATCGCCACCTGGCGATTGTCGAGAAACATGAGCGGTCACCTCCTCCGGTGACGCAGATTGTGGGGCTGTCGCCGCCCATTTGCCACCCCCGGGGATCAATAATTTGCCGCTTCCCCGTTAGCCTTTGGGCTGAGGATTCAGCCCCTGGGGCGAGGCGGGACCTTGCGGCGCGGGGCGGCATTCTTCTCCAGGTGCTCGATGACCAGCCCGGCGATGTCATTGCCGGTGGCCGTCTCGATGCCCTGCAGCCCCGGCGAGGAATTGACCTCCATGATCACCGGGCCGTGGTTGGAGCGCAGCAGGTCGACGCCGGCCACCCGCAGCCCCATGGCCTTGGCGGCGCGGATCGCCGTGGAGCGCTCCTCCGGGGTGATGCGGATGACGCTGGCACTGCCACCGCGATGCAGGTTGGAGCGGAACTCGCCCTCGGCGGCCTGACGCTTCATCGAGGCCACCACCTTGTCGCCGATCACGAAGCAACGGATATCGGCGCCCTTCGCCTCCTTGATGTACTCCTGCACCATGATGTTGGCCTTCATGCCCATGAAGGCCTGGATCACGCTCTCGGCGGCCTGGTTGGTCTCGGCCAGCACCACGCCGATGCCCTGGGTGCCCTCCAGCAGCTTGATGACCAGCGGGGCGCCCCGGACCATGGTGATCAGGTCGGGAATATCGTCCGGGGAGTGGGCGAAGCCGGTGATCGGCAGTCCCAGCCCCTTGCGCGAGAGCAGCTGCAGCGAGCGCAGCTTGTCGCGGGAGCGGGTGATGGAGACGTTGTCGTTGAGCACATAGGTGCCCATCATCTCGAACTGGCGCAGAACCGCACAGCCGTAGAAGGTGATCGAGGAGCCGATGCGCGGGATCACCGCGTCGAAGGGCTCGAGCTCCTTGCCCTTGTAGTGGATCGAGGGGTGGTGCGAGGCGATGCTCATGTAGCAGCGCAGGGTATCGACCACCCGTGCGGTGTGGCCGCGCAGCTCGGCCGCCTCGATCAGGCGCCGCGTGGAGTAGAGGTTGCGGTTGCGGGACAGCAGCGCGATATGCATTCGGGGCTCCAGGGTCGATGGCCGGGAAGGGTCAGGGTTCGCCATGCAGGAAGGCCACGCCGGGCGCCACCAGCAGGCGGCGCAGGGCCCGACGGCCCAGCAGCATGGGGTGGCGCATGTCGCGGCGGTCGGTCAGGCTCAGCTCCACCGGGAACGCCAGGCTGCCCAGCTGCATCGTCGTGCGGATCACGTAGCGCCATTCGGCCTGGCCGTTGGAGCTGGTCACCCGCCGGCGGTCATGCAGGTGCATGCGGTGGACGTGGGACGGCGTGCCGGGGCCACCGCTGCGGGTCGTGAAGCCGACCCAGAGATGGCCATCCTCCTCGTAGGATTCGATGTCCTCGGCATGCAGCGCCGAGGTCCGGGCGCCGGTATCGGCCTTGGCGCAGAGCGTCAGGTGCAGTTCCGGCAGGGTGACCATCTCGCGGCGGCCGATCACCGCCTTGGGCGTGTAGGGCAGTTCTTTCATCATTTCCTCCCAGGTCTCTGCACTCAACGTGACAGGCCGGCCAGACGGCGGCCGATGGCGGAGTCCGCCCCGGCCTCGCGCAGCGTCATCAGCAGCGGCAGGCGCAGTCGCGGGATCAGCGCCAGGTCACGGGCCACGGCCGTGAAGTCGGCCCCGGGGGTCTCGGCCAGGCGGTTGAGGAAGCGGGGCAGGCGCTCGGCATCCTCCAGGTGGTGCCAGCCGCGTCCGGCGATGGCCGCCAGCAGGTCGGGGCCGCAGGCGTCCGGGTCATCGAGCAGCACGTCGAACCAGGCGCCGGCCAGCTCGCTCGAGGCGCCGCCCATGGCCCGCACGCAGGCGCAGAAGGTCTCGATGTCCCCGGCGCGGCCCGCCGCTTCTCCGCGACGGCGCAGGGCGCGGGCCAGGTCGTCGGCAATCGCCACATGCTCCAGACAGTAGCACAGCGAGGTCAGCACCTCGCCGGGCAGGGTGTCGAGGCGCGCGGCCAGCGTTCGGCTCGTGTCCGCGTCCAGGCGCACCGCGACATCGGCCAGGCCCTGCAGGCCCAGAGCGCGCCAGTCGATCGCCTGTTGCCCGGTCAGGTAGGCCTCGGCCGGCTCGAAGTGCTGGCTGGCGGGAAGGCCCGCATCCCGGCTGGCGCGCGCATGCAGCACGGCCTGGAAAGGCAGCGTGGGGCTGAAGGCCAGGGGGTTGTCCTGCATCAGGTTGTCGATCCCGGCACTCTGCGTGCGCCCCAGGTCCTGCACGCCGTGGCCGAGGGTCTCCAGCAGGCGCTGCACGAAGGCGTCCCGCGGGGCCGGGTCGAGATGGCCCTGCTCGTCCAGCGGCAAGGCCAGGAACCAGATCAGTGGGTCCTCCAGGTCGCCCAGGCGGAACACCATGGCCAGGCGTGCCGTTCCCCGCCAAGGTGCCGGCCAGGCCAGATCGCCGGCCTCGAAGGCGGCCAGGGTGTCGAGCGAACAGGGCTCGACCCGGCGGCCCAGGTGGTAGAGCCTCACCTCGGCACCGCTGCGCAGGAAGAAGTCGTGAAGGCTGTGGATCGGTTGCATGCTGTCTCCCGGTCAGGAACCGTGCACTCTACCGCGGTGTCGGGGTGCTGTCAGCCGCCCGTGAGGGTCGTCGTCGCGACCCGTCGTTGGTCAGTTGTTGACCAGTCTGCCCCACGGCCCATGGGAAGCGGCCAGGGGAGATCTTTCCAACGTTTATCCACAGGCCCGTTCAGGATATCTGTGCACTGTGCACAAGGCGGGTAACGGGGACGCTTCCGGATGGGCCAAGGCCCGCGGGGTGGCCAGCGGCGGGGCCGAACGGGGATAATGGCCCCACATGCACCGAAGAGATTGCTGATGACCGTTCACGACGAACTCGGCGCCGCCCTGCGCGAGCTCGAGGCCACCATGAAGGCCGCCGACCTGTGGCGCATGGAGCGACCCGACCCGGAGGCCTACCGCAGCGTCCAGCCGTTCTGCATCGACACCATGACGCTGCCCCAGTGGCTGCGCTTCGTGCTCATCGTGCGCCTGGAGGCCCTGGTCGAATCGCGCTCGCCGATGCCATCGACGTGCGACGTGGCGCCCGCGGTGGAGGCCTGGCTGACGCAGGAGGGCGCGCGCGTCAGCGACCGGCTGCTGCTATGTCGCGTGGTTGAGGAGATCGACCGCCTGGTCACCGAGAACTGAGCCATGCCCTGGTCCTTCGCCTACGGCAGCAACATGAATCCTGGCCGGGTCGCGGCTCGCATCGGCTCTGCCCGCCGGGCGAAGTGGCTCGGCGGTGGAGGCGGTCACCGGGCTCGACGAGGCGACCCTGGTAGAGTTGGATCTTTCGCGGCATTCGCCTCGCTAGGCGCCTGAAGGCACCGAACGCAATGAGGCCCGCCGAATGGCGGGCCTCGTGGTGTTGGGCGGAGCGATCAGAAGCGGAAGCTGAGGCCCGCCATCACCACCACCGGGTCGATCTCGACCGTGCCGATGTCGTCACCGTCGAGGCTGGCATCGGTATCGATATCCAGGTACCAGGCGGCGGCGTTGAGCGCCCAGTGGTCGTCGATCAGCAGGTCGACGCCCAACTGGCCGGCGGCGCCCCAGGAGTCATCCAGCTCAAGGTCACCGCCGCCCACGATCTCTTCATCGGAGAACGTGGTGTAGTTGACGCCGATGCCGGCATAGGGCTGGACGCGGGCCGCGGTGCCGCCCAGCGGGTAGTACTGCACGGTCAGGGTCGGCGGCAGATGGTCGGTGGAGCCGGTAACAGCCCCGTCGGCGATGTTGAAGTTGTGGTCGAAGGGCTCGGCGGCCAGCAGCTCGACGCCCAGCTTGTCGGTGAAGCGATAGCCCAGGGTAAAGGCAAAGGCGCTATCGTCCTCGACATCGATCTCAAGATTGTCTGCGGTGAGTTCGCCGTTGTCGCTCTTGGGCTCGACCTTGGCCACGCCCACGCGGGTGAAGAAGTCGCCGGCGCCGTAGGCGAAGGCCTGGGTGCTGGCGGTGAAGGCGGCCGCCGCGATGCCGGCGGCGAGCAGGGTGGGGAGGGCGGTCTTGTGCATGGGTCGACTCCTGGTTGACGAAGGTGCGGCCGCTTGCCGCAACGGAACATGCCGGCAGTCTATCGCGGCAGGGGTGGGGAGTTATTGATCCAGCGCAAGGGTCGGTTGTCAGTGCCATGAAGGTGCGAAAGGTAAGACGCCAGGGGCGGTGGCATGCCGCGCTGGGAACTCGCATCCTGGCCGTGAATCGTCTTGACTGGGAGCAGGCGACAAGGAGAGCCGAGATGGAGATCAAGATACGTCGACGCCTGCCCGGCGTGACCCTGGGGGCGATGCTGCTGGCGGCGGCGCTGGCGCTGTGGCTGCTGTGGCAGCCCGCCCTGATCAGCGCGCTGCCGATGGGGCTACGCCTGCCGCTGATCGGGCTGGGCGTCTGGGCGTTGGGCGCGGCCTTCATGGCACCGATGGGGCTGGAGGCGCGCCAATACTGGCTGCGGCGGATGACCACGCCCCCCTGGAGCCTGGTGGCGCTCGGTGCCTTCACCCTGGTGCTGCTGGTCCGGGCGGCCATGGCCTGATCCGTCGCGACGGGCAGCGCGCCGCTTTCGAGCAGAAGGCCAGCCAGAAACGAGAAAAGCCGCCCGAAGGCGGCTTTTCTGCGTGTGCGCCAGACAGTCGCGGACAGCGATGCCTGTCGCCCCGATAACGGCAAGGGCTCCCGCAGGAGCCCTTTCTTTACCTTCAGTGCGTTAGACGCGCTCTCGCGCTCTGTTAGCGAGTGATGTGCTGATACTCACCGGCGTCGGCAGTCACGCTGCTCACCACCAGGATGGCGATGAAGGAAGCGATGAAGCCAGGAATGATCTCGTACACGCCGGGTCCCCCCATGAACTTTCCGTTCCAGCCCAGTGAGATCCAGAGCATGACGGTGAGGGCACCCACCACCATGCCCGCGAGGGCGCCAGCCCCATTGGTGCGCGGCCACATCAGCGACAGGATAATGAGCGGGCCGAACGCCGCACCAAAGCCTGCCCAGGCGTTACTGACCAGCCCCAGAACCTTGGAGTTCGGATCGGATGCAATGATGGCGGCAACCAGACCCACCAGTACGACACAAGCCCGGCCGATGGCGACGACCTCCTTTTCCCCAGCCTTTTTACGCAGGAACAGGCGGTAGAAGTCCTCGGTCAGCGAGGAAGACGACACCAGGAGCTGGCTGGAAATGGTGCTCATGATCGCAGCGAGCAGTGCCGCATAGAGGAAGCCGGTAACCAGCGGATGGAACAGCAGGTCCGCCAGGATGATGAAGATCGTTTCCGGATCTTCGACATTCATGCCGTTGCGTACTGCATAGGCACGCCCGAAGATGCCAAGAGAGATCGCGCCGATCAAGGAGATGAGCATCCAGCTCATGCCGATGTTACGGGCAATCGGAACATCCTTCTGAGACCGGATGGCCATGAAGCGCACGATGATGTGCGGCTGCCCGAAGTACCCCAGACCCCAGGTCACCGCAGACAGCCAGCCGACAATGGTCAGTCCCTCCGTCCACGAGAGTAGCGTAGGATCGACCTCGTTCAGGGTTTGTGAGGCCTGGGAGAAACCCCCGCCACCTTCGCCAAAGAGCACCACCGCCGGCATGATCACCAGGGCCAGCATCATGATGCAGCCCTGCACGAAGTCCGTCATGCTCACGGCCAGGAAGCCGCCAACTACCGTATAGGCAAGCACCACGCCCAGTGTGATGACAACGCCCGACGCATAGTCACTCATGCCACCAATGTTGAGAACGCCGGCAAACGCACTTTCGAACAGCTTGCCGCCTGCCACCAGGCCAGAGGCCGTGTAAACCGCGAAGAAGATCACGATGACGATAGCGGATACCGTTCTCAGCGGAATGGCCTGAGTCGGGAACCGGTTCCCGAGGAATTCCGGAATGGTTATCGCATCATTATAGTGAAGCGTCTGCTCGCGAAGGCGGGGTGCGACCAGCGTCCAATTGAAGAACGCACCCACGAGCAGGCCGATACCGATCCAGGCAGACCCCAGCCCCGATACGAACATCGCCCCGGGGAGGCCCAGCAGCAACCAGCCACTCATGTCCGACGCGCCGGCCGACAGGGCCGCCACTTGTGGGCTGAGGGCTCGGCCACCCAGCATGTAATCCTCAGAGGTGGACGTGGACTTGCGCATGGCATAAAAGCCGATAGCGATCATGAGCGCAAAGTAAGCGAAGAGACTGATCCAAACGCCAGTAGCCATAAAAACTTCTCCCGTTTATTGGGCCGGATGTAGCTCCGACATCTTGTTGGTAGGCGTGCCGGCCAGAACACTGGTGGCGAGCACCACGATCGGGTCGGGCGCTAGCGTGAGGCCGTTATTGGCATTGTTTTCAATCATTAGGGGGTTCCTTCAGTTTCTTGTTGATGATGAGTGAGGTTCACTCGTTTCCCAGCGCAAGCAGTGACGCATTGCCACCCAGGGCGGCGGTATTAACGGTCACTGTCTTCTCGGTGGCGAAGCGCAGCAGGTAGTGCGGCCCGCCGGCCTTGGGGCCGGTGCCGGAGAGACCCTGGCCGCCGAATGGCTGAACGCCGACCACGGCACCGATGATATTGCGGTTGACGTAGACATTGCCAACACGAACCTTCCGGGCGATCTGCTCGGCGAAGGATTCGTTGCGACTGTGCACGCCGAAGGTCAGGCCATAGCCCCGCCCGTTGATGGCGTCGACCACCCGGTCGATCTCGCTGGCCTTGTAGCGCACGATGTGCAGCACAGGGCCGAACTGCTCGCGCTCCAGCGCCTCGATGCCATCGATCTCGAAGGCCACCGGCGCAACGAAGGTGCCGTCGGCGGTCTGTGCCGGATCGAGGCGTGTCTCGGCCACCAGGCGACCCTCGCCCTTGAGCCTGTCGATATGGGCGGTGAGTCCCTGGCGGGCGTCCTCGTCGATCACCGGGCCCACGTCCGTCCCCAGGTCGCGGGGATCGCCGACCTGCAGCTCGTCCATGGCCCCTCTCAGGATCTCGATGACCCGGTCGGCCACGTCCTCCTGGAGGTAGAGCACCCGCAAGGCCGAGCAACGCTGGCCGGCACTCTGAAAGGCCGAACGGACTGCGTCCACCACCACCTGCTCGGGCAGGGCGGTGGAGTCGACGATCATGGCATTCATGCCGCCGGTCTCGGCGATCAGCGTGGGCAGCGGGGCATTGTCGCGTGCGGCCAGGGCGCGGTTGATGATCTGGGCGGTGTCGGTGCCACCGGTGAACACGACCCCGGTGATGCGCGGGTCGCTGGTCAGCACGCTGCCTACGGTGGGACCGTCGCCCGGCAGCAGCTGTACCACGTCACGGGGCATGCCGGCCTCAAAGAGCAGTTCGATCACCCGGTGGGCGATCAGCGAGGTCTGCTCGGCGGGCTTGGCGAGCACGGTGTTGCCGGCCACGGCGGCGGCGACCAGCTGGCCGCAGAAGATCGCCACCGGGAAGTTCCAGGGACTGATGGCGGCGAACACCCCCTTGCCGCCCATCATCAGGTCGTTGGACTCGCCGGTCGGCCCGGGCAGGCGGGTCGGTTCGGCGAAGAGCTCCTCGGCCTTCATGGCGTAGTAGCGGCAGAAGTCCACCGCCTCGCGCACCTCGTCGATGCCATCAGTGAGCAGCTTGCCGCCTTCCCGGGAGCAGAGCGTCATCAGCTCGGCCATGTGTTCTTCCATCAGGTCGCCGAGGCGCCGCACGATGGCGGCGCGTTCGGCCACGGGCGTGGCCTCCCAGCGCGGGAAGGCGGCCCAGGCGGCGTCCAGGGCCTTGCCGGCCTGCTCTCTGGTGGTCCACTGGATGGTGCCGACCTGGCGGCGGCGGTCGTAAGGGCAGGTCACCTCATGGGTATTGGCCGGGTCGGCCTTCACCTCGAAGGCCAGCAGGGGGGCGGCCTGCCAGGTCTTGTCCATGGTCGTCGCCATGGCGTCCATCAGCGGCTGGTACTGGCTGCGAATGTTGAGGTCGAACCCGCGGGAGTTGCGACGCTTGGGTCCATAGATGTCGGTCGGCAGCGGAATCTGCGGGTTCGCGTAGCTGCCGTATTGGCGCAGGGTATCCACCGGGTGCACGCAGAGCGACTCCACCGGCACCTTGGGATCCACCAGCTGGTGCACGAAGGAGGAGTTGGCGCCGTTCTCCAGCAGGCGGCGCACCAGGTAGGGCAGCAGCTCCTTGTGGGCCCCCACCGGCGCATAGATACGGCAATAGGTGCCCTCGGGGGCGCGCTTGAGGGCGGCATCATAGAGCGCCTCGCCCATGCCATGCAGGCGCTGGAACTCGAAGGCGCGGGTGGCCTCGTTGGCCAGCTCGAGGATGGTGCTGATGGTATGGGCGTTGTGGGTGGCGAACTGCGGGAAGATGCGCCCGCGGGTCTCGTCGGAGAGCAGGAAGCGGGCGCAGACCAGGTAGGCGACGTCGGTGGAGGCCTTGCGGGTGAAGACCGGGTAGCCGTCGACGCCGAGCTGCTGGGACTCCTTGACCTCTGTGTCCCAGTAGGCCCCCTTGACCAGCCGCAGCGGGATCTCGTCGCCCTGGGACTCGGCCAGGCGATTGATGTAGTGCAGCACCGGCAGGGCGCGCTTGGCGTAGGCCTGCACCACCAGGCCGAAGTGGCCCCAGCCCTTGCAGGTCTCGCTCTCGTAGACGGCGCGGAACACCTCCAGGGAGATCTCCAGGCGGTCGACCTCCTCGGCGTCGATGGTCACCGCGACGTTACGCTCGCGGGCCAGGGTGGCGAGTTCACGCACGCTGTCGACCAGTTCGCGCAGTACCTGCTCGCGGAGGCCGAACTCGTAGCGCGGGTGCAGGGCCGAGAGCTTGATGGAGACCGACGGCGAAGGGGTCTTCGAGGACAGCGCCTTGCGGGTCTTGCCGACCCGTTCGATGGCGCGGGCATAGTCGTCGAAATAGCGCTTGGCATCGGCGCGGGTGCGGGCGGCCTCGCCGAGCATGTCGTAAGAGTAGGTGTAGCCCTTGTCGAACAGCGGCTTCGAGCGCTTCAGCGCCTCGTCGATGTCACGGCCGAGCACGAACTGCCTGCCCATGATCTTCATGGCCTCGACCATGGCGCGGCGGATCACCGGCTCGCCCATGCGGTTGACCAGCCTGTTGATGAAGCTCGACGGCTTGCCCTCGCGTGACTTGTCCATGGTCACCACGCGCCCGGTCATCAGCAGGCCCCAGGTGGAGGCGTTGACCATCCAGGACTCGCTCTTGCCGATGTGGGCCTGCCAGTCGGCGGGGCCCAGCTTGTCCTCGATCAGGGCATCGGCGGTGGCCTTGTCGGGGATGCGCAGCATGGCCTCGGCCAGGCACATCAGCATCAGCCCCTCGTGGGTGTCCAGGCTGTACTGCTGGAGCAGCTCGTCGATGGTGTCGACGGCGGTGTCCATCTCGCGGACTTCGCGCACCAGCTCGGCGGCCTTGCCGGCGATGCGCCGGAAGTCCTCGTTGTCGGCATCGAGGACCTTGACCAGTTCGCCGACGAAGGCATTCTCGTCGACGATGTAGTGGTCACTGATGCGTACGAAGAGAGTGTCGAGCTCATGGCGCCAGGTGCTGGCGTCGAGCATGTTGTTGGCGTTGAGCATCTAGGTCCCCTGGTTGTCACCCGTCGTCAGAGGGCAGGACCCGGCCGCTGTGGCGAAGAGTTGCAGGCGGGCGCGGGGCATTCAATGAGGGTAGGGCGGCAGGCGCTGTCTTGCTTGCCGAAATCCCGGCACTATTTCACGATTCCACGGTTTTTGGCCGCGGCAGGATTGAAGTTTCGACCTTCGTCTAGCGACATGGGGTGGGCGAAGCGAGCCGTTGGCCCTGGACGCGGCGCAACTGGCTGGGAGGGTGACCGAAGGCCTGGCGGCAGGCCCGCGACAGGGCGCTCTGGCTGGTGAAGCCGGTCAGGGCGGCGATCTCGGAGAGCGGCAGGTGGCTCTGCTGCAGCATCTGCCTGGCGCAATCCAGTCGGCGGCGCATCACGTACTGCCAGGGGGAGAGGCCCGTGCGTTGGCGGAAGCGTTCGCTGAAGTGCGTCTCGCTCAGGCAGGCCACGGCGGCCAGGTCGGCCACGCGCAGTCGGCTGCCCAGGTGGTGGTCGATGAAGCGGTCGAGGGCAGCCAGGTCGAGGGCGCGACCCGGCGCCGGCGACTCGGCAGCCAGGCGGGCATGCAGGGAGCCCAGCAGGGTGCCGGCCAGACGCTCGTTGTGGATGGGGTCGATGGGCGCCTGGCGAGAGAGCAGGCTCAGTTCCTGGAGCAGGAAGTCCAGGTAGTGGCGCAGCGAGGTGTCGAGCGCAAAGAAGCGCGGGGCATCGAACAGCCGCACCAGTTCGTGGTGATGCCCGGTGACCGCGAAGGCATCGCTGGGCAGGTCGAGGATCAGCTGGCGGTTGTCGCCGGTCCCGGCATAGTGGTGCAGGTGGTTGGCCGGCACGATGCATCCCGAGCCGGCCGCGATGGAGCCCCCGAGCCCCTCGATCTCGAACTCCGCCTCGCCGCGCAGGCCGATCACGATCTGATGGAAATCGTGGGCATGGTGGTGGATCGCGGTGTCGAGCGGGATCTGGCGGATGGCACTGGTCATGGATGGCCTCCGGCTGGGCATGTCAGGGGCATGACACCACAGTCTATCGGATGCTTCATCAACGCTGGGCTCAGTCCTGGCGGCGCTGCAGCGAGGTATGCGCCGCCAAGTGGTCGCGTAGTGCCGCGAGTTCCTCCTGGCCGATGGTGTCGAGCAGCGGCTTGCCGCGGGTCACACGGCCATGTCGCCCGTGTTCGTCCATCAAGCGCTGGGCGCGGCGACGGATCCCGTCCAAATAGTCGTCATGGCGGATCGGGTAGCCGATGATGGTGTTCCATTCGGTCTCGCCGACGCGACTCTCCAGGGCCTTGTCGAATAGCTCCAGCAGGTGCTCGGGCTCGGTGCGGTAGCGCGGAGTCCCGGATAGCATCAGCAGGGCGATCATGCCGCCGAAGATGACCAGGCAGACGACGAGGACCAGCAGGAACAGGGCCATGGTTCGCGACTCCGGATGGCCGGGCCCGGTCGCTGCCGGGCCCGGTGGTGCGCGGGGTGTCAGGGCATCGGGATGTCGAGGATCTGGCGGGCCTGCTGCCAGGTGGCGACAGGTCGACCATGTTGCTCGCACATCTCGGCGACGCGTTGGACAAGGGCCGCATTGGAGGGTGCCAGGGTGTCCTTGTCAAGGCGCACGTTGTCTTCCACTCCCGTACGGGTATAACCAACGGCGGCGATCGACCCCTCGTTGAGGGTCTCCTGGTGGGCGCCTATCTCGGCGCCGCACCACTGGGAGTCAGGTGCCATGCTCGATACGCATCCTTTTTTGATGGTATTCGCTCGGCAGCGCGCTTGTGATGCTAACGGAAAAAAATCAATAGCTTATGGCCATCGAGAATGGCATGGCGCAAGGCGAGGAAAGAAAGCGGTGCGGGCAGGGTGGGCCTGGAGCGGGTGAAGGGAATCGAACCCTCGTCTTAAGCTTGGGAAGCTTCTGCTCTACCATTGAGCTACACCCGCGAGGCGATTTCGATAGTAAAACCAATCGGTTAGCCTTTGCAAGCCGTCGCGGAAGTTTTTTGCTTCCTCCCCGCTAAGTCGCTGTTTTTCTCTGTCTTACCGATAGGTATAAGAGGTTGGTGCGCCCGGAGAGCGTCCCGTCACCGATATTTTATGACTGCCTGACGAACTTTTCTCCGTGGCGCTGTCTGAATGAGCGTAGGCAGCAACGCGATAGCAGTCGCTAACACTGTTGCCTCAGCTTGCACTTTCGATTTTGCCGCCCCATGCCTCATGGGGCGGCTTTTCTTTGTCGCCGCCCCTTTCGGTATCGCCGCCCCTTTCCGTATCCCGGAAACGACGACACCCGGCGCCGGGCCGGGTGTCCAGGGAGAGGGGCAGGGCGGTTCAGGTGTGGCGCATGCGTAGCAGCGCGCTGAGCACGTCGCGGCGGGTGACGATGCCCACCAGTCGGCCTTGCTCGACCACCGGGTAGACCTTGGGCTTGGCGCCGAGCATCTCCTGGGCCAGGTCGGTGATGCTCTTGTTGGGCGGTACCGAGAGCACCTCGTTGCGCATCAGTTCCCGAACCAGCGGCGGCTCATCGTTGAGGTAGGAGCTTTCCAGCACCTTGCCCATCACGTCCTGTTCGGAGATGAAGCCGATCAGGTGGTCCCGCTCGTCGACCACGGGCACCCCGGGCAGGCGATGCAGCGCCAGGCCCTCGGCCAGGGTGGAGACCGAGGTCTTGCCGGTGACCCGGTAGCAATCGCGGGACATGATCTCGCGCACGATGGTAGGGGCCTTGTTGGGCATGGCGTGTCTCCTTGTGCCGGACAGTAATGGCCTGGGCTGCAGCCAGCGTTTGCGATGCCAGGCACGGGCCGCAGCCGTATCTCGTCTCCAGCATAGCCGACTCGCGGGAATCGCCGGTACGCGAGCCGCCAACGCTTCTCCACGCTGGCCAGGGCCTTGGGCCAGCGGTCGGGAACCCGGCCTCGGTTACCGGTTCCAATGTGTCACACTCTGGAGAACACGGGCCGGCCGTGGCGCTGGCATGCAACGATCAATGGAGCTGCCTCATGGATGCTCGGGAGTACATGGCCAGAAAGGGGCTGGACGGCGAGCAGGACCAGGAGCGCCCCAACACCCTGGAGGAGAAGGCCTGGTCGCGGGCACGGGAAGCCGGGGAACACCGCCCCCGTGCGGGGACACCCTTCGACTGGGAGGAGTGGGAGCGCTACCACGAGACGCTGGCCGAAGGCGCCGGCGCACTCGACCAGAAGATCGACCACGAGGCTCATCGCCGGGCGCTCGAGCACGAGTCCCGGGAGGCCGTTCAGCACTTCACCCCGGCGGCGGGCGACCGGGCCCGGGTCGACCGGACACCGGCATCGTCTGAGCGGGACGAAGGGCAGGCGCCGGCCGCCGAGCCGCGGCGCGGCCTGCATGTCCTGGCGGTGCTGCTGCCGCCGCTGGCCGTCGGTCTCTCGCAAGGTGGCAAGGGGCGGGTGGCGGCCAGCCTGGCACTGACCCTGCTGGGCTGGCTGCCCGGGGTCGTGCATGCGCTGTGGTGGCTGCGCCGCGCCTCGCATTGATGGGGCGGATCACGCAGGGCAATCGCACGTAGAGAAGGCTTCTCATTCCAAGCCAAGTAGATGAGCGCGATATTCATCTGAGGTGGCCGCAATGATTCGCTTGGTCTTGAAGCTTCCCTTGCGTTTTACCGGATCCAAGCGAATCAGGTTGAGCGTCAACCGCTTGAGAATCGCCAGGTTATGCCCCGCGTGCGCCGTTCATGCCTGCATCTGGTCATTCGCAAAGGTCACGTCCAGGCACCAGTGCACCGGGTTCTCGATGCGCCAATGCTGTCGAACCGCCTTGGCCAGCTGGTTGGCGCCGACGAGGACCCCGAGACGGCAACGGTGAGCAAGTCGGGCAAGGGGTGCTGCACCTTGCTGGGATGACGCGGATCGGTAACGGTGGCGAAGATATTCAGGATTGGCACGGCAGTCTGGGGCAACGCATCCTCCGATCAAATGCCCCAGCTATATCGAATCATTCTTTATGAAGCAATTGCCAATTGCGAACGAATCTCTACGTACGATCACCCTGTGCTACGGGGTGTATCGGTCACACGACCCAATCAGGTACAATTTAGTAGGGCATATTTCCAATATTTCAGGCTGATACCAAGGCTTGAGAATGGTATCATAAGAGACTTTTTTGAGAGCCCGGAATCAGAATCAGGCCTTCCATGATGCAAAATTTCCAAGAAGTAGAATGACTAAACCCAAGAGTAAAAGTCAGACGATTGAACGTGCTTTTCTCATTTTTGATGAGCTGATGATCGCTGACCAAGATATTCCGACTCTGGCCGAACACTGCAAGTTGACCTACAGCACGGCGTACCGTATTGTGCAGTTTTTGTACGATCAGGGCTATGTCCAGAAAGCCAATGGCAAGAAATACAAGCTTGGCTCTAAGCTGATTCAGCTGGGTTTTCGTGCTTATGACAGTACCAATCTGGTTCGCTCGGCCCGGCCCTATTTGGAAGCACTTAATGAGCAGACACAAGACACCGTCCATCTGGCGGTGCGCGAATCTGGTAAAGTCGTGTACCTGGACAAGCTTGTCGGTTACCGAGCCGTTAACATCAGCTCCAGTATCGGTGGCCGCAAGAACGTGCACAACACCGGCGTAGGTAAGGCGCTGGTGTTGCTGGACACACCCGAAGAATGGGCCAAGGTATACGAAAGGGAGGGCGGGACTCCAAAAAAGAAAGCCGAGTTTCTGGCCAACATGCAGCAGTATGCCCGGATCGGTTATGCGCTGGATATCGGCGAAGACAGCCGGAATATCCGTTGTGTGGCTGCGCCCATTCTGGCTAAACCGGATCGTCTGGTTGCCGCGATCAGTGTTTCCAGTGCGGTAGAGTACATGAACGATCAGAGAATCGAGGAGTTGATTCAAACGGTCAAAAATACCGCTACCGATATTAGTTCAGAGGTCTATGGATATCGGCCGGACTGAGTCCGGCTGGAATTCAAGTCAATCCAGAACCTTGCCGGGGTTCAGCAAGCCCTGCGGGTCTACCGCCTGTTTAATCAATTTCATTAAAGCCAGCTCAGCCTCCGAGCGGGAATAGCCCAGCCATTTTTTCTTGTGCAGTCCAATGCCGTGTTCGGCAGAGATAGAGCCTGAGAAGTCCCGGGTAGTGCGGTAGACCTCGGTTTCAATGGCGTGCTCTATCGCCTTGCCTCCCTGCACCGGCCCGGCCACCAGGTGCAGGTTGCCATCACCAACGTGGCCGAAGAACAACTTGTTTAGATCTGGGAAGCGTTCATCCAGGGTGGCTCTAAGCTGGTCGGCAAAAATACCGATCTGGTTCAGACCCACAGAGACATCAAAGTTAATGGTCGGCGCGTTGATTGACAGGATTTCCGAGACGCAATCGCGCAGTTGCCAGAGTTCCTCAATTTCCCGTTCTGAAGTGGCCAGTACGGCGTTGTCTACAGTGCCGTTCTCGAAGGCATCGGCCATCAGTTGTTCAAACTGCGGATAATCCTGTTCTGGGTGACTGCTTTGAACGTCGAATAGCAGGTAGTAGCCGTATTCACGGTCAAATTGATCGGCTTGACAAAGGGTTTTCAATGCAAACTGATAGTAATCAGGCCACATTAGTTCGAATGCGCTGACGTGTCCAGAAAAGGCCGTTTGTGCCTGCTTCAAGAATTGCAAAGCCTGATCGTAGTTGGTAAAGGTAATCAGGGCAGTATTAGCCCCTCTTACACCCGGACTAAGTTTCAGAACCGCCCGGGTGATAATACCCAAAGTTCCCTCGGAACCGATGAATAACTGTCGGAGATCCAGCCCGGTGTTGTTCTTTTTCATCGATTGCATCAGGTCCAGCACCTGGCCATCGGCCAGAACCACTTCCAAGCCCAATACCAGATCACGCATCACGCCATAACGTATGACCCGATTGCCTCCAGCATTGGTGGCGATGTTACCGCCGATCTGGCAGGAGCCGCGGGCACCCAGATCAAGCGCAAACATCCAGCCTTCTGACTCGGCCTGCTCCTGAATGGTTTGCAGAACCGCACCGGTCTGCACACGCATGGTGCCAACGGCGGAATCGAGTTCTTCAATGGCATTCATGCGTGCTAGAGACAGCAGCAGGCAACCATCGGAGGGTACGGCACCACCAGCCAAACCACTGAGCCCACCCTGGGGTACCACGGGTATGCCATGGCGGGCACAAACAGCCATCACTGCTGACACCTGTATGGTTGAGCGAGGGGTGACCAAGCCCAGAGGCTGGCCAGCGGCCTCGTCACTCCAGTCATGTAGGTGCGCCGGCGGCACCTCCTGATGTAGATCTCTGGCGTCGATACAGTCTGTCAGTTCGGCAAAAAAGATCTTCGGATCAGTACTTGGCTTCATGACATATCCAATTTCTGCGTGGTTTCAGCTGGACTGACGGTTCTTGGCCATAGTCAGTGCCAGATCCTCAATCATGTCTTCCTGGCCACCGACGGTGCCGCGGCGGCCCAGTTCCACGAGGATGTCACGGGCAGACACGCCGTATTTCTTGCCGGCACGCTGGGCAAATAGCAGGAACGAAGAATAGACTCCGGCATAACCCAAGGTCAGCGCGTCACGATCAACCCGGATCGGCTGGTCCATCATCGGCACCACACAGTCTTCGGCTACATCCATGATCTTGTACAGATCCACCCCGGTTTCTACACCCATGCGGTCAAGCACCGCACAGAAAACTTCCAGCGGCGTATTACCGGCACCGGCACCTAGGCCCGCAACTGACCCGTCAATCCGGGTGGCGCCGGCCTCAATGGCTGCTAGCGAGTTGGCAATGCCCATGCCTAAATTGTGGTGGCCGTGGAAGCCGACCTCCACCTCGGCAGGTAGTTCTTTACGCAGCAGGCCAATGCGGTCGGTAACGTCGTCCGGCAGCATGTAGCCGGCGGAGTCAGTGGCGTAGATGCAGTTGGCGCCAAAGGATACCATCAGTTTGGCCTGCTCCAGAATGTTCTCCGGGCTGATCATGTGCGCCATCATCAGGAAGCCGACAGTGTCCATGCCCATGTCTCGGGCCATGCCTATGTGCTGTTCGGAGACATCGGCTTCGGTGCAGTGAGTGGCCACACGAATTGTGGAAACTTCGCAGTCCCGGGCCATTTTCAGGTGATCGACGGTGCCAATCCCGGGTATAAGAAGCGCCGATACTTTAGCGTTCTTCATTTTCGGGATCACGGCGTTGAGGTATTCCTCATCGCTGTGGGCGGGGAACCCGTAGTTCACTGAGCGCCCACCAAGGCCATCTCCATGGGTGACCTCAATCAATGGCATGCCGGCCTCGTCCATACCGGTGGCGATATCTACCATCTGTTCCAAGCTGATTTGGTGGCGCTTGGCGTGCATGCCATCGCGCAGGCTCATGTCGTGCAGTATGACTTTTTTACCTTTAAGATTCATTGGGATATCTCCTGCTTAGCGGCGATCGGGTAATGAAATGACGCCGCTATGGGCTTCTTTGGCAAACATTTCTGCTGTCCGCAGGCCCGCTGCGGTCATGATGTCGAGGTTACCGGCGTACTTGGGTAGGAAATCGCCCAATCCTTCCACCTCCATGAACATGGATACCCGGTTGCCGTCGAAGACCGGGCCATTGACCAGGCGGTACCCGGGAACATACTGCTGAACTTCTTTCACCATCGTATGGACTGATTCGGTAATGGCATCCTGGTCTGGTTGACTTTCGGTAAGACAGTGCACTGTGTCGCGCATGATCAAGGGAGGCTCAGCCGGGTTGATGATAATGATGGCCTTACCTTCTTTGGCTCCGCCGACTTTCTCCACGGCTCCAGCGGTGGTACGGGTAAATTCGTCGATGTTCTTACGGGTGCCCGGGCCGACAGAGCGGCTCGACACAGTGGCAATAATCTCACCGTAGTCGACCGGTTGTATCCGGGACACCGCCGCAACCATAGGTATGGTGGCCTGGCCACCGCAGGTCACCATGTTGACGTTCATTTCCAAATTACGGGCATGGTCCGCCAGGTTTACCGGCGGGACACAGAAAGGGCCGATGGCGGCGGGCGTGAGATCCACCATGATGACGCCCAGCTCGTTCAGCTTACGGCTGTTTTCAGCATGGACATAGGCTGAGGTGGCATCAAAAGCAATGCGGATGTCGTCTTCAATCACATGTTCGAGCATGCCTTCCACGCCAGTGGCGCAGGTCTTGATACCCATTTCAGCTGCGCACTTGAGGCCTTCTGATTCAGGGTCAATACCCACCATCCACACGGGCTCAATCCACTCGGACCGTTGCATTTTCATCAGCAAGTCGGTGCCGATATTTCCGGGGCCAATGATGATTGCTTTCAGTTTTTTACTCATATCTATCTCTCGCCTTTCAGCTATTTATCAGGTTACCAAGGCCCAGGGAAATGGCGGGCACGTAGGTGATTAACAGCAATGCAGCCAGCATCACAATCAGGAAAGGAATAGCGCTGTGCATGACTTTCTCAAGCGACAACGATGCCACCCGTGAGGCGACAAAGAGGTTGACGCCCACTGGCGGAGTGATCATGCCGATCGCTAGGTTTACGATCATGATAATGCCGAAATGAATCGGATCGACGCCGATGCTATTGGCGATGGGCAACAGAATCGGAGTCAGAATGATGATCGCTGCGAGGGTTTCCATGAAGGTGCCGATGATCAGCAGCAGGATGTTGATCAGCAGCAATAGTATCAGCGGATCACTGATAATTTCTACAACCCATTCAGTTAGCTGGATCGGAATGCGTTCGATGGTCAGCACCCGCCCAAAGATGGTGGCAGCGCCTACGATGATCATAATGGTGGCGGTCACCAAGGCAGAGTCCGCCAGGATGTGGTATAGAGATTTGAGGGTCAGTTCCCGATACAGCAACAGACCGACAATCAGACCATAGAACACCGCTACCGCAGCGGCTTCGGTGGGGGTAAAAACGCCGCCGTATATGCCGCCGAGAATGATGACAGGCACCAGCAAAGCCCATTTGGCATCCCATACTGTGGCGAGGGCTTCCGTCATACTGGGACCAGGCTCTTTTAGATCCACACCTTCACGCCGGCTTACAAACCAGGCATAACCGATCAGAAACAGGCCGATAATCAGGCCTGGAATAATGCCTGCCAGGAACAAGGAGGTTACTGATACGTTAGCTGATGAGGCATAGATCACCATCGGAATGCTAGGAGGAATGACAATGCCAAGGCCGCCGGCGGAGGCAATCAGGCCGCTGGAAAATGCTGGTTGATAACCGTTCCGGGTCATTGCTGGCAGCAGAATGGCACCTACCGCGGCTACCGTGGCAGGCCCGGAGCCTGAAATGGCACCAAAGAACATGCAGGTAACCACTGCGATCACCGCCATGCCGCCATTAAACCGACCGAACAGAATCTTGCCCACGGCCAGCAGGCGCTCGGACAAGCCGCCGTGGCTCATCAGGTTGCCGGCCAGGATAAAGAAGGGCACCGCCATCAGTGGGAACGAGTCGATCGAGGTCACTAGTCCCTGGGCGACGTAACTTGAGCTGACTTTACCGCTGAATAACAGTGCGGCGCTGGAGGCCAGACCCAGGGCGATGGCTATGGGGACGCTCAGCAACAAAAATAGACCGAACAAGCCAAACAGGATCAGGGCGGTCATGCGGTTGTACCTCCACGGTGGATGGCGCGGATCTCCTGATAGATAGCCTGTAGTAACCGCAGGGCGGTCAACGCCAGTCCGAATACAGGGGCGATATAGACATACCCCATGGGCACCCTGAGGGACGCGGATTGCTGGTTGAAGCGGAAGATTTTCTCTGTCAGGGCAATGCCTTCCTTGATAACCAAGCCGCAGAATACTAGAAATACTATGTAAACCAGGATGTTGAAGTGGTGGCTAAAGCGCAGCGGGAACTTTTGTGAAAATGCGGTTACCCGGATGTGTGCGTGTTTCTTCACGGCATAGCTGGTACCAATCCAAGTCATCCAAATAAATAGGTACCGAGCGAGTTCTTCCGACCAAGTGATGGACGAACCGATAACAAAACGCATGAAAATCTGCGCGATAATCAGGGCAGACATGGCGCTGATCAGGGTAACCAACAGGATTTCTTCAAAGTATTTGTCAAGGAACTTCATGGCGAGGCCTCTTCCCGGGCAGGCACAGGACCTGCCCGGTGGTGCGATTATTGAGCTGCCTCGATCACGCGGTTGGCAAAGTCAGAACCAACAATTTCTTTGATGCGGTCGTAGACCGGCTGCATTTGTGATGAGAAGGTCTTGAGCTCTTCCGGTGTCAGGGTAGTGATGGTTACGCCCTTTTCTTCCAGTTCGATTTCTGCCGCCTCGTCGGCTTTCTGGGCCAGACCGCGCTGGTAGGCTTTGGTATCTTGAAATACTTGGCGGAAGATCTCTTGCTGATCGTCACTCATCTGGTGTTGCACTTCCGGGTTCATCAAAACCACGAATGGGGAGTAAATGTGGTTGGTTTTACTGATGTACTTCTGTACCTCATCAAAACGCATGTCCCGGAACAGGTTGATGGGTCCTTCTTGGGCTTCGAAAGTGCCTTGTTGTAGTGCGGTGTAGAGCTCGTTGAAGGCCAGTGGTGCGGGGTTGGTGCCCAGCTCGCGCCAGGTCATCAGGTGGATCTGGTTTTCCATTGTGCGCATATCCAGACCCTTCACGTCTTCGGCAGTGTGAACAACTTGACGGTTGTTGGTGAGCTGGCGGAAACCGTTTTCCCAATAACCCAAACCAACCATGCCGACGTTATCCAGACTGCTCAGCAATTCCTCACCTATATTACCATCAAGCACTTTGTAGACTGACTCGCGATCCTGGAATAGAAACGGCATGTCCAGGGCGAAAAACTTCTTGTTGAAGCTGGCCAGTGGCGCGGAGGACACAAACACCATGTCGATGTTGCCCAGCTGAATACTCTCGATTAGTTCACGTTCACCGCCGAGCTGGCCGTTGGGAAAAATTTCCAACCCAATGGCACCATCGGTGCGTTCGCGGAGTTCCTTGTCCATATATTCCAGCGCTAGGTGGCCGGTATTGGTGGTGGAGGCAGCGTGGGCAGCCTTGATGGTCAATTCAGGCGCAGCCTGTACTTGGCTGAAGGTAAAAGTGGTAGCCAGCGCGCCGGCCAAGACAAGTTTACTGCTAATTTGTAACAAATTTTTCATGCTTACCCCGTTTGGTTATCATTGCCGTTGTTCTTGTCAATGCGCCAAGAGTGTTGAAGCTTTGATTGACGAAGTATAACAGTAAGGGAAAAATAAAAATCTGTCAAATAGCGAATGAATATTTCATTATGTGGAAGATTCGGCATCTTCTGGATTAGCAGCGAACATTAGCTGGCCAAATTGCCCGCTGCGGGTGCAGCCCACAGTTGGTTGCACGATGACCAACGCCCTATGGTCGACCTGCCGGTGCCCGCGAACGCGCTGACACCAGCCGAAGAGCAGGAGATCCCGACGTGTGCCACCGCCCCGAGTCCACTAGTCTGCCACTTGAGCAGATCGTGGTGCGCCTAGTGGTACAACCATGAGCACCGCCACAGCGGGATTCGCTTCGTGACACCGGCACAGCGGCATGCCGGAGAGGATACCGAGGTGCTGGCCAAGCAGCATGCCATCAATCAGGCAGCGTGTGCGTCTAACCCTGCTCGCTGGAGCGGCGCCACCCGCAACTGGTCGGCGCGTCGGACGGTCTGGCTGAATCCGGACCAGGAAGATCCGCTTGTTCAACACGATCAGCGGTTAGAATAGAGCAATCGCACGTAGAGAAGGCTTCTCATTCCAGGCCAAGTAGATGAGCGCGATATTCATCTGAGCTGGCCGCAGTGATTCGCTTGGTCTTGAAGCTTCCCTTGCGTGTTACCGGATCCAGGCGAATCAGGTTAAGTGTCAACCGCTTGAGAATCGCCAGGTTATGCCCAGCGTACGCCGTTCGTGCCCGCATCGGGTCATCGGCAAAGGTCACGTTCAGGCACCAGTGCACCGGGTTCTCGATGCGCCAATGCTGTCGAACCGCCTTGGCCAGCTGGTCGGGATTCGGCTCCAGACTACTGAGGTAGTAACGGCGCTGATGTTCCGTCTTGCCTTGTCTTTCGCGTGTTGACTCGATGACGGCGAAGCAGCGCAGGTCCGGCCAGCGAGCCGGCTTCGGCAGGCAGTCCAGCGCATCGAACACGTAGCAGCGTCGTGTCTCCAGGCGGCCATGCGCCTTGCTGACCTCCTCCTTGAGCTGGTGTTGGTTCTCCTTGACGGCCAGTACATAGTCGGGCCGACGGTCGCGGATCGCCTGGGCAATCGAAGGCTGGGTGCCCATGGCATCAATGGTGACAATGCAATCTTCCAGTGCCAGGGTGACCAGCAGGTCCGGAATGGCGGTCTTCTCGTTCGACGTGGTGGCGGTCGCCTGTTGGCCGAGAATGACGTGCGCATCAGCGGCAAAAGCGCTGACGAGGTGCAAGGGTGCCTGGCAGGCCTTGGCCGACCGTCGGCTGGTCTTGCCATCCAGCGCAACGACCTGTGGCGAGACGCTGGGCAAGACGCCTTCTACTCAGCGGCGGAAAGCGGCTTCAAACGCGTGCGGGTCCATCAGGCCGAAGAGCCGGGCGAAGGTGTCATGCGAGGGGACCCCATTTTGGGCAAAGCGAGGTACTGGCGGAGCCAGGGGAGCTTCTCCTTGGCCCAGAGTTCGATCTCCTCAAAGGTGTCGGCGCTCACGAGGACCCCGCAGACGGCAACGGTGAGCAAGTCGGGCAAGGGGTGCTGCACCTTGCTGGGATGACGCGGATCGGTAACGGTGGCGAAGATATCCAGGATTGGCACGCCAGTCTGGGGCAACGCATCCTTCGCTCAAATACCCCAGCTATATCGAATCATTCTTTATGAAGCAATTGCCAATTGCGAACGAATCTCGTCGTGCGATTGCCCAGCCGTATCACGCCGGTGGGCTTTGTTCTGCGCCCACGCCGGGTATAATCGGTGTCAACTCACTAATCAGCAGGAGTTGACCTTGGGCCTTCTCGTCGGTGTCACCGCCCTCTGGGCGTTCTCGTTCTCGTTGATCGGCGTCTACCTGGCTGGCCAGGTGGACAGCTACTTCGCGGTCCTGATGCGGATCGGTTTGGCGACGCTGGTCTTCCTGCCCTTCCTGCGCCCCTCGCTATTGCGCGGCCGCCAGCGGCTCGCGCTGATGGGGCTGGGGGCGGTGCAGCTGGGCGTGATGTATATCTTCTTCTACCAGTCCTTCCTGCTGCTCTCGGTGCCGGAGGTACTGCTGTTCACCATCTTCACACCGATCTACATCGCCCTGCTCGACGACGCCCTCTTCGGGCGCTTCACACCTTTCTATCTGGTGACCGCGTCGCTGGCGGTGTTGGGTGCGGCGATAATCCGCTACCAGGGCCTCGACAGCGGTTTCTGGGTGGGCTTCCTGGTGGTCCAGGGGGCCAACCTCTGCTTCGCCCTGGGGCAGGTGGGCTATCGGCGCCTATCGGCGGGCCTGCCCGCCTCGCTGCCCCGTCACAGTGTGTTCGGATGGTTCTACCTCGGCGCGCTGGCGGTGGCCGTGCCTGCCTTCGCGCTGCTGGGCAATGCCGCGGCACTGCCGGCTTCCGGGGTCCAGTGGGGCGTGCTGCTGTGGCTGGGGCTGGTGGCCTCGGGCCTGGGCTACTTCCTGTGGAACCTGGGGGCCACCCGGGTCGATGCCGGAGCCCTGGCGATCATGAACAATGCCCTGATCCCCGCCGGCCTGCTGGTCAACCTGGTGATCTGGAACCGCGATGCCGACCTCGCGCGCCTGGGACTGGGGGGGGCCATCATCGTCGGCTCGCTGGCGCTCAACGAGTGGTGGCTGAAGCGCCGCAGCCTCAAGGCAGCCTGACCAACGCGTTTGCCCGCCTCGTGGCCAGTCGCCATACTGAGCGGCCGCGAAGCGAGAGGCCTGCGCATGCCAACCTTCAAGAACATCGGTCTGATCGGTCGCCTGGGCAGTGCCAATGTGGTCGACACCCTCAAGCGCCTGATCCGCTTCCTCGACGCCGGTGGCTATCATGTCATCATCGAGGACAGGACCGCCACGGTACTGCTTGACCATGGCCATCCCGAGGCCAGTCGACGCCTGCTCGGCGAGCTCTGCGACCTGGTGATCGTGGTCGGTGGCGACGGCAGCCTGCTCGGCGCCGCCCGTACCCTCTGCCACAGCGGCACCCTGGTGCTGGGCGTCAACCGCGGTCGCCTGGGCTTTCTCACCGACATCTCGCCCGACGAGATCGAGGCGCGTGTCGGCGAGGTGCTCGAGGGCCGCTATGAGCTCGAGGAGCGCTTTCTGCTGGATGCCGAGCTCTACCGGGGCGACGTCCAGGTCGGCAATGGTGATGCCCTCAACGAGGTCGTGCTGCATCCGGGGAAGGCGGTGCGCATGATCGAGTTCGAGCTGTTCATCGACGACCAGTTCGTCTACAGCCAGCGCAGCGACGGCCTGATCATCGCCACGCCCACCGGCTCCACGGCCTATGCGCTCTCCGGCGGCGGGCCGATCATGCATCCCAAGCTCGATGTCATCACCCTGGTGCCGATGTTCCCGCATACCCTGTCGAGCCGCCCCATCGCCATCGATGCCGCCAGCGAGATCCGCATCCATATCGGCGAGACCAACCAGACCTATCCGCATATCAGCTGCGATGGCCAGACCCGCGCGGTGGCCAAGCCCGATGATGTGCTGGTGATCCGGCGCAAGCCCCGGCGGGTGCAGCTGGTCCATCCGCTGGGCCACAACTTCTACGAGGTCCTGCGCAGCAAGCTGGGCTGGAGCAATCGCCTGGGGGACTGAGGTGAGGAGAGCGACGTGAGCATGCAAGGTGGCCTCGAAGGCTACGACCTGATCGGCGATGTCCACGGCTGCGGTGCGACCCTGGGCTCACTGCTCGAGCGGCTTGGCTACCATCGACGTGGCGGCGTCTATCGCCATCCGCGCCGCAAGGTGATCTTCCTCGGTGACCTGATCGACCGGGGGCCGCGCATCCGCCTGGCGGTCAGCATCGCCCGGCGGATGGTCGAGGAGGGGGAGGCCCACATCGTCATGGGCAACCACGAGGTCAATGCCCTGGCCTACTGCCATCGAGCCCCGGGCGGCCTGGGGCGCGAGTGGCTGCGCGAGCACACGCCGCGCCACAATCGCATCATCCAGGAGACCCTGGAGCAGTACCGCGACCATCCCGAGGAGTGGGAGGAGGCGCTCGCCTGGTTCCTGGACATTCCCCTGTGTCTCGAACTCGACGGCCTGCGGGTGGTGCATGCCTGCTGGGACCCGCCGCTGGTGGAGGCGCTGCGCCGCGAGCATCCCGACGGCCGCATCGATGAGGCGTTCCTGGCCGCCTCGGTGGTGCCGGGGACCCTGGAGTTCCGTATCCTCGACCGCCTGACGCGTGGCACCCATGTGCCCCTGCCGGAGGGCGTGGAGATCCAGTCGGGTGACGGCTTCACCCGGCGCAGCTTCCGTGCCCACTTCTGGGCCCGGCAACCGCAGACCTGGGGCGACGTCATCTTCCAGCCGGACAACCTGCCCGATGACCTGGAGCGTCGCGAGCTCTCCGCCGAGGAGCGCGCCCGATTGAGCTACTATGGGCCCGAGCAGCCGCCGCTGTTCATCGGCCACTACTGGTGCGAAGGTATCCCGGCCCTGCCTGCCGCCAACGTCGCCTGCCTGGACTACAGCGCGGTCAAGTTTGGTCGCCTGGTGGCCTACCGCTGGAGCGGTGAGTCGACCCTCGATGCCAATCACTTCGTGTGGGTCCGCGTGCCTCGCGAGGAAGAGGCCCGGCCGCAGCCCTGGGAGATCGATTTCGATTGATACAATTCGTTACAAGAAAGTCATGTCATCGGGCTGAACTCTCGCCCACCCACGCCATCAGAGTAGGTGTTCCCTTGAATGATCCCTTGCTCTTGTCCGGCGGCCCCCTCCGCCGGACTTTTTCTTTGCGTGGCCTGCACGCGCCGTCACGCCGGGCTCGTCACCTGCTGGAGAGGCCATGTACCGGGTAATCCTGCTGCCCCACGATGTCGACACCCGTGAGCTGCGGCGTGCCCTGTGGGCCCATCGCATCGGCCACCGCGTCACCGAGGAGAGCGAGGGGCAGGTGCTGTGGCTGGTCGACCCCGAGCAGCACGAGGCGATGCTCAGGCTGCTAGAGCACTGGCGGCAGGGCGAGCCGCTGATGCCCGAACAAACGCCGGCCGCGAGGCGCTCGCCCGGCGAGCTGCTCGGCCCCTTTCGCCAGGTGCCGGTGACGTCCCTCGCGCTGGTGCTGTGCCTGATGGTCTTCGCCGCCATGGGGGTACTCGGCGACCGGGTGGTCGCGGCGCTGACCGTCGTGCCGGTGGTCGTGGCCAATGGCGGCCTGGCCTTCGGCAACCTCGGTGAGGCGCTCGCCTCGGGCCAGGTATGGCGGCTGCTGTCACCGGCCTTCCTGCACTTCGGCTGGATGCACCTGATCTTCAACATGCTGTGGCTCTGGTACTTCGGTCGCCAGGTGGAGGCGCTGCAGGGCAGCAGGCGGATGTTGACGCTGTTGCTCGTCGCCGGCATCGGCGCCAACCTGGCCCAGTACGCCGCGGGGACCGTGCTGTTCGGCGGCATGTCCGGCGTCGATTTCGCGCTGCTGGCCTATGTCTGGCTGATGTCGCGCCGCGCGCCGCGCAGCGGCTTCTTCGTGCCCCAGATGCTGGTGGTCTTCATGCTCGGCTGGCTGGTCTTCGCAATGACTGACATGGCCGCCATGGTCGGGTTCGGCAACGTGGCCAACGAGGCGCACCTGGGCGGGCTGGTCGTGGGCCTGGCGCTGGGCTGGTATCATTCCGGCCGCGCCCGCCGTCAATCCTGAGAGACCCCGTCATGAGCGAGATGTCCTTCGATCGCATGATCCAGCAGATGACCCCCTCCATCTACGAGAGCCTCAAGCGGGCCGTATCGCTGCGCAAGTGGCCGGATGGCCGGATGCTGACGGCCGAGCAGACCGAGCTGTGCCTCGAGGCGGTGATGCGCTATGAGGCGGAGAACCAGGTGCCCGAGGAACAGCGGGTCGGCTACCTGCAGCGACGCACCTGCGGCAGCGCCAGCAGCGGGGTTGACGTGCCCCCCGAACGGGCCGGCCTGGCCCGGGATGCCAGCCGTGACTGAGCCGATCGATACTGCCACGGTGGTTCAGGGTTGCCTGAACAAGATGGCTGTCGAACCAGGGACTCCGGCCCGCTACATGCTGCGCGCCGGCGAGGCGAGAATCGACCTCAATGCCTGTCTCGGCAAGCCCTTGCGGCTGGAATGGACCGGGGCCATCGCCTGCACGCACTGTGGCCGGGCCACCCGGAAGAGCTTCGCCCAGGGCCACTGCTACCCGTGTTTCAAGCGGCTCGCCCAATGCGACACCTGCATCATGAAGCCGGAGCTCTGCCATTTCTTCGAGGGCACCTGTCGCGAGCCCGATTGGGGCGAGCGTCACTGCTTCCAGCCCCATGTGGTCTATCTGGCCAACGCCTCGGGCCTCAAGGTGGGCATCACCCGCTCAAGCCAGATGCCGACCCGCTGGCTCGATCAGGGCGCCGTGCAGGCGCTGCCGATTCTCGAGGTGGACACCCGCCAGCAGTCGGGGTTCGTGGAGGTGCTGTTCAAGGAGGAAGTCTCCGACCGCACCAACTGGCGGGCCATGCTCAAGGGCGACACCCTGGCCCTTGACCTGGTGGCCGAGCGGGACCGCCTGCTGGCGCGCCTGGAGGCTGGCCTGGCCAACCTGCGCGAACGCTTCGGGGCCGACGCCATCCGCCTCCTCGACGAGGCGCCGCTGAGCTTCGACTATCCGGTGCTGGCGTTTCCCGCCAAGGTGGTCTCCCACAATCTCGACAAGAATCCTGTGGTGGCCGGCATCCTGCTGGGCATCAAGGGCCAGTACCTGATTCTCGACAGTGGCGTGATCAACCTGCGCAAGTTCACCGGCTACGAGGTCAAGGTCGCCGCCTGATCCCTGCGCTATGCTTCTGGTACCCCAGGCATTTTTCTGCAGGAGAGCAACCGATGAGCGAGTCCATGCGTGCCATGTGCCTGCATGCCCCGGGCAGGCCACTCGAACTGGAGCGGGTCGCGCGCCCCGTGCCCGGGCCCGGTGAGGTCGAGGTGCGCGTGCTGGCCTGCGGGGTCTGCCGGACCGACCTTCATGTCCTCGATGGCGATCTCACCGAGCCCCGCCTGCCGCTGATCCCGGGCCACGAGATCGTCGGTGAGGTGACGGCGCTGGGGGAGGGCGTCCAGGCGCCGGCCCCGGGAACGCGGGTCGGGGTGCCCTGGCTGGGCTGGACCTGCGGCGAGTGCGAGCCCTGCCGGGCCGGTCGCGAGAACCTCTGCGAGCGGGCCGAGTTCACCGGCTACACCCGCGATGGTGGTTACGCGGAGTACTGCGTGGCCGATGCCCGCTACTGCTTTCCCCTGGATGTCGAGGATGCCCAGGCCGCCGCCCCGCTGCTGTGTGCCGGCCTGATCGGCTATCGCACCTGGCGGCTGGCCGGTGGCGAGGCGAACCGCCGGCTCGGCATCTATGGCTTCGGTGCCGCGGCACACATCCTCGCCCAGCTCGCCGTCGCCCGGGGGCAAGCGGTCTATGCCTTCACGCGCCCCGGGGACACCCAGGCCCAGGCGTTTGCCCGTCGCCTGGGTGCCGTCTGGGCCGGCGGCAGCGACGAGGCCCCGCCCGAGCGCCTGGACGCCGCCCTGCTCTTCGCTCCGGTGGGTGAGCTTATCCCCACGGCACTGGCCGCGGTGCGTCCCGGCGGGGCGGTGGTCTCCGGGGGCATCCACATGTCCGATATTCCTTCCTTTCCCTACCGCCTGCTCTGGGAAGAGCGCTCGGTGAAGTCGGTGGCCAACCTGACTCGCCGCGATGGCGAGGAGTTTCTGACGCTCGCGCCCGAGGTGCCCATCAACACCGAGACCCAGGCCTACCCGCTGGAACAGGCCAACCAGGCACTGGAGGATCTGCGCGAGGGGCGCCTCTCCGGGGCCGCGGTGCTGATTCCCTGAACCGTTCCCTGACCCGGTGGCCCACGCCGAGTCTGTTCTCGAGGTGTCAATCGAACAGATCTCCCTGGGCATGGGGCGGTCGGAAGGCCGAGGTATCCAGTCTCTGGGCCGCCTCGGCCGCCGGGTCATTGAGGCCGAAGCGGCGGCAGGCCTTGCGGAAGCGTTGCTCCAGCAGCTCCGCGAACACCCCCTCGCCGCGCATGCGCTTGCCGAAACGCGAGTCGTAGTCCGCGCCGCCGCGGTACTGGCGGATGAGGCTCATCACCTTGCTGGCCCGTTCGGGGTAATGCGTCTCAAGCCACGACTCGAACAGCGGGGCGACCTCCCGGGGCAGGCGCAGCAGCATCCAGCCGGCGGTGGTGGCTCCGGCGTCCGCGGCGGCCTCGAGCAGGCGTTCGAGCTCGTGGTCGGTCAGCCCCGGAATCACCGGCGAGACCAGGGCACCCACCGGAATGCCGGCGTCGGCCAGGGTGCGGATCACTCTGAGCCTCGTGGACGGGGAGGCGGCCCGCGGCTCCAGGGTTCGCTTCAGCTCGGTATCGAGGCTGGTGAGGCTGACCATCACCCGCACCAGGCGCTGTCTGGCCAGGGCCCGCAGCAGGTCGAGGTCGCGCAGGATCAGCCCGCCCTTGGTCACCAGGGTCACCGGATGGCGGCACTCGAGCAGCAGCGCCAGGATGGCGTGGGTGGTGGTGTAGCGGGCTTCCAGGGGCTGGTAGGCATCGGTGTTGCCGGCAAGATTGATGGAGCGGCACTGGTAGCCGGGCCTGCACAGCTCTTCTCGCAGTCGCTCGACCAGCCCGGTACGGGCGATCAGCCGGGTCTCGAAGTCCAGACCCGGCGAAAGATCCCAGTAGGCATGGCTCGGCCTGGCGAAGCAGTAGATGCAGCCATGCTCGCAGCCACGATAGGGGTTGATCGAGCGGTCGAAGGGCAGGTCGGGGGAGCTGTTCCAGGACAGCGCGCTGCGAGTGCGTTCCTCGCGCACCTCGGTGGCCAGGCTCGTCGGCGACTCCTCCTGCCACCAGCCGTCGTCGACCGGCTCGCTGGTGGTCGGGGCGAAGCGGTTGTGGGGGTCGAAGGTGGCGCCGCGGCCCTTGCGCGCCACCCCGTCGCGGTTCGGCTGATGGACCATCGGGGGTGCCTGTTTGCTGTATTTATAAACAGTATATGTGCACAGTGATGGTCTGTCAGCTCATCGGCAAATCGGCTGCGCCAGGTCAATCCGCCCGAGGGTGCGCGTTGACGCTTCATCGGAGGGTTGCTAGCTTACGCGCACTCTCAGGTGCTGGTGGATGCTTCTGCCAGTGAAACGGGAAGTCGGTGACTCATTCCGACGCTGCCCCCGCAACGGTGATCGAGGAAAGAACGGCCATCACGCCACTGTGCTGCTGCACGGGAAGGCGGTCGTTCGGGACGTCGGGTCTGCTTCATGCCCGGCACTCACTCGTCAGCCCGGAGACCGGCCCGAGAGTTCATGCCGAGTTGCGGTGGGCAACCTCGAAGCAGGGCCGGCGCCACTTTTCCGTTTGTCCTTCTTCCTCGATCCCTCGCCGCCTCGGTACTCAACACGCCATCACGCCGTGCGGGTGAGTACGGTGAGCAAGGGACACACCATGAAAAGTAGACACCACGCCGTCCAGGGCCTGGCCGCCGTTGGCCTCGCCGCACTTCCGCTGGCCGTCCACGCCCAGGCGACCAGCGACGACCAGGCGTCCCCCACCGTCGAGCTCAATCCGATGGTCGTGACCGCCGCCCTGTCGCCGCGTACCGCCGACCAGAGCCTCTCCTCCGTCACCGTGATCGACGAGGCCACCCTGCGCCGCCAGGATCCCGCCAGCATCACCGATGTGCTGCGTGGCCAGCCCGGGGTGGATGTCAGCACCAGCGGGAGCTTTGGCAAGGTCAGTAACGTCTATATCCGCGGTACTTCCAACAAACAAAGTTTGCTTATGATCGATGGCATCCGCCTGCGTTCAGCGACAGCCGGAGGAGCTGCCTGGCAGTTTCTCGATCCACGGATGTTCGCGCGTGCCGAGATCGTGCGCGGGCCGCGTGGCAGCCTCTACGGCGCCGATGCGGTGGGCGGCGTGGTCCAGTTGTTTACCCCGGAAGGGGAAGAGGGCGAGCCCATGCCGAGTATTTCGGTGGGCGGCGGCTCCTTCGAGACCCAGCGATACAGTGCCAGCCTCTCCGGCGCCGAGGACGGCACCCGCTACCACTTCGCCGCGAGCCGTTTCGATACCGAGGGCGCACCGGTGCGCCGCGGTGGCGACGACAAGGGCTACGACAACACCACCGGCCTGGTGCGGCTCTCGCATACCCTGCAAGGCGGCGCCGAGGTGGGCATGCTCGCCCTGCGGGGCAAAGGTGAGACAGAGATCGAAGCTGGGAGCACGGATTATATCCAGCAGGTGGCGGGTATCTACGGTGAGGTTCCCGTAACCGAAAATTGGCGTAGCCGTCTAACCTTAAGCGATGCAAGAGACGAGCAGGAAACAGCTGCTTATAGCGATGCATACCTTACAAAGACTCAAACGGCTAGATGGAAGAATACTTTTGATATTGGTGCCCATGAACTGATTGTTGGCGCTGAGCACACAGAGGATAGTGTAGGCGGAAGCAATACGGGTAGTGGGGCTTACGACGTCGAGAGTCGTTATAATTCGGCAGTATTCGCCCAAGGGCTTCTCGATTTTTCGCCTTTTTCGCTCCAGGCTAGCCTTCGACACGACAGCAACGAGGCATTCGGTGACGAGGTGACGGGAAGTGTGGCTTTGGGGTATGAGCTGAACACTTATCATACCCTTCGGGCTAGCTATGGTACGGCATTCCGAGCACCAAGTTTCAACGAGCTTTACTTTCCTTACACTGATTATGGTTATGGCTATACATTTGAGGGTAATCCTGACTTGAAGCCCGAGTCATCCTACACCGCGGAGATTGGTATTCGTGGCCAATATAGCGACCACTTCTGGGACTTCGTCGTTTACCAGACTGATGTTGATGACTTGATTGTGTCTGCTGGGAATTCGGTCGACAATATTGATAGTGCGAAGATAAAAGGCGCTGAGCTCTCGGCTGGCACCGATCTTGCCGGTTGGACATTGCAAGCCGCACTTACCTATACGGACGCTCAAGACTCTGATTCTGGCGAAAGGCTTTCGAATAGAGCCAAGCGGAGTTTTCGGGTCGATATCGATCGCTCAATTTCTGACTTCGATGTTGGGGCATCCTGGCTTGCGCAAAGCGATCGGATCGATGGGTTCAGCCAGGAGCGTGTAGCAGGTTATGGCATCGTCAACCTGCGCGCCGGCTGGGAGTTTGCGCCGATGTGGTCTGCCCGTCTGACAGTCGATAACGCCCTGGACAAGGAGTATGAGACCGTGAAGGACTTCATCAATGCCGGCCGGGCGGCCTTTGTCAGCGTTCACTTTGGCCAGTAGGACCTCGTCAGTGCCCCGCCGTCTGTTCGGCTGGCCTGGGCTCTGGTTCGTGCTGCTGTGCGGCCTGGCCGGGCAGGCGTCTGCCGATGAGGTCTGCGCCATCGATGATACCGACCGCGAGGTCTGCCTGGCGGCGCCCGCCGAGCGGATTGCCGCGTTGTCCCCCGGCGCCACCGAGCTGCTTTTCGCCGCCGGGGCGGGGGAGCGGGTGGTGGCGGTGGTGGATCACAGCGACTATCCGCCCGAGGCCAGCGAGCTGCCCACGGTAGGCAGTCATGCCCGCCTGGACCTGGAGCGGTTGGTGGTCCTGCAGCCGGACCTGGTGATCGGCTGGGTCACCGGCAATCCCGCCGAACAGATGGAGCGCCTCGAGCGGCTGGGGGTGCCGGTGTTCCGCATCGAGCCTCGGGACTTCGAAGGCATCGCCTCGGCCCTCGAGCGGCTGGCGCGTCTGGCCGGCAACGAGGCGCAGGGACGCCTGGCCGCCGAGCGTTTTCGCCAGGGGCTCGCTGAGCTGGCGGCGCGCCATGCAGCCGCGCCTCCGGTGCCTGTGTTCTACCAGGTGTGGGACGCGCCGTTGATGACCGTCAACGACGACCATCTGATCGGCAAGGCGATCACGCTGTGCGGCGGCGTGAACATCTTCGGCGGCCTGTCGCGACTGGTACCGCGCATCGACGATGAGGCCCTGCTGGCGGCCGATCCCGAGGTGATCCTCGCCGGTGGGCGGGGGGAGGAGAACCGCAGCTGGCTGGAATACTGGCAGCGCTTTCCCGAGCTGACGGCGGTGGCCCGTGACAACCTCTTCTTCGTGCCCCCGTCACTGCTCCAGCGCCCCACGCCGCGCCTGCTCGAGGGCAGCCGGCGGCTCTGTGACAGGCTGGAGGTGGCCCGTGGGCGGCGCTAACCCGAGCCAAGGCCAAAGTGCCAGGGCCCACGGGCACCTCACGCCGGGCCAGCTGGCGTTGCCCCTGGGCGTGCTGGCCGCGCTCGCCCTGGCCGCCCTGGTGCTCGCCGTTGCCCTGGGCAGCGCCGATGTATCCCTGGGGGAGAGCCTCGCCGTGCTGGCGGGCGGTGGCGAGGTCCTGTCACGCACCCTGATCCTTGAGCTGCGCCTGCCGCGGGCCCTGGCCGCCTTTGCCACCGGCGGCCTGCTGGCAGTGGCCGGTGCCCTGATGCAGGTGTTGCTGCGCAACCCGCTGGCGGACCCCTATGTGCTGGGGCTTTCCGGCGGCGCAGCGGTGGGCGCCCTGCTGGCGATGCTGGCGGGGCTGGGCAGTGCCCTGATCTCGGGATCGGCCTTTGCCGGCGCCCTGACGGCGACCCTGCTGGTGTTCGGCCTCGCCCATGGGACCGGCAGCTGGACCCCCTCGCGGCTGCTGCTCACCGGGGTGGTCGTCGCGTCCGGCTGGGGGGCTTTGATCACTCTGATCCTGTCGCTCAGCCCGGCCCGGCAGCTGCCGGGCATGCTCTACTGGCTGATGGGCGACCTCGCCCATGCGCGGGGCCCCGGCGTCGCGCTGGGCCTGCTGGCCCTGGTCTGCCTGCTGGTGGTGCCCCTCGGGCGAAGCCTCAACGTGCTGGCCCGGGGCGGGCTGCAGGCCGCGGCCCTGGGCGTGGCGGTCCGGCGCCTGGAGTGGCTGATCTACCTGCTGGCGAGCCTGGTCACCGCCGTGGCGGTGACGACGGCGGGGAGCATCGGCTTCGTGGGGCTGGTGGTGCCGCACATGCTGCGCCTGGTGCTGGGCAACGACCAGCGGCTGATCCTTCCCGCCTGTGCCCTGGCCGGCGGCACCCTGCTGGTGCTGGCCGATACCCTGGCGCGGACGGTGATCGCCCCCGAGCAGTTGCCGGTGGGGGTGATCACCGCCTTGCTCGGGGTGCCGACCTTCCTCTACCTGCTGCATCGGAGCCGCTGATGAGTCGCCTGGAGACCCGCGGGTTGGTCATCGATATCCCGGGCCGCGACGGGGGAGATCCCCTGGACCTTGCCGTGCTGCCGGGCCAGGTGTGGGGGGTGCTCGGCCCCAATGGCGCGGGCAAGACCACCCTGCTGCATACCCTGGCCGGACTGCGCTCGCCGCGGGTCGGCCGGGTGGAGGTGGATGGCGTGCCCTTGACGCGCCTGCGCCGCCGCCGACGGGCCCAGTGCCTGGGGCTGGTCTTCCAGGAGCATCACGACGGCTTCCCCGCTACGGTGGAGGAGAGCGCCCTGATCGGCCGCCATCCCTGGCTTTCCCCGTGGCGGATGGAAACCGCCGAGGACCTGGCACTGGCCCAGCGTGCCCTGGCGCGGCTCGACCTGGCCGCGCTGGGCGGTCGCCAGGTGGCCACGCTCTCGGGTGGTGAACGCCAGCGGCTGGCGATCGCCACTCTGCTGGCCCAGGATCCGGGCGTCTGGCTCGCCGACGAGCCCACCAATCATCTGGACCTTCACCACCAGGTGGCGGTGATGCGGCTGCTGGCCGAGCAGGCGGCCGGCGGCCGCGCCGTGATGATGTGCCTGCATGACCTCAACCTGGCCGCTCGCTGGTGCGATCACCTGCTGTTGCTCTATCCGAACGGTGAGGCCTGCTGGGGCCCGGCGGAGAGCATGCTGGTCCCCGCGGCCCTCGAACGGCTCTATGGCCAGCGCCTGGCCAGTGCCGAGGTGGAGGGCTCGAGGGTGTTCGTCGCCGTTCCCTGAAGCCTGGCGCCGGGCCAGCTCAGGCGGGCAGGTGGCCGGCGAAGCGCGCCGGGTCGTCGCTGATCACCGCCTCGACGCCCCATTGCCAGCGCGGGGCGAAGGCGGTGGGATCGTTGGCCGTGTAGCAGAGCAGCCGGTAGCCCGCCGCGACGACCTCGCGAACGCGTGCCGGCTTGAGGCGCTTCCAGTTGGCATGCACGCTGTAGGCCTGCACCGGTTCGCAACGCCGCCGCCAGTCGCGGGAGATGCCCTCGAAGAGCACGCCCAGCGCAAGCGTCTCGGGCCCGGCCAGCGCGCGTGCAAGGGCCAGGGCGGTGTCGTTGAAGGAGGAGACCAGGCACCGCGCCGGTGGCAGTGCCTCCATCACCGCGGGCAGGGCGGTTTCCACCAGAGCCCGGGGGTCCCGGCCGCGATTCACCTTGAGCTCCAGGTTCACCCCCATCTCGAGCTCGTCGAGCAGGATGAGCATCTCTTCGAGGGTGGCCATGCGCTCGCCCAGGAAGTCATCGCCGAACCAGCTGCCCGCGTCGAGCCGGCGGGCCGCGGCCAGGTTCAGGTTGGCCAGTCGGCCGCGGCCATCGGAGCAGCGCCGGATGTTGGCGTCGTGCCAGATCACTGGTGTCCCGTCGCCGAGCAGCTGCACGTCCAGCTCCACCCAGGAGACGCCCGCGGTGTGGGCGGCGCGCACGGCGGAAAGCGTGTTCTCCGGAGCGTGGGCGGAGAGGCCGCGATGGGCGATCAGGCGGGGCAGGGGGATGTCGGGATGGGGCATGCACGGTCGTCCTGGTCAGCGAGGCGCCGTCCACTGGCGGCGAGGAAGCGGCCTACAGCGTATCGCCATCCGCCATGGACTGGATATGGTAGGCTGCGCGATTTCGACGCCGGTGATGGTGCCGGACTCGACGATGCGAGGACAGTGAGATGAGAGTCGTGCATATCAACAATCCCCGGCAGCGCGAGGCCTGCCTCGCTCGCCTGTGTGCCGAGGCCTATGGCCAGGAGGCGGGTCTCCGGCCGCTGGCGACCTTCGCCGGCACCTTGGGGGTGCTGGTCAAACAGGAGGCGGCCAGGGTGCTGGCGCTGGTGGATGACCAGTCGCATCCCGTGGCGCTGGCCCTGCTCGTGCTCGATGAGCTCGGCAGCAGCATGACCGTGATGCTGCTGGCCGAGCTTGACCAGGACCCGCAACAGGAGGGCGTGGTGCGGCCGGCCGAGCGCCTGGTCGCCGAGCTGGCGCTCAAGGCCCCCCTGCGGGTCGATGCCGTGGACGCCGAGCAGGTGGCTCGCTTTCGCGACGCCGGGATCACGCGCTGGCTGGACGGCAAGGCCGGGGTGCGGATCGGGCTGGGCCCCAAGCATCCGGCCACGTCTGTCGAGGACCTGCCTCGGGCCTTGACCTTCGACGAGGAGGCGGTAATCCAGTCCTTCAAGCGCGACCGCCCGCAGTTCGATGACTACAAGGCGCGCTTCATCCGCGGCCTGGAAACCTTTCCCGCCACGCTCTGACCGCGGCGCGACTTGACCCTGGGCAGCCACGGCGCTTGACTGGTGGGCCCATCCCGCAGGCAGCACAAGGAAAGCACTCCCATGGCCAAGCGCATCCAGTTCGCCCGTACCGGCGGGCCCGAGGTCCTTGAACTCGTCGACGTCGCCCCGGCCGAGCCGGCGCCCGGTGAGGTCCGCGTCAGGAACCAGGCCGTCGGCCTCAACTTCATCGACATCTACTTCCGCACCGGCCTCTATCCGGCGCCGTCGCTGCCCTCCGGCCTGGGCACCGAAGGGGCCGGCGTGGTCGATGCAGTGGGCGAGGGCGTCACCCATCTCAAGGCGGGGGACCGGGTCGCCTATGCCCAGGGGCCGCTGGGCGCCTATGCCGAGCAGCATGTGCTACCGGCGGAGAAGGTGGTCGCGCTGCCCGCCGCCATCGACATCGAGACCGCCGCCGCCAGCATGCTCAAGGGGCTGACCGTGCAGTACTTGCTGCGCCAGACCCACGAGCTCAAGGGCGGCGAGACGATCCTCTGGCACGCCGCTGCCGGGGGCGTGGGCTCCATCGCCTGCCAGTGGGCGAAGGCGTTGGGCGTGAAGCTGATCGGCACCGTGAGCTCGCCGGAGAAAGCAGCACTGGCCGAGCGTAACGGTGCCTGGGCGACCATCGACTATTCGCGCGAAGACGTCGTCGAACGGGTGCGCGAGCTGACTGGCGGCGCCATGTGCGACGTGGTCTATGACTCGGTGGGAAAGGACACCTGGGAGACCTCGCTGGACTGCCTGAAGAAGCGCGGGCTGATGGTCAGCTTCGGCAACGCCTCGGGCGCCGTGGAGGGGGTCAACATCGGCATCCTCAACCAGAAGGGGTCGCTGTTCGTCACCCGGCCAAGCCTCAACGGCTATGCCGACACCCGCGAGCGGCTGGAGTGGATGGCCGGCGAGCTCTTCGAGATGCTGGAGAGCGGCAAGGTGAGGGTCGATATCGCCCAGCGCTACCCGCTGGCGGAGGCCGGCAAGGCCCAGGAGGCCCTCCAGGGGCGCCAGACCACCGGGTCCACCATCCTGCTGCCCTGAAGGCCTGCGGGCAGCGCCCAGCTGCAAGCGCCGAGCGCCCAGCTGCTCAGTGACGGGCGGCAGGTGTTGAGGTAGACAACGAGAACCCCCGCCGGATGTCGAGTCCGGCGGGGGTTCTCGTTGACGCCGCTAGCGTAGAGGCATCAACTTGCGGCGCTCGGCGCTCGGCGCTCGGCGCTCAGCCGTTCTCTACATAGGCCCCCATCTCCCGCATCCGCGACTCGAAGCGTGCCACGTTGTCGACCAGGTCGTCGGGGCCGAAGGCCACGCACTCCGCCAGCAGCACCTCGATCAGGGTGATCGCCGAGAGGATCGAGGGGAAGAAGTGCGGCGTGGCGTTGGCCACCGGGAAGGTGATGCTGGCGCCGGGGACCAGCGGCGAGCGCAGGGTGTCGGTGACCACGATGGCATTCACGCCGTTGGCGCGGGTGATCTCCAGGGCGCGCATGGTCTCGGCACAGTATGGCTCGAAGCCGAAGGCGATCACCACGTCGCCCTCGCCGAAGGGGGCCAGCTCGGTGAGCAGCCCCCCCTCCTGTCCACGGATGAGGTGGACGTCGGGCATGGCGATGCGCCCCACGTAGGCGAAGTGGTAGGCGCAGGCGAATGTGTCGCGAAAGCCGACCACCGCCACCTTGCCGGCGCCCAGCAGTAGCCGGGCCGCCTCGCGGACCTTCTTCTGGTTGTCGGCGGTGAACAGCCGGCCGATGTTGTCGAAGGCCGCGTCTCCCACGTCCAGGAACACCTGATCGTCGGTCTGGCTGGCCAGGCTGCGCAGCTGGCTGGCCCGCCCCGAGAGTTCCACCGGGCCGGCCTGTACCGCCGACTGGAACACCTCGCGAAACTGCTCATAGCTCTCGAACTCGAGCCGCTTGGCCAGTCGCATCAGCGTCGAGGGGGTGACCTCGGCGGCGGCAGCCGACTTGCGGATCGACTGGAAGGCGATCTCCACCGGGTGTTCCAGCACGTAGCCGGCGGCCAGCTTGAGCTGCGGGCTCAGTTCCGGATAGGCCTCGGCCAACTGCTGGTTGACGGCATCCAGTCCCGCCGGGGCCTCCAGCGCAGCATCCGGGCTCGGGGTCTGCGGTTCCAGCACGCGGTTCTCCTCAGCTGTTCATGTTGATGGCATCCGCCCATCGCGCAAGCGCGCATTGTACCGCAAGCGGACCGGTATGAATGAAACGACTGTGTCTCATGACAAAAAATAATGGCACATATGTGTTGACGCCTGTCGGGACCTTCGTCTAGGATTTCCGCAAAACAGGCGTGCCTCATTGTCATGGTGACTGATACGTTTGTTTCGTCTATCGTCAACCACGCCCAGGAACCACCGAACCCGACATGAGCCACTCCGCCAAACATCCCGCCTACGAGACCCTGATCACCCAGCGCCACGGCCAGGTGATGGAGATCCGCTTCAACCGGCCCCATCGCCTCAATGCCGTGGTCGAAGCGCTGTATACCGAGCTGCTCGATGCCCTCGCCGTCGCCTCCGCCGATGTCGATATCCGTGCCGTAATCCTCACCGGCGAGGGGCGCGCCTTCTGCGTCGGCGCCGACATGAAGGAGCATGGCAGTGCCAAGCGTTCGCTGTTCCAGCGCCGCCAGTACCTGCAGCTGGGCAACGACGTCTGCGAGGCGATCCTGCGCCTCAACAAGCCCGTCATCGCCGCCGTCAACGGCTATGCCCTGGGGGCCGGCGCCGAGATGGCGGTCTCCTGCGACTTCATCCTGATGGCCGACGACGCCCAGATCGGCTTCCCCGAGACCAGCATCGGCACCTGCGTGGGTGGCGGCGTCTCCAAGCTCCTGCCCGAGCTGGTAGGCCTGGCCCAGGCGCGCCGGCTGCTCTTCACCGGCCGACGCATCGATGGCGAGGAAGCCGCCCGCATCGGCCTGGCAACCTCCAGCTGGACCACCGACTCCCTGCTCGACGAGGCCCGGGCCCTGGCCGGCGAGCTGGCGAAGCAGGCGCCGGTCTCCATCGCCATGCTCAAGAGGCTGGTCAACCAGGGCAGCGACACGAACCTGGAGAGCCAGTTGCAGCAGGAGCTCGATGCGGTCTTCACCTGCTCCACCACCGAAGACTGGCAGGAGGGCGTCGACGCCTTCGCCGAGAAGCGCGCGCCCCTGTTTCAAGGGAAATGAGTCCAGGGCAAGTAATCCCGATCTCTCGTGCCCGGCCATTCCCCGGGCCCGTTGTCACCGTTCAACGACCCTTGCGGTCAAGGTCAGCAGCACATGAATCCCATCGAAGGACACCTCCCGACCCGCAGCCCGCTGCACGACATCCTGGCGCCCACCGGCATCGCGGTGATCGGTGCCTCCGCCGACCCCACCAAGCGGGGCTACAAGGCCATGGTCGGCCTGATCAAGGACGGCTATCGCGGCGACATCTATCCGGTGAACCCCAAGGCCGACCTGATCCTCGGGGTCAAGGCCTGGCCCTCGGTCACGGCGATCCCCGGCAACCCGGAGCTGGCGCTGATCTGCACGCCGGCGCCCACGGTGCCCGGGCTGATCGCCGAGTGTGGCCGCCGCGGCATCAAGGGGGCGGTGATACTGGCCAGCGGCTTTGCCGAAGTCGGCGGGGAAGGTGCTGCCCTCGAGCGCGAGATGATGGCCAAGGCCGAGGCGCACGGGGTGCGCATCATCGGCCCCAACACCTCCGGCATCTTCAACCTGCACCACCGGATCAACCTGCTGGCGCTGGACAACGTCAAGCCGGGCGACGTGGGTATCATCTCCCAGTCTGGCAACATGCTGCTGTCGCTGGCCCTCGAGGCCCAGCACAACGGCCAGGTGGGCTTCTCCACCTACGTGGGCCCCGGCAACCAGAGCGACATCGGCTTCAACGACTACCTGCGCTACCTGGGCGAGGATGAGCACACCCGGGTCGCCACCCTCTACGTGGAGGGCTTCCGGGACGGCCGCAAGTTCCTCGAGGTGGCCCGTGACGTCACCGCCATGAAGCCGGTGGTGGTCTACAAGTCCGGCTCCACCGAGCAGGGCCAGAAGGCCGCCAGCTCCCACACCGGGGCCCTGGCCGGCAGCTACGCCATGACCGTGGACCTGCTCAGGCAGTCCGGGGTCAGCGTGGTGCAGTATTCCGACGAGATCCTGCCGGTGGCCGAGGGCCTGGGGCTGCTGCAGAAGTCCCGCGGCAAGCGGGTGGCAGTGATCTCCGACGGTGGCGGCCAGGCCACCATCGCCTCCGACCGCCTGGCCGAGGCGGGCCTGGAGCTCGCCGAGCTCTCCGAAGCCACACGCCAGAAGCTGCGCGAGGTGCTCTTCCCCCAGGCATCTACGGTCAACCCGGTCGACGTGGCCGGCTCCACCGATGCCAACCCCTCGCTGCTCGCCACCTGCATGGAGATCGTCGCCGCCGACGACAACGTCGACAGCGTCTTCCTGGTGGGCATGTTCGGCGGCTACAGCATCCGCTTCGCCGAGTCGCTGCTGGGCGACGAGATGCGTGGCGCCGAGGCGATGGTGGATCTGTCCAATGCCACCGAGAAGCCGCTGGTGATCTACAGCCTCTATACGCCGATCAAGCCGCCGGCGCTGCGTCGCCTGCACGAGGCGGGCCTGCCGGTCTATGCCTCCATCGAGCAGTCGGTCCGGGTGCTCGCGGCGCTGGGCGAGCGCGGCCAGTACCTGGCGCAGTCGCATGGCCAGTCCCGCGAGACGCCGGTGGAGGCCCGTCTCGAGCTTACCGCCATGTTCCGGCAGGCCCGGGCCGAGGGGCGTGACCTCTTCGAGTACGAGGCCAAGCAGCTGCTGCGCGATCACGGCGTCGATGTGCCGCTGGAACTGGTGGTGCGCAACGAGGCGGAGCTGGCCGAGGCGGCGAGCCGGTTTGCAGGAGAGAGTGGCGAGACGCCGCTGGCCATGAAGGTGGTCTCGAAGGACATCCTGCACAAGTCCGACGCCGGCGGCGTGATGCTCAACGTGGTGGGCGAGGCTGCCATGCAGGATGCCCGCGAGGCGATCCTTGAATCCTGTATGGCCTACGACGCCAATGCCGAGATCGAGGGCGTGCTGGTGGCGCCCATGGCGAAGAAGGGCGTGGAGGTAATCGTCGGGGTGATCCGCGACCCGATCTTCGGCCCGGTGCTGATGTTCGGCCTCGGCGGCATCTTCGTCGAGATCCTCGAGGACGTGGCCTTCCGCGCCATTCCGCTGTCGCGCCACGACGCCCGCTCCATGGTGGAGCAGATCAAGGCGAAGCGGATCCTCGAGGGGGTGCGCGGCGAGTCCGCCGTGGACAAGGAGGCGCTGGTCGAGCTGCTGCTCAAGGTGTCGAGCATCGTCGCCGCCTACCCGGACCTCAAGGAGCTCGACCTCAACCCGGTGATCGTCAATGCCGACGGCTATGCGGTGGTGGATGCCCGGGTTATCGTCGACCGTGACAGCGATGCCACCGACAAGGACGCCCGAGCATGAGCATGAGCCTGCCGTCACTGACCGATGCCCGCCTGACGCTTGAGGGACGGGTGGCCACCCTGACCCTGGACCGCCACGACGTGCGCAATGCCCTGACCGGCACTGCCCTGGTGGATGACATCGTGGCCGTGGCCGACTGGGTCAATGCCTGCGACGAGGTCTCCGTGCTGGTCATCACCGGGGCGGGCTCGGCGTTCTCCGCGGGAGGCAACGTCAAGGACATGGCCGAGCGCGACGGCGACTTCGCCGGTGACGTGGCCGAGGTCGCCAGCCGCTACCGGCGTGGCATCCAGCGTATCCCGCTGGCTCTGCAGGGCGTGGAGGTGCCGATCATCGCCGCGGTGAACGGCCCGGCGATCGGGGCCGGCTTCGACCTGGCCAACATGGCCGACGTGCGCATCGCCTCCCGCAAGGCCAAGTTCGGCGAGACCTTCCTCACCCTGGGCATCATCCCCGGCGACGGCGGCGCCTGGTTCATGCAGCGCCTGATCGGCTACCAGCGTGCCTTCGAGCTGACGCTCTCCGGCCGGGTGATCGACGCCGAGGAGGCGAAGGCGTATGGCATCGTGCTGGAGGTCACCGAGCCCGAGGCGCTGCTCGAGCGGGTCGGCGAGATGGCCGGGCAGATGGCGGCCCAGCCGCCCAAGGCGACGCGCCTGACCAAGCGGCTGATGAAGATGGGCAGCCGCATGGAGCTGCCCGACTTCCTCGACCTCTGTGCGAACTTCCAGGGCATGTGCCATAACGAGCCCGAGCACCTCGAGGCCGTCAATGCCATGCTGGAGAAGATGGCCAGGAAGTAGGCGTTGCGGCCAGTCAATCTGCGCAGAGCCCGGCATCGGCCGGGCTCTGCGCATCCGGTCGGGGGCGAAAGGTCTGGCTTTTCTGTCCCGCGGCTGATGTGCTTGAATCTCCATGAAGGGACAGGGAGGTGTCATGGCCGACAGCACGCTGGTCTTCATTGTCCTGGGGCTGACGCTTGCCGCCTTCGTCTGGGGGCGCTTCCGCTACGACCTGGTGGCGCTCTCGGCGTTGCTGGGCTCGGTGATCCTGGGGCTGGTGCCGGGCGATGTTGCTCTGTCGGGACTGGCTTTCATCGTGATCGTGGGTTGAATCATTAACCTCAGGCAAAATCTAGCTCCCAGGAATGTACTAATGACCATCGAAATCGCGCTCGTTTTTCTGATTACAGCTGGTGGACTATATCTGTTCGCCTCACAGAAACTACCGATCGATGTCACTGCCATGACCATCTTGACCACCGTGATGGCCATTCCTCAGCTTTTCCATTCGCAGTGGCTTATGGAGAGAGGGGTCGACCTGAAGTCTTCATTTCCGAGCATATCCGAAAGCCTGTCGGGTTTTTCCAGCACGGCAACGGTGACGGTGTTGTGTATGTTCATCCTGTCGGGCGGCATCCAGCGTTCGGGAATGGTCAATCTGCTGGCCAAGAAACTTATACCCCTGATCGGCAATTCCGAGACGCGACAGATTATTGTCGTGGGCGTGATGATCGGCTTGGTATCAGGTTTCATCAATAATACGGCTGCGGTGGCAATGGCCATCCCGCTGATGCTGAATCTTGCCAGAAACAGCGATTTCAAGGCCTCCCGGGTGCTGATCCCTCTCAGTTTCTTCGGCATGATGGGCGGCACGTTGACGCTGGTCGGTACCTCTACGAATATCCTGACCTCTTCCATTCTCGCCGATGCCCCGTCGTTCGGCCGGCCGCTGATGATGTTCGAGTTCACACATATCGGCACTCTGGTCCTCCTTAGCGGACTGGTCTACTTCCTGTTTATCGGGCGCTGGCTCTTGCCAAAGGAGGATGCCAACCCGGTGGTCAACGAAGAGGAACAGGAATTCGTCACTGAACTCACGGTTAACCATGACAGCAAATTGGTCGGCAAGACGCTGGAAGATGCAAATTTCGAGGCTATCAGCGGCGTAGAGGTCAAGCGGCTGATCCGTGGTGGAAAGACCTGGACCGATAAGGCGACCGAAACTGAAATAAAGCCTGATGACGTCATCATAGTCTGTACTTTCGCGCACCAGATCATGGATCTGATCAAGGAAGACGGGGTAGATGTGCTTTCAGAATTCAACGATAGCGGTAAGGCACGCACCGATACTCAGGTGGTACAGGTGCTGCTGCGCAACCGGCTGCTGTTCGACGGACGCAAGGCGAGTAAAGTAGATCTCTGGAGGCGTTTCAATGCGCACCTGATCGGCCTGGGTACCAATGAAGTGACTTCCACGCGCCTGGCTGACCAGGAACTCCATGTCGGGGAGGTCGTCTTGCTCGACATCTCGAAAACCGCCCTGAAACGGCTGCAGAGGAGTTACGATGTCGTTCTGCTCGATCAGTTCGAGGATGAATTCAGCTCACGCCGCATGATCACCGCCGGTGGCATCGTGGCAGCCGTGATCTTCCTGGCGGTTCTGACGCCGATGCCTATCGTGCTGACTGCGATCGCTGGCGTTATCGCCATGGCCGTGACAGGTTGCATCCCCTATCAGGAGATGTATGAGGATGTTTCCTGGAGTGTGATCTTCCTGCTCGCCGGTGTGATTCCCCTGGGTATCGCGATGACCAAGTCCGGGGCGGCCGACTGGGCGGGTTCCCTGATCGCCCAGTATGCGGGGGCCTGGCACCCTATATTCATCCTGATGGCCTTGTATGCCATGACCACGGTGCTAACTGAGATCGTCAGTAACAATGCGTCCGCCGTGATACTGGTGCCGGTTGCCATCTCGCTGTCCCAGCAACTGGCACTGGAGCCACTGGCCCTGGTGATGGCCATCATGTTCGCGGCATCGACCAGCTTCCTGTCGCCTATTGGTTATCAGACCAATACCATGATTTATGGCACGGGGGCGATGAAGTTCACCGATTTTGCGCGCGTGGGTGCGCCACTGAACCTGATGCTGATGGTGGTAACGAGCTGCGCGATCTACTGGACAATCTAAGTCGTTCTCCACACGCCGCCTATCTTTTCGCCGAAGAAACCCTCACCGGCAATGCCACCTCCTTTCCGATGTATTCTCCTCTTGAAGATGGCATTGACTCGCGCGGGCTGGTTGATGTGCTTCAGGCGGCGTTATGGCGCGGTACCTGGCTCTTGTCGATGACGAAGGCATCGTACTCGAAGTCGTCCACGCTGAGCAGTTCGAGTACCTCGGCCTCGCGCTCGCGCATGAAGGTGGCGTCTTCCGCGGAGATCAGCCCCTTCTCCCGTGCAGCCTCCACCTTCTGCTCGGGGTGCAGGGCGTCAGCCGGCAGCTCGCCCTTGGCATGGGCCTTCTGGACTCGGCGGTAGAGCTCCTCGGCGCGTTCCTGGCTGACCAGCAGGGCATTGTAGTGGGCGAGGGGATTGTCCCGGCTGCCATCGTTCTCCTGCCAGGTGGTTTCCAGCAGGTAATGGCGCAGCGCCGTGTCGCGGGAGACGGCCTGGGCGATCTCGCGGGTCAGGTCATCCTGGGGGCGCTTCCAGCGGCGCCCGGCGGGCATGACCACGACGCGCAGCAGCCGACCCAGGGCACGGTTCGGCAGGTTGTCGAAGAGCTCGTCCAGGGCCTGCTCGGCACGACCCAGCAGGAAGCGGCAGCCATAGTGCAGCAGGGCGGCCTCGCCCTCGACCTTGTCGCCCTCGTGCCACTGCTTGAGCGTCATCGAGGCGAGGTAGAGGTTGGAGAGCACGTCGCCCAGGCGCGCCGAGAGCATCTCCCGCTGCTTGAGGGTCGAGCCGAGGCTCGCCATGGCGGCATCGGCGCACAGCCCGAAGCCGGCGGAGAGGCGGGCGACATCCCGGGCATAGGGCGCGGCGACCTCGTCGAAGGGCACGCCTGGCCGGCCGAGTCCCAGGCCCTGGGTGAGAGCACGGGCGGCGTTGCCGAAGATCAGCCCGGCATGGCCGAAGAAGGCGCGGTCGAAGGCTGGCAGGTTGTCGGCCTCCTTGGCGGCCAGCTCCTCGAGCACGTAGGGGTGGCAGCGGATCGCTCCCTGGCCGAAGATCATCAGGTTGCGGGTCATGATGTTGGCGCCTTCCACGGTGATCGCCACCGGGTTGGCGCTGTAGCCGATGCCGAGGTAGTTGCGCGGCCCCAGGGTCACCGCCTTGCCGCCGTGGATGTCCATGGCGTCGCCGAGGATCTGGCGCTGGAACTCGGTGAGCTGGCTCTTGAGGATCGCCGAGGGCACCGCCGGCTTCTCGCCGTGGTCGATGGTGTTGGCCGTCTGGTAGACCGCGGCCCGGGAGACGTAGGCCAGCGCCGCCATGCGCGCCAGGGGCTCCTGGACCCCCTCCATCTCGGCCACCGGCACGTTGAACTGGCGACGGATACGGGCGAAGCCGCCGCTCCAGCCCAGGGCGTAGCGGGCGGTACCGGTGGCACCGGAGGGCAGGGTGATGCAGCGGCCGATGGAGAGGCACTCCACCAGCATCCGCCAGCCCTGGCCGATCATCTCGGGCCCGCCGATGATGGTATCGAGCGGCACGAAGACGTCCTTGCCCTTGATGGGCCCGTTGAGGAAGGGGCTGCCGATGGGGTGGTGGCGGCGGCCGATCTCCATGCCCGCGGTGTCGCGCGGAATCAGCGCCAGGGTGATGCCGCGATCGCTCTCCTCGCCCAGCAGGTGGTCGGGGTCGAAGAGCCGGAAGGCCAGGCCCACCACGCTGGCGATGGGCGCCAGGGTGATCCAGCGCTTCTCGAAGTTCAGGCGCAGGCCCAGCACCTCCTCGCCGTCGACCTCCTGCCGGCAGACCACGCCGGTATCGGGGAGGGCCGTGGCGTCACTGCCGGCACGCGGGCCGGTGAGGCCGAAGCAGGGGATCTCGCGCCCGTCGGCCAGCCGCGGCAGGTAGTGGTCCTTCTGGGCCTCGGTGCCGTACTTGAGCAGCAGCTCGCCCGGGCCCAGGGAGTTGGGCACGCCCACCGTGACCATCAGCGTCTCGCTGACCGAGAGTTTCTGCAGGACCAGCGACTGGGCCTTGGCGGAGAAGCCGAGGCCGCCGTACGCCTGGGGGATGATCATGCCGAAGAAGCCTTCCCGCTTGAGGTAGTCCCAGAGTTCCTGGGGCAGGTCGGCGCGCTCCCGGGCGATCTCCCAGGCGTTGCACATGCCGGCGGCCACGCTGCACTGGTGGTCAAGGAAAGCCTGCTCCTCCGCCGTGAGCCCCTCATCGTGGAAAGCGAGCAGCGTCTGCCAGTCGGGGCGCCCGGTGAAGAGTTCGCCGTCCCAGGCCACGGTGCCGGCCTCGAGCGCCGTGCGTTCGGTCTCCGAGACTCGGGGCGCGACCTTCTTGAACAGGGCGAAGAGGCGCGGCGAGAGCCAGCGGATCCGCAGGGCGGGAAGGCCGGTCACGGCCACCAGCGCGGCCGCGAGCAACAGCACCACGCCCAGCAGCGAGGAGGCGAGGAGCAGGCTGGCCAGGCCGGTGACGGCGAGCAGGACCAGGGCGGGCAGGGCGCCCGCCTCGCGGCGCATTATCGCCGGCAGGCCGACCACGGCCACGATCAGCAGGATCAGGGTGAGCATGGAGTGACTCCGGTTATTGTGGAACGCAAGGATTCGAACAGACGTTTGAATTCTTGCAGACTAGTCCACTTTCCTGCAACTGGCCAGCCATGGTCTCGTGCCTTAGACGTCGGCAGGAGCGAGAGGCGCCGGGGGCAGGTCATAGAGGGGGGCCTACGCCAGGAATGGCGTCGGTAGTGCCAAGTGAGGGGTTTACAGCGCCCCCTCGCCCTCGCTGTCGCCGGAAAAGCCCGAGCGTGGTAGTCATCCGCGATGGTCTGTAATCCAAAAACGCCCCGCGCTGCAGGGCAGGGCGGGGCGCATGGGAGCCGAGGGACTGGCGCTGTCAGTCGAGGCGGCGCTGGGGCTCGCCGCGGGCCGGGGCGTCACCCGCCACGTAGTAGGGGGCGTCCGAGCGCGGCAGGGGCTCGCGGCCGCGGATACGCTCGGCGATCTTCTCGGCGAGCATGATGGTCGGCGCGTTGAGGTTGCCGGTGGGAATCAGCGGGAACAGCGAGGCGTCCACGACCCTGAGCCCCGCCACGCCGTGCACCCGGCCCTGGCCGTCCACCACGGCATCGTCGCCCTCGCCCATGCGGCAGCTGCCGCAGGGATGGTAGGCGGTCTCGGCATGGGCCTTGACGAAGGCATCCAGCTCGGCGTCGGAGGCCACGTCCGGCCCCGGCGAGATCTCGCGGCCGCGATAGGGGTCGAAGGCGGGCTGGGCGATGATCTCGCGGGTCAGGCGGATGGCATCGCGGAACTCCTGCCAGTCCTTCTCCCTGGACATGTAGTTGAAGAGGATGCTCGGCGCGGCCTCGGGGTCGCGCGAGGCCAGGCGGATGCGCCCGCGGCTCTCGGAGCGCATGGAGCCCACGTGGGCCTGAAAGCCGTGCGCCTGCACCGCGCTCTTGCCGTTATAGCTGATGGCGATGGGCAGGAAGTGGTACTGCAGGTTGGGCCACTCCTCCTGGTCATTGCTGCGGATGAAGCCCGCCGCCTCGAACTGGTTGCTGGCCCCCACGCCCTTGCCCAGGAAGAGCCACTCGGCGCCGATCTTTGGCTGGTTGACCCACTTCAGCGCCGGGTAGAGCGAGATCGGCTGGGTGCACTCGTACTGGATGTACATCTCCAGATGGTCCTGGAGATGGGCGCCGACGTTGTCGTTGACGTGCACCGGGGGAATGCCGAATTCGTCCAGGACCTCCTTCGGCCCGATGCCGGAGCGCTGGAGGATCTGCGGCGAGGCGATGGCCCCGCCGCACAGCAGCACCTCGCGGCGGGCGCGGGCCTGGCGCGGCTCGCCCTTGCGATCGCCGTTGAGAAAGTAGCGCACGCCGGTGGCCCGTTTGCCCTCGAACGCGATGACGTCGGTGAGCGCGCGGGTCTCGATGGTCAGGTTTGGTCGCCCCTTGGCCTGGTCGAGGTAGCCGCGGGCCGTGGAGGCACGCCGGCCGTTCGGGGTGACGAAGCGGTCCATGGGACCGAAGCCCTCCTGCTGGTAGCCGTTGACGTCCTCGGTCTCCGGGTAGCCGGCCTGCTTGCCCGCCTCGATAAAGGTCCGATACAGGGGGTTGTTGCCCTCTTTCGGGGTGGTGACACTCACCGGCCCGTCGCCGCCATGGTAGTCATCGGCACCGATGTCGCGGGTCTCGGACTTCCGGAAGTAGGGCAGGCAGTCGGCGTAGCTCCAGTCCGCAAGGCCCGGCGCCTTGGCCCAGTGGTCGTAGTCCAGGGCGTTGCCGCGGATGTAGCACATCCCGTTGATCAGCGAGGAGCCACCCAGCCCCTTGCCGCGGCCGCACTCCATGCGTCGGCCATCCATGTGCGGCTCGGGGTCGGTCTCGAAGGCCCAGTTGTAGCGCTTGCCCTGCAGCGGATAGGCCAGCGCCGCCGGCATCTGAGTGCGGAAGTCGAAGCGGTGGTCGCGGCCGCCGGCCTCGAGCAGCAGCACCGAGACATCTTCGTCTTCGGTCAGGCGCGTGGCCAGCACGTTGCCGGCAGAGCCGGCGCCGATGATGACGTAGTCGAATTCACGGATCTGGGACATGGAGTCTCCTGAGGCAACATCTATACGGGGCTGTTCCGGCGGCAGGCCTTCGCGAGGGCGCTGTGACCCCATCCCTGGGCGCTACCGATGCCGTCCCTGGCACAGGACCCTCGCTACGACCTGCCCCCGGCGCCCCTGGCAGTGGGGTAGGCGGCGCTAGAGGTGACGGAAGGCTTAGAACACCGACTCGAAGGGGCCCATCTCGATCTGCACCGACTTGGTCTGGGTGTAGTGGGCCAGGGTCTCGAGGCCGTTCTCGCGGCCCACGCCGGACTGCTTGACACCGCCCACCGGCATCTCGGCGGGGGATTCGCCCCAGGTGTTGATCCAGCAGATGCCCGCCTCCAGGCGGTGGATCACCCGGTGGGCGCGGTTGAGATGCTCGGTGAAGACGCCGGCGGCCAGCCCGTAGTGGGTATCGTTGGCGCGGCGGATCACCTCCTCCTCGTCATCGAAGGCGAGGATCGCCATTACCGGGCCGAAGATCTCCTCGCGCACGATGCGCATCTCGTCCGTGCAGTCGGTGAACACCGTAGGGGCCGCCCAGGCGCCTCTTGACCATTCGACCCCGCCGTGCTCGCCCTGGTCCCAGGCCTCGCCGCCGGCCAGCACCGTGGCTCCTTCCTGCTTGCCCAGGGCGATGTAGGAGAGCACCTTTTCCTGGTGCTCGAAGCTCACCAGAGGGCCGAAGTTGACGCTCGGGTCCAGCGGGTCGCCGGCGCGGATGCGCGCCACGCGCTCGGTGATCTTCGCCTCGAAGGCTTCTTTCACCGAGCCCTCGACGAAGACCCGCGTGCCGTTGGTGCAGATCTGCCCGCTGGAGTAGAAGTTGGCCATCATGGCGGCGTCGGCGGCGCGATCCAGGTCGGCGTCGGCGAAGACGATCAGCGGCGATTTGCCGCCCAGTTCCATGGTCACGTCCTTGAGGGTGGAGCCCCCGGCGGCGGCCATCACCTTCTTGCCGGTGCCCACCTCGCCGGTGAAGGAGATCTTGTCGATGCCGGGATGTCCGGTCATCAGCGCACCGACGCGGCCGTCGCCGTGGACGACATTGAAGACGCCGTCGGGCAAGCCGGCCTCGGTGAAGACCTCAGCGAGCTTCATGACGGTGAGCGGAGTGACTTCGCTGGGCTTGAAGACCACGGCGTTGCCGGCGGCCAGCGCCGGGGCAGTCTTCCAGCAGGCGATCTGGATGGGGTAGTTCCAGGCGCCGATGGCGCCAATCACGCCCAGTGGCTCGCGGCGCGTATAGACGAAGGAATCCTCGCGCAGCGGGATCTGGCTGCCCTCGATGGCGGGCACCAGGCCGGCGTAGTACTCGAGAACGTCGGCGCCGGTGACGATGTCCACCGCGGCCGTCTCGCTGATCGGCTTGCCGGTGTTGCGGGTCTCGAGTTCGGCGATCTCATCGTTGCGTTCACGGAGCAAGGCCACGGCGCGATTGAGGATGCGGCCGCGCTGCATGCCGGTCATCGCCGCCCAGGTCCGCTGGCCCTTGCGGGCGGCGGCCACGGCGGTGTCCACGTCGGCCTCGGCGGCCTGCTGCACCTCGGCGAGCGGTGAGCCGTCGAAGGGGTTGACCACGGTGAAGGTCTCGCCGGAAGTGGCGGCGGTGTGACGGCCGTCGATGTAGAGGGTCTGGGTGTCCAGAGATGGCATGTGGCTATCCCTTCAAGAAGAAGTTGTGTGGTGGGTATCCAGCAGGCGATCGAGATAGTCCCGGGCCAGGCGGCGCGCCTCGTCACTGTCCAGGCCTTCGTGGGTCAGGGCGCCGCGTAGCCAGAGGCCATCGATCAGCGCGGCCAGCGCTCGGGCACAGGCGCGGGCCTTGTCACGGGGCATCACGCGGCGGAACTGGTGGCAGAGGTTGGCGTAGAGGCGCCGGTCATTGACCTGCTGCAGGCGCGCCAACTCCGGCTTGTGCATGCTGCTGGCCCAGAAGGCTAGCCAGGTCTTGGCCACCGGCCCGGTGACCTGGCTGCGGTCGAAGTTGCCGTCGATGATGGCGCCGATGTGGTCCCGGGGGCTCGTGGTGGAGAGCTCGCGGCGCCGCGCCGCCACCGCTTCGCCAAGATCGCTGAGGATCTGGCGCATGGTGGCTTCCAGCAGGCCGTCCTTGCCGCCGAAGTAGTGGCTGATGATGCCGGCGGATACGCCCGCGTGGCGGGCAATACGCATCACCGTGGCATCGGCCAGGCCGACCTCGTCGATCGCCGCCATGGTGGCCTTGATCAGTTGCTGGCGGCGGATGGGTTCCATTCCAACCTTGGGCACCGTTGCTGGCTCCTTTCCCGGGGAATTGATCTTGCAACCACCACATGAAGCATGGTTACCATGTGCACAGCTTGCCAGACCTTTATTGAACGTTCAATCAATAAAGGTCTGGCAGACCAACCCGCTGACCGGTGGTACTGCCACTGCGGCTATACTTCAAGTGCCACAAGAGGAGTGTCTTCATGCTCACCCGCAACCTGAATCGTCGCCTGACCCTGGGGCTCGGCGCCGCCGCCCTCGGTCTCTCCGTCTCGCCGCTGCAGGCCGCCGAGCCCGAGAGCTGCGAGACCGTACGCTTCGCCGAGGTCGGCTGGACCGACATCACCGCGACTACCGCGCTCACCACCGAGGTACTCGAGGCGCTGGGCTACGACACCCGTATCGATACCGTCTCAGTGCCCATCGCCTACCAGGGCATGAAGAACGGCGACTTCGACGTCTTCCTGGGCAACTGGATGCCCTCCATGGCATCGATCAGTGACCCCTACGTTGAGGATGGCGATATCGATCGCCTGGGGGCCAACCTCGAGGGCGCCAAGTACACCCTCGCGGTACCGCAGTATGTCCACGATGCCGGCGTCACCTCGGTGGCCGATCTCGCCGAGCATGCCGAGCAGTTCGACAGCCGGATCCACGGCATCGAGGCCGGCAACGACGGCAACCAGCTGATCCAGCAGATGATCGACGATGACGCCTTCGGCCTGGGCGACTGGCAGCTGATCGACTCCAGCGAGGCCGGCATGCTCGCCGAGCTGAGTGCCCGGGTGCCGGAAGAACAGTGGATGGTGTTCCTCGGCTGGGAGCCGCATCCGATGAACACCAACTTCGACATGGCCTACCTGGAAGGTGCCGATGATTACTTTGGCCCCGACCTCGGCGGCGCCACCGTCTACACCAACACCCGTAGCGGCTATGTCGAGGAGTGTGCCAACGTCGGTGCGCTGCTGGAAAACCTCGAGTTCACCCTCGAGATGGAGAACCAGCTGATGGGTGAGATCATGGACGCGGGCTCCGATCCCCGCGATGCCGCCCGTACTTACCTGCAGGCCAACCCCGAGGTCCTGGAGGCCTGGCTCGAGGGCATCGAGACCCGTGAGGGCGAGCCGGCGCTGCCGGCGGTCAAGCGCGCCCTCGACATCGAGGCGTGAGGGCGCGCGCGGGCTTGCCATGCGGCGGGCCCGCGTGCATAATCCTTCCCCGTTGCCCGGCCTCGGCCGGGCAAGCCGTTGATAAGGCTACGTAGCTCAGCTGGTTAGAGCACATCACTCATAATGATGGGGTCCCCTGTTCGAATCAGGGCGTAGCCACCAGGACACACAAAAAAACGCCCGCCAGGCCTCGCCCTGGCGGGCGTTTTTTGTGTGTCCCGGTGCTCCTCGCGAGGGGGCAGAATGCCAATCCCCGCTTGACCTTTCGGGCCCGATCCGTATAATACTGCCCGTGCTTGAGGTCGTTCCCCGATAGCTCAGTTGGTAGAGCAAATGACTGTTAATCATTGGGTCGCAGGTTCGAGTCCTGCTCGGGGAGCCAGCTTCGCTCATGCGGCGAAGGATCTCGTGAATGTGAAGAGCACAGTGCGGCATGCGGTCATTCCCCGATAGCTCAGTTGGTAGAGCAAATGACTGTTAATCATTGGGTCGCAGGTTCGAGTCCTGCTCGGGGAGCCAACCGCTCCTAACTGCCTGCCGCATCATCCTGCATCGTTCCCCGATAGCTCAGTTGGTAGAGCAAGTGACTGTTAATCACTGGGTCACAGGTTCGAGTCCTGTTCGGGGAGCCAGTCCTGTCTGGCCGTCATCCCTTCTCATCTTGCCTGTCGCACCGATGCCTCGCCGGCTTCTGGCCGGGTAGCGTCTGCCCTTTATCACGCCGCATTGTCACCGGGGCCGCCTGCGGCCTGATGTCTGCCGCCGTGGCGCTTGCCTGCGAGGCGAGCAGACAAGGACGCCGGGCTCGAGGCCCGGCGTCGCATGTCGCACCCGCTGACAGGGGAGGGGGGGTCAGCTGCCTTTCGCGTAGCGCCAGGTGCCCTCGAGCTGGGTGTAGTCGAGCAGGATCTGGGCCGTCTCCAGGATCTGGACGCGGTCGACCGGTTCCTCGTCGCGCGCATCGTTTTCGGTATCCGCCTCGTCGCGGGCATCGACCCACTCCTCCAGCGGGTCCAGGCCAAGGGCGCGTCGGCGCTGGTTCTCCAGGGCGAGCTGTTCGGCCTCCCGGGCTTCCACCTCGCGCTGGCGCTGCTCGCGATTGAGGCTGACGCTGGTGTGCTGCTCGCGAAGTCGGCTGGCCAGCGCTGACTGCTGCTCGAGGTAGTGGAAGTTCGGCTGCTGTTCGGCACGCTCGCGATGGCGGCTGCGAAGCGTCTCCAGGTACTGTCGGGGCTCGCCGTAGGTGCGATACTGCACCTCGCGCACCGTGTCCCATTCCAGGGCGTTGTCGAGGCTGCTCTCGCCGATCAGTTGCGGGTCGATCAGGCTCGGGAAGCGGATGTCCGGCTCCACGCCACGGTGCTGGGTGCTTTCCCCGGAGATGCGGTAGAACTTGGCGCGGGTCAGCTTGATCTCGCCATGACTGAGCTCGTTGAGAGTCTGGACCGTGCCCTTGCCGAAGGTGTCGGTGCCCACCACCAGGCCACGGCCGTAGTCTTGGATGGCCCCGGCGAAGATCTCGGAGGCCGATGCCGAGAGGCGGTTGACCAGCACGGCCAGCGGGCCGTCGTAGAGGGTGCCGCTCTCGGTATCGCCGTAGAGGCTGATGCGGCCGCGGGCATCGCGGACCTGGACGGTGGGGCCGCGGTCGATGAACAGGCCGATCAGCGAGTTGGCTTCCTGCAGGGCGCCGCCGCCGTTGTTGCGCAGGTCGAGCACGATGCCCTCGACGCCCTCGGCCTGGAGTCGCTCCACTTCCTTGGACACGTCGCGGGTGGTGCTGCGGTAGTCCTCCTCGCCGGCCTGCCAGGCATCGAAGTCCACGTAGAAGGTGGGGATCTTGATTACCCCGAGGCGGTGGGTGCCGTCGTCCCGCGCGATCTCGACTACCTCGCCCTGGGCGGCCTGGTCCTCCAGGTCCACGGTGTCGCGGGTGATCTCGATGACCTTGGAGCGCGTCATGTCGACGGCCTGGGCGGGCACCACGTCGAGACGCACCACCGAGCCCTTGGGGCCGCGAATCATGTCGACCACGTCATCGAGGCGCATGCCCACCACGTTGACGATCTCCTTGCCCTCCTGGCCCACGCCGACGATGCGGTCGGCCGGCTGCAGGGCCCCGGCCCGCTCGGCGGGGCCACCCGGCACCAGGCTCGATACCTTGACGTACTCGCCGTCGGCCTGGAGCAGGGCGCCGATGCCCTCCAGGGAGAGGCGCATCTGGATATCGAAGGATTCGCCCTGGCGCGGCGAGAGGTATTCGCTGTGGGGGTCGATGCTGCCGGTCACCGCCGACATGAAGAGGCCGAAGACATCCTCGTCGTTGGTCTGGCGCAGGCGCGACAGCTGCCCCTCGTATCGCTGGCGCAGGGTGGCTTCCACCTGCTCGGCGTCCTGGTCGCTGATGGCCAGGGTCAGGGCGGCGTTCTTTAGCCGCTTCAGCCACAGCTCGTCCAGGGCCGCCTCCCGGCCGGCCCAGGGGGCTTCCTTACGCTCCAGCTCCAGGCGCTTGTCGCTGTCGAAGGAAAAGTCGATGCCCTCGTCGAGTCGGTCGAGCAGCCATTCGAAGCGTGACTCGGCGCGCTCGTGGTAGCGCTGATAGAGGGCAAAGGGGCGTGCCAGGTCGCCGTCGAGCAGCGCCTCGTCCATGCCCGTTTCCAGGTCGCGGAACGTGGCCACATCGCGGTCGAGCAGGTAGGCGCGCTGGCTATCGAGGATGTCCAGGAAGCGCGAGAAGGCCCGCCGTGACCAGTCGTCGTCGAGGCTGACATCTGCATAATGGCCATAGCGCAGCGACTCGGCCACTTCCACGGCCACCTGGCGCTGGGCGTCGCTCGGCTCGACGGCGGCCAGTAGTGGCGTGGCCAGCAGCAGGGCCAGGACCGCTGAACGCCCAAGGGTGACTAACAGGCTCATCGATGAAGCACTCCCCGATTCGTGTACACTCACTCTCAATCCAGACCCCGACTCGGCCGTCGAGTTGCATGGACCGACAGGTCATTGTATCAGCTTGGTCGTGCCGCCAAGACCCCTGAAATGCCCCGCGATAGAGGAATTCCATGTCCCAGGATGCCCGACTCGAGCGCCTGCTCGACTTCCTGCGTCGATCCCCCACGCCTTGGCATGCCACGGCCAACATGGCCAGGCGCCTGGAGGCGGCCGGCTACCGGCGTCTCGAGGAGACCGAGGCCTGGCGGCTGTCGCCCGGCGAACGTGTCTACGTCACCCGCAACGACTCCTCGATCGTCGCCCTGCAGCTACCCCGCGAGCGACTCACGGCGCTGCGCCTGGTCGGTGCCCATACCGACAGCCCCGGCCTGCGCCTCAAGCCCAACCCCGCGCAGAGCGCGGCGGGCTGGCTCCAGCTCGGCGTCGAGGTCTACGGCGGGGCCCTGCTGGCGCCCTGGTTCGACCGTGACCTGGGGCTCGCCGGGCGGGTGCACCTGCGCCACGCCGACGGCCGCATCGAGGGTGTGCTGCTCGATGTGGAGACGCCGCTGGCGATCATCCCGAGCCTGGCCATCCACCTGGACCGCGAGGCCAACAACGGCCGTGCCATCAATGCCCAGACCGAGATGGCCCCCGTCTTCCTGCAGGGCGGGGAAAAGCCCGACCTCGAGCGGCTGCTCGCGGGCTGGGTCGCCGAGCAGCACGGCCTCGAGGACGTCGAGCTACTCGACTTCGAGCTCGCCTTCCGCGACATGCAGCCGCCGTCACGGGTCGGCGTCGACGGCGAGCTGATCGCCGGTGCCCGCCTCGACAACCTGCTCTCCTGCTTTATCGGCCTGGAGGCCCTGCTGGAGAGCGACGGCCAACAGGGAGCGGTGCTGGTGGCCAACGACCACGAGGAGGTAGGCAGCGCCAGCGCCTGCGGCGCCCAGGGGCCCTTCCTCCGCGACGTGCTGCGGCGGGTGAATGCCCAGCTCGGCGAACCCGGCGACGAGGGCTTCATCCGCCTGGTTCAGGCCTCGCGGCTGATCTCCTGCGACAACGCCCACGCCCTGCATCCCAACTTCCCGGACAAGCACGATGCCGGCCACGGCCCGGTACTCAACGGCGGGCCGGTGATCAAGGTCAACGCGAGCCAGCGCTATGCCACCAACAGCGCCACGGCGGCACTGTTCTGGGATCTCTGCCGCGCGGCCGAGGTGCCGGTGCAGAGCTTCGTGACCCGGGCCGACATGGGCTGCGGCAGCACCATCGGCCCCATCACCGCCACCGAGCTCGGCGTGCCGACCCTGGACGTGGGCGTGCCCCAGTGGGCCATGCACTCGATCCGCGAGACCGCCGGCGCCCGGGACGTGGAGTCCCTGACGCGGGTGCTGACCGCCTTCTTCGATCGCCCCGAACTGGTCTAGAGCGGTATGGTATAGAGGAAGACGAAAAAACCCGGCGCCAGGGGCGCCGGGTTTTCGGTATCTGGTGGCTACGCCCTGATTCGAACAGGGGACCCCATCATTATGAGTGATGTGCTCTAACCAGCTGAGCTACGTAGCCGAACAACGGGGGCGAAGTCTATGGAGTTTGCCCCCTCGGGTCAAGGCCTGCGTGCCTCAGACATTGAAGCGGAAGTGGATCACGTCGCCATCCTGGACGATGTACTCCTTGCCCTCCAGGCGCCACTTGCCGGCGTCCTTGGCCCCCTGTTCGCCGCCCAGCGCGACGAAGTCGTCATAGGCGATGACCTCGGCGCGGATGAAGCCCTTCTGGAAGTCGGTGTGGATCACCCCGGCTGCCTCGGGAGCGGTGGCCCCGACCTTGACCGTCCAGGCACGGACTTCCTTCACCCCCGCGGTGAAGTAGGTCTGCAGGCCCAGCAGGGCATAGCCGGCGCGGATCACCCGGTCGAGACCGGGCTCTTCCATGCCCATCTCGTCGAGGAACATGGCGCGCTCCTCGTCCTCCAGCTCGGCGATCTCGGCCTCGAGCTGATTGCACACCGGCACCACCACGGCGCCTTCCTCGGCGGCGATCTCGTTGACTACCTCGAGGTAGGGATTGGCCTCGAAGCCGTCCTCGTTGACATTGGCGATGTACATGGTGGGCTTGAGGGTCAGGAAGCCGAAGCTCTTGAGCTGTTGCTTCTCCTCCTCGTCGAGGCCGACGCTTCGCAGCGGCAGGCCCTCGGCCAGGTGGGGCTGGATGCGCTCGAGGATCGCCTTGGTGGCAATGGCCTCCTTGTCGCCGCCCTTGGCCACGCGTACCAGGCGCTGGATGGCGCGCTCGACGTTGTCGAGGTCGGCCAGCGCGAGCTCCATGTTGATGATCTCGATATCGGCCCGCGGGTCGACCTGGTTGGCCACGTGGATCACGTTGTCGTTGTCGAAGCAGCGCACCACATGGGCGATGGCCTGGGTCTCGCGGATATTGGCCAGGAACTTGTTGCCCAGCCCCTCACCCTTGGAGGCGCCGGCCACCAGGCCGGCGATGTCGACGAACTCCATGGTCGTGGGCAGTACCTTCTGCGGCTTGACGATCTCGGCCAGCCGGTCGAGGCGCGGGTCGGGCATCGGCACGATGCCGACGTTGGGCTCGATGGTGCAGAAGGGGAAGTTCTCGGCGTCGATGCCGGACTTGGTCAGCGCATTGAACAGCGTGGACTTGCCGACGTTGGGTAGGCCGACGATACCGCAGTTGAAACCCATGGGATCTTCCTGGAAAGCGTGTTCGGGAATGGAGAATGGCCGGCATTCTACGCGACCAAGTGGTAAGCCATAAGCTGTAAGCCGTAAGAAAACCATCCCGGCCAGCAGTCGGGGTGACTTACAGCTTATAGCTTCAAGCATACAGCTAGCTTTTCCGCGTCAGGCGGAAAAGCTGTGCAGCCGGTTCATGGCCTTTGCCCAGTCGCCGGCCATGGCCTGGGGCAGGGTGGCCAGGCATTCGTCGATGGCGGCGTCGATAGCGCTACGCTCGGTCTTGCCGGGCCGACCCAGCACGTAATTCGTCACCTGGCGGCTATCGCCGGGATGGCCGATGCCGATGCGCAGGCGATGGAAGGCCCGGTCGTTGCCCAGGGCGCGGATGATGTCGCGCAGGCCGTTGTGCCCGCCGTGCCCGCCGCCGGTCTTGTAGCGCGCCGTGCCCGGCGGCATGTCGAGTTCGTCGTGGGCCACCAGCAGCTCGCCCGGTGCCAGCTTGAAGAACTGGCAGAGGGCCGCCACGGCGCCGCCGCTGCGGTTCATGAAGGTGGTGGGCTCGAGCAGGTGCAGCTCCTGGCCGTCGAGCCTCACCCGCGCGTGCAGGCCCAGGAACTTCCTGTCGGGGCGCAGCTCGCCGCCCGCCGCCCTCGCCACGGCCTGCACCAGCCAGGCACCGGCGTTGTGGCGGGTGGCCTCGTAGTCGGCCCCGGGGTTGCCCAGGCCGATGATCGCCTTGACCTGGCTCATCTCGTGTCTCCAAAAAAAATCAAGCGCCGAGGCGCTTGATGGATGAAAGGAGGGCCATGCCGCGCATGGCCCCCGGCAGGCGCGATTACTCGGCGCTGCCTTCGCCTTCTTCGCCCTCGGCGGCTTCACCGCCTTCCTCGTCCTCTTCCGTACCGCGGACCTTGGGCTTGGTGATGCTCAACACGGCGTTGTCGTGATCCTCGCCATGGGTGAGCGCGACCAGGGTCACGCCGGCCGGCACGTTCAGGTCGGAGAGGTGCAGGGTGGTGCCCAGCGCGACCTCGGCGATGTCGACCTCGATGTAGTCGGGCAGGTCCTTCGGCAGGCAGCTGACCTCCACCTCGTTGGAGAGCAGGTGGAGCTCGCCGTCCTCGTCCTTGATGCCCTTACACTGGTCCTCGCCCACCACGTGCAGTGGCACGCGCAGGGAGATCTCGTGGGTGGCATCGACGCGCAGGAAGTCGGCATGGGTGATCAGCGGCTTGAAGGGGTGACGCTGCAGGTCCCGCACCACCACCTGCTGGGCCTTGCCATCCACGTGAAGGTTGATCACGGAAGAGAAGAATGCCTCGTCTTCCAGCGCCTTGTAGAAGCTGGTCTTGTCGACGGCAATGGGCTGCGGCGCCTGCTCACCACCATAGATGATGGCCGGCACCTGTTCGTTCGCACGACGCAGGCGGCGGCTCGCACCTTTCCCCAGGTCGTTGCGAACGCTGGCATTGAGTGTGTAATCGGACATGGAATTGCCTCTTTCTGGAAGTAAGGAAAGCGCCGTGGCCCGCGACCAGACCACGACGTTTCCGGGAGCCCCGCAGGGCATGTGTCCCGCGCCTCGTCCCACCGAGCGAGTCCCGGTGGGCCCGCGTTCAGTGGAACATGGCGCTGACGGATTCCTCGTTGCTGACCCGGCGGATCGCCTCGGCGATCAGTCCGGCGACGCTGAGCTGGCGGATCTTGCCGCTGCGCCGCGCGATCTCGGAGAGGGGGATGGTGTCGGTCACCACCACCTCGTCGAGCACCGAGCCGGTAATGTTGTCCACCGCCGGGCCCGACAGGATCGGGTGGGTGGCGTAGGCGACCACGCGTCGGGCGCCCCGGGCCTTGAGGGCCTCGCCGGCCTTGCACAGGGTGCCGGCGGTATCGATCATGTCATCCACCACCACGCAGGTGCGGTGCTCGATCTCGCCGATGATGTGCATCACCTGGGCCTGGTTGGCCGAGGGGCGACGCTTGTCGATGATCGCCAGGTCGGCGTTGAGCTGCTTGGCGATGGCGCGGGCCCGCACCACGCCGCCGACGTCCGGCGATACCACCACCAGGTCGTCGTAGTTCTGGCGCTCGATGTCGTCGAGCAGGATCGGCGAGCCGTAGACGTTGTCCACCGGCACGTCGAAGAAGCCCTGGATCTGGTCGGCGTGCAGGTCCATGGTCATGACCCGGTCGACGCCGGCCTTGACCATCATGTCGGCGACGATCTTGGCCGAGATCGGCACCCGCGCGGAACGCACGCGGCGGTCCTGGCGAGCGTAGCCGAAGTAGGGCACCACGGCGGTGATCCGGGTGGCGGAGGCCCGGCGCAGGGAGTCCACCATCAGGATCAGTTCCATCAGGTTGTCATTGGTCGGTGCACAGGTGGACTGCAGGATGAACACATCCTTGCCGCGCACGTTCTCGTTGATCTCGACCGCGACCTCGCCGTCGCTGAACTGGCCGACCGTGGCATTGCCCAGGTAGGTGTCCAGACTCTCGGCGACCTTTCGGGCGAGTTCGGGATTGGCATTCCCGGCGAAAACCATCAATTTTGACACGCGCAGCCACCTTTGCTGTGTTGGGTCTTCAGGGATTCGGGTCGATGGTTGTTCCGGGGTGTTCAGGGATGCCTCGGCGCCCGTGGGCGGGTGAGGGTCATCGACCCAGCGCAGCATGGAGAGGTGAGCGATTCAGCCCGTGGGCCTTGAAGGCTTGCCAGCCCTCGGGCGTCTCGGCCAGGAGTTGGTCGGCCTGCGCCTCGCTGCCGAGCCGGGCAAAGACACAGGCGCCGGTGCCGGTCAGCATGGTCGGCGCTCGGGTCGCCAGCCAGTCGAGCGCATGCGCCACCTCGGGATACAGTTCCCGGACGGTGGGCTCGCAGTCGTTGCTCCAGCTCTCCGCTCCCCCCTGCAGTGCGCGCGCCATGGTAATCGGGGGGGTGTGGCGTGTCAATTGCGGCGCCCCGAACACCGCCGCGGTGGCGACCGTCACGCCCGGGTGGATCACCACGAACCAGGGAGTGTCGAGCGCGACCGGGGTGAGGCGTTCGCCGACCCCCTCGGCCCAGGCGGCACGGCCATGCACGAACACCGGGACGTCGGCTCCCAGGGCGAGGCCGAGGCCGGCCAGGTGCGCGAGGCCGAGGCCGAGTCCCCAGAGGGCATCCAGGCCGAGCAGGGTGGTAGCGGCATCCGAGCTGCCGCCGCCGAGCCCCCCGCCCAGGGGTAGACGTTTCTCGAGGTGGATGTCCGCGCCCAGGCGGCAGCCGCTCTCGGCCTGCAGCAGGCGAGCGGCGCGCACGACCAGGTTGTCCTCGGCCGCCACCTCGGGCAGGCGGGGGGAGAGGCGGATCTCGCCGTCCTGACGGCCGCGCAGGGTGAGGGTGTCGCCGTGATCGAGGAACTGGAACAGCGTCTGCAGCGTGTGGTAGCCATCCGGCCGGCGGCCGGTGATGTGCAGCAGACGATTGAGCTTGGCCGGCGCCGGTAGCACCAGCGCCTCGGCAAGGGGAGGGGTCCGTGGCATGTCAGTCGTCGAGGGCCGGGCGCCAGTCGGTGACCACCAGGGTGACCCGCAGGTCGTCATAGGTCATCACCAGGCGCCTGGGCAGCCAGAGGTCGGCGACGCGCACCCAGTCGCGGTACGCGATCTCCCAGCCATCCTGCTCGAGGCGAAGCGGGAAGCCCAGTTCGTCCTTCTCCAGTCGGTGGGGCGTGTCGTCCGCCGGCAGGCCGCGGATCCAGTCGGAGAGTGCGCTGACCGGCAGCGACCAGCCCAGCTGCTGTTCCATCAGTGCCTCCGGGGTCTCGGCCTCGAAGCGCCCCTCGGCGGTGGTCAGCGAGAAGCGCCCCTCGCGTCCCTCCAGGGTGCTGCGCCCGCTGCCGAAGGGCCCGCTGATCAGCAGCCGGTAGTAATGGGGGTGCTGGCTCCAGTCCAGGTTGGCGCTGGTGGAGTCCTCGGGGGTGCGCAGGCCGGCCTTGCCCACCAGTATCCAGGTGTCGAGTTCGGCCAGGCGCTCGGCCTGGGCCTGCCACTGGCCCGCGGCGCGTTCGCCCTCGGGAGCGGGCGCCCGGCCGGCACAGCCGGCCAGCAGGGCCAGGGCGAACAGGGGGATCAGCAGTCGCGGCAGTGTCGTCATGGCGAGTTCCGTTCGTCAGGGTCAGTCGTCACGCCCGGGAACGCCGAGCTCTGGGTAGCGTTGCAGCAGTTCGTCGATCAGCGGGCGCTCCTCGAAGCGTCGCTGGGATTCCTCGAGCAGGTCGCGTGCGCGCTCCTCCTGGCCCAGCGCCCAGAGCACCTCGATGAGGTGGGCGGCGATCTCTTGGTCGGGCATCGCCGACCAGGCGCGCTCGAGCCAGGGCAGGGCGCCCTCGGGGTCGCCCTGGCGGTAGCGGACCCAGCCCTGGCTGTCGAGGATCGCCGGGTTGCCCGGTTCGAGGGCGTGGGCCCGCTCGATCAGCTCGCGTGCCTCCTCCAGACGGCCCTCGAGGTTGGCATCGGCGAGGGTGTAGCCCAGGGCGTTAAGGGCATGGGCGTTGTCCGGGGCGGCCTCGATGACATGGCGAAGGTCCGCCTCCATGGCGGCGAGGTCACCGTCGGTGAAGGCACGCATGGCCCGCTGGTAGCGCAGCTGCTCGTCGTCGGGGCGCCGGGAGAGCTCACTGTCGAGCAGGGCATCGGCCTGCTCGTCGAGTCCCGCCTCGTCGAGCAGCTCGACCTCCAGGGAGACCAGTTCGCTGTAGTAGGTCTCGTGGCGCAGCCGCTCGAGGCGCAGGAAGGTGCGCGCGTCGAGCAGCCGGTCATCGGCGATCAGCATCCGAGCCGCACTCAGGCGGGCGTTCAGGAACTGCTCGCCCTCGGGCACCTGGCGATAATAAAGCAGGGCGTTGTCCACCTCGTCCTCCTCCTCGGCGATGGCGCCCAGCAGCAGGAAGGCCAGCGGCGGGGCCTCGTCATCGCCGACCAGAGGCAGCAGCAGGCGGCGCGCCGGGGGCAGGTGCTCCTCCTCCAGGAACAGCCGTGCCAGGCCGAGGCGAAGCTCGGGATCGTCACCGTGGTCGTCGAGCAGGGCGTCGGTGGTGGCCTCGGCGGCCTCGATGCGGCCCAGCCGGATCTCGGCGCGCGCCAGCAACAGCATCAGGCGCGGGTCGCCCGGTGCCACCTCCAGGCCGCGCCGCGCCGCCGACCGAGCGCTCGCCGGATCGTCGGCCTCCAGCGCCAGGCGGGCACGGATCTGCCATAGCTCGGGAAGCTCCGGAGCCGCCCGGGCCAGTCGCGCCAGGCGTTGCTCGGCCGCCCCGCGCTCACCGGTGGCGGCCTCCAGCAGGGCGGTGGCCAGTTCGCTGTCGTGGCGTGTCTCGTCGAGGTTGGCCAGGTGTTCACGCATCCTCGCCAGCAGTGGTACCGGGTCGGTCCCGGCCTCGAGGGCGCTCTCCACGAAGCCGGTCAGCTCCTCCTGGGCGCCACGCGAGATGGCGGCCAGGCGTTGCGCCAGGGCGGCATCCCAGTCGCCGCGCTGGATGGCGAGGCTGGAGAGCAGGCGCGCGGGAGCATCGCTCTGGGGGGCCAGGGCCTGCCAGCGTCGTGCGGTGTCCTCGAGCAGCCGGGCATCCTCGCTGAAGCGGGCGGCCAGGGTGGCGCGCTCGGCGAGGGCCGCGGAGCCGTAGCGCTCGGCGACGTCGAGAAAGCCGCGGGTGGCACGCGGATAGTCGCCGCGCTGTCCGGCCAGCTCGGCCTCCAGCAGGCCCGAGAGGCTGTCGGCATCCAGGCCGCGGGTGACCGGGGGCGCATCCGCCATCGGGTCCTCGGCGGGTTCGGCGGCCGAGGAGGCCCCCGGCATGCCTTGGCAGCCGGCGAGCAGAGTCGCCAGCACCAGCGGCGCCAGGGGGAAGCGGCGAGTGATTCGGGGGAGCGTTACGCGGGGCATGCGCGTCTCGTGCCAAAGGACGAGTGGCCAGCATAACGGCTCGCCTCCCCCGGGCAAAGCATGATCCTGATCACGGGATGCCATTGCGCCCCGGACGGGTGGCCTGTGGTAGAATGCGGCGCTTCGAGGATGGGCGGTCCGCGTCGGCGGACATCACCACTGCGCCCCTGCCGGAACCACGACTCGCGAAGACCCCGAACGCATGACGCTTCTTGCCCTGGGAATCAACCACCGGACTGCCACCATCGAGGTGCGCGAGCAGGTCGCCTTCTCGCCGACTCAGCTTGAGGCGGCGCTGGTCGAGCTGCGTGCCCTGCCGGAGGTGCGCGAGGCGGCGGTCCTTTCCACCTGCAATCGCACCGAGCTCTACTGCGTCACCGATGCCGTCGGCGAGCGCGAGATCCTCGACTGGCTGGGTCGTTTCCATGGGCTGAGGGTGGAGGACCTCACGCGCTGTGCCTATCACTTCCACGAGAACGACGCGGCCCGACACCTGATGCGGGTGGCGGTGGGGCTGGACTCCATGGTGCTGGGCGAGCCGCAGATACTGGGCCAGCTCAAGGAAGCCTACCAGACGGCCCGCCGGGCCCGTGGCCTGGGCGGTGAGCTGGAGTGCCTGTTCCAGAACACCTTCGCCGTGGCCAAGCAGGTACGCACCGAGACGGGCATCGGTCGCAACCCGGTGTCGGTGGCCTATGCGGCGGTGAGCCTGGCCAGCCGTATCTTCGGCGACTTCACCCGTTCGCGGGCGCTGCTGATCGGCGCCGGCGAGACCATCGAGTTGGTGGCGCGCCACCTTCACGAGGCCGGCGTGCGCCGGCTCACCGTGGCCAACCGCACCCGCGAGCGGGCCGAGACGCTGGCCGGCCCGCTGGGCGGCGAGGCGATCACCCTCGATGCGATCCCCGAGGCCCTCGTCGAGGCCGACATCGTGATTTCCTCCACCGCCGCGCCGCTGCCGATCCTCGGCAAGGGCATGGTCGAGCGGGCGCTGAAGAAGCGCCGCCATCGCCCCGTCTTCATGGTCGACATCGCCGTGCCCCGGGATATCGAGCCCGAGGTGGGCGAGCTCAGCGATGTCTTCCTCTACACCGTCGATGACCTCCAGGAGGTCATCGAGGAGAACCGCCGGCATCGCCAGGTGGCCGCCGACCAGGCCGAGTCGTTGATCGAGCACGGCGTGGGCAACTGGCAGCACGAGCGGCGGATCCGCAGCGGCGGCGAGCTGATCCGCGACGTGCGCGCCCGCGGCGAGGCCATGCGCGAGCTCTCCGAGCAGCAGGCCCTGGCGCGCCTGGCCCGCGGCGAGGACCCCGAACTGGTGATCCGCCGCCTGGCCCACCAGCTGACCAACCGACTGATGCACCGTCCCACCGTGGCGATGCGCGAGGCGGCCTCCCTGGAGCGTCGCGACCTGCTGGAGGCCGCCACCGCCCTGCTGCTGGATGAATCCACCGACCACCCCCGATAGGATGCGCCGATGAAAGCCACCCTGCGCCAGCGCCTCGATGCCTTCGTCGAGCGCTTCGAGGAGCTTTCCGCCCTGCTGGCGGAGCCCGAGGTGATCAGCGACCAGACCCGCTTCCGCGACTACTCGCGGGAATATGCCGAGCTCGAACCCCTGGTGGAGGCCTGGCGCGAGTATCGCGCCGTGGAGGCCGACATCGCCTCCGCCGAACAGTTCCTCGGCGATGCCGACGCCGAGATGCGCGAGCTGGCCGAGCTCGAGCGGGACGAGGGGCGCGACAGGCTGGAGGCCCTCGAGGTCCGGCTCAAGCAGCTGCTGGTGCCGAAGGACCCCGACGACCGGCGCAACGTCTTCCTCGAGATCCGCGCCGGCACCGGCGGCGACGAGGCGGCGCTGTTCGCCGGTGACCTCTTTCGCATGTACTCGCGCTACGCCGAGCAGCACGGCTGGAAGGTGGAGGTGGTGAGTGCCAGCCATGGCGAGCAGGGCGGCTACAAGGAGATCATCTCGCGGGTCAGGGGCGAGGGGGTCTATGCCCGGCTCAAGTTCGAGTCCGGCGCCCACCGGGTGCAGCGCGTGCCGGCCACCGAGTCCCAGGGGCGCATCCACACCTCCGCCTGCACGGTGGCGGTGATGCCCGAGGCCGACGAGGTGGGCGACATCGATATCGACCCGGGCGACCTGCGGGTCGACACCTTCCGTTCCAGCGGGGCCGGCGGCCAGCACGTCAACACCACCGACTCCGCGATCCGCATCACCCACCTGCCCAGCGGCGTGGTGGTGGAGTGCCAGGAGGAGCGCAGCCAGCACAAGAACCGCGCCAAGGCGATGTCGCTGCTCGCAGCAAGGCTCAAGCAGTCGGCCGTGGCCAGCCAGCGGCAGCAGCAGGCCGATGCCCGGCGCAGCCTGGTGGGCTCGGGTGATCGCAGCGAGCGCATCCGGACCTACAACTTCCCCCAGGGCCGGGTCACCGATCACCGCATCAACCTGACGCTCTACAAGCTCTCCGAGGTGGTCAGCGGCGAGCAGCTCGACGACGTGATCGAGCCGCTGATCCACGAGTACCAGGCCGAGCAGCTGGCGGCCCTCCAGCAGGACGCCGGATGACCCTCGACGATCTGCTGGCGCGGGCGGCTCGGCGCCTCGTTGATGCCGGCTCGCCGAGCGCACGGCTCGATGCCGAGGTGCTGCTCTGCCACGTGCTGGGCGTCGATCGCACCTGGCTCTACACCTGGGGCGACCGCGAGGTGCCGGTCTTCGAGCGGGCCCGCTTCGAGGCGCTGCTGGCGGCGCGCGCCGCCGGCCAGCCGGTGGCCTACCTGACCGGTGAGCGCGAGTTCTGGGGGCTGCGGCTTTCCACCTCGCCGCACACCCTGATTCCCCGCCCCGATACCGAGCGGCTGGTGGAGGCGGCCCTGGCGCATGGTGCCTCCCCGCAGGGACGGCTGCTGGACCTCGGCACCGGCACCGGCGCCATTGCCCTGGCCTTCGCCAGCGAGCGACCCGGCTGGTCGGTGGTCGGCATCGACCTTAGCCCGGAGGCGGTGGCCCTGGCCCGGCACAATGCCGAGCGCCTCGCCATCGGCAACGTCGACTTCCGTGCGGGAGACTGGTTCGCGGCGCTGGACCGCGAGGCCGGCGGCGAGCGCTTCGCGCTCATCGTCTCGAACCCGCCCTATATCGCCGCGGACGACCCGCACCTGCGCCAGGGTGACCTGCGCTTCGAGCCGCACAGCGCCCTGGTGGCCGCCGAGCAGGGGCTGGCCGACCTGTGCCACCTGGTGGGCGAGGCCCGTGCCCACCTCGTCCCCGGTGGCTGGCTGCTGCTCGAGCATGGCCATGGCCAGGGGGAGGCGGTGCGCGACGCCCTCGCCGATGCCGGCTATGGGGAGGTCGCGACCTTACGCGATTTCGGCGGTCACGACCGGGTCAGCCTGGGGCGTCACGTTGAGGGCGAGACTGGAGGGGAGGGGGCGTGATGTGGTACATCTTGGTCAGTAAAAAACGCCACGTCTCGTTGACTTTGCATTCATGAAACCCAAGACCCGCTCGCTCGACCGCATCGACCTCAAGATCCTGCGCTGCCTGCAGGAGAACGCCCGCATCTCCTATGTCGACCTGGCCTCCCGGGTCGGGCTTTCCACCACGCCCTGCCTGGAGCGTGTCAAGCGTCTGGAGCGCGCCGGTATCATCCGCGGCTACAAGGCCCTGCTCGACCCCCGGGCGCTCAAGGCCAACCTGCTGGTGTTCGTCGAGATCAGCCTGGAGACCCAGTCGCCGGCGGTGTTCGACGAGTTCCGTCGCGCCGTGGCCAAGCTGCCGCAGATCCAGGAGTGCCACCTGGTGTCGGGGCAGTTCGACTACATCCTCAAGTGCCGGATTCCCGAGATGTCCGCCTATCGCCAGCTGCTCGGCGACGTGGTGCTGACCCTGCCCGGGGTGAAGGAGTCCAAGAGCTATGTGGTCATGGAGGAGGTCAAGGAGGACTTTAGCCTCCACGTGCCCGATATCGAGGAGTTCGACGAGAAGTGACCATCGATGGATGACCAGGCCCTGCTGCGCTACAGCCGCCAGATCATGCTCGACCCGATCGACATCGACGGCCAGGAGCGGCTGCTGGCCGGCCACGCCCTGGTGGTCGGCGCCGGCGGGCTGGGCTCGCCGGTGGCCCTCTACCTGTCGGCCGCGGGCCTCGGCCGGCTGACCCTGGCCGACGCCGACGAGGTCGAGCTCTCCAACCTGCAGCGCCAGATCGCCCACGCCACCGCCGACCTCGGTCGCAACAAGGCCGAGTCGGCCCGGGAGGCGGCGCTCGCCCTCAATCCCGGCTGCGCCATTCAAGCGATCACCGAGCATCTCGACGGCGCGGCGCTGGCGCGGGCGGTCGCCGAGGCGGACGTGGTGCTCGACTGCACCGACCGCTTCTCCAGCCGCTATGCCATCAACGCCGCCTGCCGCACGGCGCGGGTGCCGCTGGTCTCCGGGGCGGCGATCCGCTTCTCCGGCCAGCTCGCCGTCTTCGATGCCCGCGACCCCGACTCCCCCTGCTATGCCTGCCTCTATCCGCCTGGGGGAGGGGAGAGTGGGGAGAGTGGGGAGGGCGACGAGGCGCTGAGCTGCGCCGAGAGCGGCGTGGTGGCGCCCCTGGTGGGGCTGATCGGCAGCTTCCAGGCCCTCGAGGCGATCAAGCTTCTCAGTGGCGCCGGCACGCCCCACCGCGGGCTCTCCACCTTCGACGGCCTCGGCGGCCAGTGGCGCCACTTCCGGGTGCCTCGCGACCCCGCCTGTCCGGTCTGCGGCCCGGCCTGAGGCGAGGTCGATGGTCGATGCTCCCCGGAGCTGCTCGTCACGCCAGCCGGTCCAGGGTCGTGGCCACGGCATCGAAGAGCCGCTCGAGCTCCGTCTCCGTGCTGGCGAAGGGTGGGCCGAACTGCAGGGTGTCGCCGCTGTAGCGCACGTAGAAGCCCGCCTCCCACAGCGCCAGGTGGGCATCCCGCGGGCGGATGGTCGGGTCACCGTCGCGGGGAGCGAGCTGCACGGCCCCGGCCAGGCCGTGGTTGCGGATATCCACCACATGAGGACGGCCCCTGAGGGCGTGGAGCTTCTCCTCGAACGCCGGGGCGATGGCTCGTACCTGGCCGGGGAAGTCCTCGCGCTCGAACAGGTCCAGGGTCGCCAGCGCCGCGGCGCACGCCACGGGATGGGCGCTGTAGGTATAGCCGTGGGGGAACTCGATGGCATGCGCCGGCCCGCCTCCCGCCGTGAAGGTGTCGAAGATCTCGCGGGAGGCGATCACGGCCCCCATGGGCACCGCGCCGTTGGTAAGCTGCTTGGCCACGTTCATGATGTCCGGGGTGACGCCGAAGGCCTCGGCCCCGGTACGCGCCCCGGCGCGGCCGAAGGCGGTGATCACCTCGTCGAAGATCAGCAGGATGTCGTGGGCGGAGCAGATCTCGCGCAGCCGTTCCAGATAGCCCACCGGCGGCACGATGACCCCGCCCGAACCGGACATGGGCTCGACGATCACTGCGGCGATGTTTGAGGCGTCGTGCAGGGCGATCTGGTCGAGCAGGGCGTCGGCGAGCTCCGCCCCGCTCTCCGCCTGGCCGTGGGTGAAGGCGAGTGCCGGCTGGAGAGTGTGGGGCAGGTGGGTGACGTCCAGCAGCTGGCCGTAGGGCTTGCGGTTGGCGCCGATCCCGCCGAGGCTGGTGCCGCCCACGTTGACGCCGTGGTAGCCCTTGGCGCGGCCGATCAGCCGGGTCTTCTCCGGGCGCCCCTGGAGTCGCCAGTAGGCACGCGCCATCTTCACGGAAGTGTCAGCGGACTCGGAGCCGGAGTCGGTGAAGAACACGTGGTCCAGCCCCGGCGGGGTCAGCGTCGCCACCCGTTCGGCCAGCTCGAAGGCCAGCGGGTGAGCGACCTGGAAGCCCGGGGCGTAGTCCAGCCGGCCCAGCTGGGCCGCCACCGCCTGCTGGATTTCGGCGCGGTTGTGGCCGGCGCCGCAGGTCCAGAGCCCGGAGAGGGAGTCGAACAGTCGCCGTCCGCGGTCGTCGATGAAGTGGCGTCCCTCGGCGGCCGTGATCACCCGCGGATGGGCATGGAAGTCGCGGTTGGCGCTGAACGGCATCCAGTAGTGGTGGTTCAGCGGGCTGGCTCCCTTGCCGTTCTCGACGGCATGGGGGGTAGGGGCAGTCGACGTCTTCATGGTGGTCTCCTCGGTCGGGGCGTGGTCTTGATGAGAGGATGGGGGGTGTGTCGAGTCGATGAAAGGGATTTCTGCTGAGCCTTGCGTGCTGAGCCACGCCTGGGTGATGGTGATTAATTGACGACACCTGCCTGGATTTGCGGATGCCTGCCTGACGTTCACCTGTCTTTTCTTTCTGTGACTTTCGTTATTTTACTTTGGAAACAAAGTTTTGTGAAAATATCGTGGAGTTGCCATCTGATCTCGTGTGGAGCCCGGCATCCTTCAAGGTATTAAATACTTGACAGCTGTTGTGGTGCTGGTGTCAAACTGAGGTGGCCTGCCCGGGCCCGTTCGCCGGGCGAGTGATCCAATAACAACCAGCGCACCGCGCATCACAGACAGGTGTCACGCATGACGACCCCGCCACCACCACCCGCCTCCTGGTATCGCGACTCCATCGCCGTCGAGCTCGGTGACTGCCCTCCGCTCGAAGGCGAGGTGCGGGCCGATGTCTGCGTGGTCGGCGGCGGCATCACCGGCTGCTCGGCGGCACTGCACCTCGCCGAGCGGGGTTACTCGGTGGTGCTGCTGGAGGCCGGGCAGATCGGGCATGGCGCCTCCGGGCGCAGCGGGGGGCAGATCCTCCCCGGCCTGGGTACCGACATCGGCACCGTGGAGAAGGCCCTGGGCCGAGAGCGTGCCCGGGACATCTGGGAGATGAGCCGCGAAGCGGTTCGCCTGACCGCCGAACTGGTCGAGCGCCATGCGATTCCCTGCGAGTTGGCCTGGGGCTACCTGCATGCCGCGGTCAAGCGGCGCCACGTGCACGAACTCGAGGCCTTTCGCGAGCGCATGGCGCGCGATTACGGCTACTCGGCGCTCACCATGCTCCAGGGCGATGCGCTGCGCGAGCATGTGGCGACCGAGGCCTATCCGGCCGCCCTCCACGATGCGGAGGGCGGCCACCTGCACCCCCTCAATTACACCCTGGGCCTGGCGCGGGCGGCCCGCCAGGCCGGGGTGACCATCCATGAGCGAAGTGCCGCCGTGGAGATCCGCCACGGTCAGCCGGTCAGCGTGATCACCGCCGCGGGCCGTGTGACTGCCGACTTCGTTGTGCTGGGTACCAACGCCTATCAGGCTGGCCTCGTGCCCGAGCTCTCCGGCCGCATCATGCGCGCCGCCAACTACATGATCGCCACCGAGCCGCTCTCGCCCGAGCGGGCGGCTCGGGTGCTGCCCCGCAATGATGCCCTGTCGGATGCCAACTTCGTGCTCGACTACTATCGGCTCTCGGCCGACCGGCGCCTGATCTATGGTGGTGAGGTCAGCTACGACGGTCGCGAACCGCGAGGCCTCGAGGCGCGCATGGACGCCAAGATCGCGCGGATCTTTCCCGTGCTCAAGGGCGTGCGCATCGACTACCGCTGGGGCGGGGACGTGGCCATCACATTCGATCGGGCGCCCGACTTCGGCCGGCTTGGCAGCAACGTCTATTACGCTCAGGGCTACTCCGGACATGGAATGGCCCTGGCGGGGCTGGCGGGCAAGCTGTTGGCCGAGGCTATCGCCGGGCAGAGCGAACGCTTCGACGTCTTTGCCTCCATGCCCCACCGGCACTTTCCGGGCGGTGCCCTGCTGCGCAAGCCCCTGCTGGTGCTGGCCACCAACTTCTACAAACTGCGAGACCGGCTGTGAACCGGGCCATCGAGAACCGAGAGGGCACGCCCATGAGCGACACCATCGCGACGGAAGCCACCGAGTCACCGGGAGCGCGCCCGGCTGGGGAGACGACGCAAGCCGAGGCGACCCGAGAGGCCTCCTCCATCGAGATGAAGGGCCTGCACAAGCGCTTCGGCCGCGACACCGTGGCACTGGACGGCGTGGATCTGACCATCGAACCTGGCGAGTTCTTTACCCTGCTCGGCCCCTCGGGCTGTGGCAAGACGACCTTGCTGCGCATCCTCGCCGGCCTCGAGGAGGCCGACGATGGCCGCCTCGCCATCGGCGGCAGGGACATCACCGAGGTGCCGCCCCACAAGCGCAGCGTCAATACCGTCTTCCAGTCTTACGCGCTCTTCCCGCATCTGTCCGTACGCGAGAATCTGGCTTTCGGCCTCAAGATGCGCGGCATGTCCCCCGCGAGACGCGAGGCCCGTGTGGCGAAGATCGCCGAGTTCATCCAACTGGGCGATCTGGTGGACCGTCGCATCGACCAGCTCTCCGGTGGTCAGCGCCAGCGCATCGCACTTGCCCGCGCCCTGGTCAACGAGCCCGACGTGCTGCTGCTCGACGAACCCCTCTCGGCCCTGGACGCCGGCCTGCGTAGCCAGTTGCAGGTGGAGCTCTTGCGCGTCCAGAAGCGGCTGGGGATGACCTTCGTCTTCGTCACCCACGACCAGCAGGAGGCGATGGTGATGTCGGATCGCATCGCCGTGCTGAACGGCGGGGTCATCCAGCAGGTCGGGCCGCCTCGCCAGGTCTACGAACATCCGGTGAATGCCTTCGTCGCCCGTTTCATGGGCCACGACAACCTCTACCCGATTACCGCTCGCGACGGCGGCCGGCTGACCACGTCGCTGGGCGAACTCACCGCCGAGGAGGCCGGGCAGGGCGAGCTCTTGCTGATCCGTCCCGAGACCCTGGACCTGCTGCCCGGCGAGGTGGCGGGCGAGAACCACCTGCCCGCCGTGGTAAGCGAGCGGCTCTACCGCGGCAGCCATGCCGAGTATCGCCTCGAGATCGGCGCAAGCACCCTGCAGGCAACCCTCAACAACAGGGGCAGGCACCTGCCCGAGGTGGGGGATCGGGTCACGGTCTCGGTGGCCCCCGAAGACCTTGTCACCCTGAGCGAGTGAGGAGACGCACATGGCCTACACCGGCGTAACGCCCTCCGCCCGCAGCCGTGGCATGGTGCGGGAATCACGGCACCTGCTGTTCACCGTGGCCCCGGGGGCCACCTGGATCGTCATCTTCCTGGTGCTGCCCAGCGCCTACCTGATGGGCGTGGCCTTCATGACCAACGGCCCCTATGGCCTGCCGGAGATGCCGCTGTCGCTGGAGTCCTTCCGGCGCCTGGCGGGCTTCGGTTTCCTGGGCTGGAGCCCCGGCAACCTCTATACCCTGCTGCGCTCGCTGTGGCAGACGCTGGTTTCCACCGGCCTGGTGGTGGTCGTCGCCTATCCCATCGCCTACTACATCAGCACCTGCCGCGCCAGATGGCGGCCGATCATGCTGCTGCTGGTAGTGGTGCCGAGCTGGACCAACCAGGTGATCCGCACCTTCGGCTGGATGAACCTGCTCGCCCCGGGCACGCCGCTGTCCAACCTGGCCGAGAGCCTCGGTTTCATTGCCCCCAACATGGGGCTCTACCCGTCGAACTTCGCGGTGACCCTGGGCCTGGTCTACAACTTCCTGCCGTTCATGGTGTTGCCGCTCTACGCCGCCTTCGAGAAGCTCGACACCGCCCAGGTGGAGGCCGCCCAGGACCTCTTCGCCTCGCCGGTGCGGGCCTTCTGGCACGCCGTCTTCCCCCAGACCCTGCCGGGGCTGCTGGCCGGCATCGTGCTGGTGGCGATCCCTGCCTTCGGCATGTACGTGATCCCCGAGCTGCTCGGCGGCGGCAAGGGCATGATGCTCGGCAACCTGGTGGCCAACCAGTTCGCCGGCGGGGCCAACTGGCCGCTGGGCGCGGCTGGCGCGATCCTGATGCTGATCGCCACCTTCGTGGGGCTGTTCGCCATGCGTCGCATCGGCAAACGCCTGGGTGGCGGCGAGGAGGTGGTGATATGAGAAAGCGCACGCTCAAGCGCGGCCTGACCGGCTTCTGGTGGTTCACTCTGGCCTTCCTGTATCTGCCGCTCGCCGTGGTGGTGCTGTTCTCCTTCAATGCCTCCAACAGTGCGGCCACCTTCACCGGCATCTCGCTGCGCTGGTATGGCCGCCTGATGGGCAACGAAGAGATCCTCTCGGCCTTCGCCAACAGCATGATCCTGGCGATCACTTCGTCGGTGATCGCGCTGGGGGTCGGCTGCCTGATCGGCTACGGCATGTATCGCCATCGCCACCGCAAGCTGGGGTGGCTGATCGTGCTGATCTACCTGCCCATCGTGCTGCCCGACATCGTCTTCGGTATCTCGGAGATGACCTTCTTCGTGCAGATCCATCGCCTGACGGGATTGCTGCAGCCGGGCCTCGGCACCATGATCATCGCCCACATCACCTTCCAGATCCCCTTCGTGGCGCTGATCGTCTACTCGCGCTTCGTGGGTCTGGATCCGACGCTCTTCGAGGCCGCCAAGGATCTCTACGCCACGCCGGTCAAGCGGGTCGTGCATTTCATGCTTCCGACCATCAAGCCAGCGTTGATCTCGGCGTTCTTCCTCTCCTTTACGCTGTCGGTGGATGACTTCGTGATCAGTTTCTTCACCGCGGGGCCGGAGAGCGCGACCCTGCCCATCTACATCTGGGGAGCGATCAAGAAGGGCGTGTCGCCCGAGATCAATGCCATCGCCACGCTGATGATCGGCGCGGTGGCCCTTGCCGCCCTCATCAGTCTGGTGTTCAGCCGTCGCCGGCAGGCATGAGCCGGCCAACCCTTCCCTTAGGGGAAACGAGGAGAGTCCGAGATGACAATCAACAAGACCGCACTTGCCCTGTCCGTCGGCGCTGCGTTGCTGGCCGGCAGCGTCCAGGCCCAGGAGAACAAGCTTTACCTGTTCAACTGGACCGAATACATGGACCCCGAGATCATCGAGGCCTTCGAGGAGAAGTACGACGTCGACGTCGTGCAGAACTACTTCAACTCGCTGCCCGAGATGTTCGCCAAGCTCAATGCCGGCGGGGTCTCGCAGTACGACATCATCGTGCCGTCCAACTACTATGTGCCGCGTCTGATCCAGACCGGCCTGGTGCAGAAGCTCGACAAGTCGAAGCTCGATAATCTCGACAACGTCATGCAGCAGTTCCAGGATCCGGCCTACGACCCGGGGGCCGAGTACACCGCCCCCTACCAGTGGGGCACCACCGGGGTGGTCTACAACACCGAGACCTTCCCAGACGCGCCCAAGAGCTGGTCGCTGCTGTTCGATCCCGAGGTCAATCCCGACCATCCCTTCGCCCTGATGGGCGATGGCCAGGTGAGCCTCGGTGGCGCCTGCGCCTACCTGGGGCACGGCTACGACTGCACCGATCCTGAGGCCTGGAAGGAGGCCGCGCGCCTGCTGATCGACACCAAGGGGCGCGACACCTTCAGCGGCTTTACCGATGGCACCCCGGCGCTGCAGCAGCTGGCCCGCGGCGTCACCCATGTGGGGCTCTCCTACAATGGCGACTACCTCTTCTTCAAGGATGAGAACCCGGAGTCCTTCGAGAACCTCGCGTTCATGATCCCCGACGAGGGCGCCGAGATGTGGGTGGACTCGATGCTCATCCCCGCCAAGGCCCCCAACCCGGACATGGCGCACAAGTTCATCGACTTCATCCTCGACGCCGAGGTGGGCGCCCAGCTCTCCAACTACAACTACTACGCCAGCCCCAATGCGGCCGCCAAGCCCTACCTGGACGCGGTGCTGATCGAGCCGCCTGTCCAGCCCAGTGAGGCGGACATGGAGCGACTGCGCTTCACCCCCAGCCTGGAAGGCGATGCCCTGCAGACCTTCCAGCAGCTGTGGTCCGAGGTCCAGTCTCGCTGAGCGCAGGGCCCCCGGCATCGGGCCGGGGGCTCGCCATTCCGAGCAAGGAAATTTCCCATGAGTAACCGACAGGAGCAGCCGCTCCTCAACGACTGGTTCCAGAGTTACGGCATCACCGAGGTCGAGTGCCTGGTCAGCGACCTGACCGGCATCCTCAAGGGCAAGATCATGCCCGCCGGCAAGTACCTCAACGGTGGCCGCCCGCGGCTTCCCGACTCGATCTTCATCCAGACCGTCACTGGCGGCTATCCGGACGACGAGGACATCCGCTTCTGGAATCCCGCCGAACGGGACATGGAACTGGTGCCCGATGCGAATGCCATCTATCTGGTGCCCTGGGCCGAGGATCCCACGGCACAGATCATCCATGACTGCTTCTACCTGACCGGCGAGCCGGTGGAGCTGGCGCCACGTTATGTGCTCAAGCGGGTGCTGGAGCTCTATGCCGCCCGCGGCTGGACGCCGGTGATCGCCCCGGAGGTGGAGTTCTACCTGGTCAAGACCAATACCGACTCCGACTACCCCCTGGAGCCGCCGATCGGTCGTACCGGTCGCCAGGAGAGCAGCCGCCAGTCGTTCTCCATCGACGCGGTCAACGAGTTCGATCCGCTGTTCGAGGAGATGTACGACTACTGCGAGGCCATGAACCTGGACCTCGACACCCTGATCCACGAGGAGGGGGCCGGTCAGATGGAGGTCAACTTCCAGCACGGCGACCCTCTCTATCTGGCCGATCAGGTCGTGATGTTCAAGCGCACCCTGCGTGAGACCGCGCTGCGCCACGGCATGTATGCCACCTTCATGGCCAAGCCCATGGCCAATGAGCCGGGCAGCTCCATGCATATCCACCAGAGCCTCCTCGACGCCAAGGATGGGCACAATGTCTTCGCCGACGCGGACGGCCAGCCCAGTAAGCTATTCCACCACTTCATCGGCGGCCTGCAGCGCTACCTGCCCGCGGTGATGCCGCTGCTGGCGCCCAACGTCAACTCCTACCGCCGGCTGATGCGCACCGAGACCAGCGGCTCGGCACCGATCAATGTGGAGTGGGGCATGGACAACCGCACGGTGGGGCTGCGGGTGCCGGTCTCCACCCCCGAGGCGACGCGGGTCGAGAACCGTCTGGCGGGCGCGGATGCCAACCCCTACCTGGTGATGGCGGCGTCGCTGGCCTGCGGCTATCTGGGCCTGATGGGACACCTCGAGGCGCGCCCGCCGATGGTGGGCTCCGCCTGGTCCGGCGGCAACAAGCTGCCCGACGACATCGGCCCGGCGCTGGACCTGCTGCACGACAGCCAGCCCCTGGCCGACATCCTCGGCGAGCGCTTCATCCATAGCTACCTGGCGGTCAAGCGTGCCGAGCATCGCGCCTACTTCCAAGTCATCAGCTCCTGGGAACGCGAGCATCTGTTGTTGAGGGTATGACCCATGTCCATGTCATTAATCAGTGATCACGCCGCGTCCTGGTACGCTGCCACCGCCAACGCCGCACCCGAGCGAGCTGCCCTGGAGGGCGAGGTAGCCTGCGACGTCTGCGTGGTGGGCGCCGGCTTCACCGGTATTTCCGCCGCCTTGCACCTGGCCGAGTGTGGCCTCTTGGTGGTGGTGCTGGAAGCGGTGAGGGTCGGCTATGGCGCCTCGGGTCGCAATGGTGGCCAGATCGTCAACAGCTACAGCCGCGACCTGGACGTCATCGAGGAGAAGTACGGCGCCGATACTGCCCGAGCCCTGGGCGACATGGCCTTCGAGGGCAACCGCATCATCCGCGAGCGGGTCGAGCGCTACGCCATCGACTGTGACCTCAAGGACGGCAATCTCTTCGCCGCCTGCAACGTCAGGCAGATGCAGGGGCTGCGCGAGCACAAGGCGCTGTGGGAGCGCTATGGCTATCGGGAGCTCGAACTGCTGGAAGGCGAGGCAGTGACGCGCGAGGTCAACTCCCAGCGCTACACCGGCGCCCTGGTGGACCACGGCGGCGGCCACCTGCACCCGCTCAACCTGGTGCTGGGCCAGGCGGCGGCCGTCGAGTCGCTGGGCGGGCGCATCTTCGAAGCGTCGCCGGTCACTGGCGTGGAGCACGGCGAGCCGGTGCTGGTGCGCACCGCCCGCGGCCGCGTGAGGGCCGAGCGGGTGGTGATGGCCGGCAATGCCTACCTCAAGGGCGTGCTGCCGGAGATCGAGGGCCGGTCGATGCCCTGCGGCACCCAGATCATCACCACCGAGCCGCTGGGCGAGGAGCGGGCCCGCGCCCTCATCCCCAATGGCCTGGCGGTGGAGGACTGCAACTATCTGCTCGACTATTACCGCCTCACCGCCGACAACCGACTGCTCTATGGCGGTGGCGTCAATTACGGCGGCAGCGACCCGGCCGACATCGAGGGTGTCATCCGGCCCAAGTTGCTCACGACCTTCCCGTCGCTCGACGACGTCAAGGTGGACTTCGCCTGGAGCGGCACCTTCCTGATGACGCTCAACCGCCTGCCGCAGTTCGGGGTGGTCAACGACAACGTCTACTATGCCCAGGGCTACTCGGGGCACGGCGTCACCTGTACCCACCTGGCCGGGCGGCTGATCGCCGAGGTGATGACGGGGCGCGAGGAACGCTTCGATGCCTTCGCCGGCCTGCCCCAGCTGCCGTTTCCCGGCGGCCGCCTGCTGCGGGTACCGCTGTCGGCCATCGGCGCATGGTACTACCAGACCCGCGACAAGCTCGGGGTCTGAGCACCCCCCCGTGCCTTGCCTCGGCGTTGGCCTCCTTGAACCCGGGACAACGATCGATCCGTATAACGATCGAATACCAGGCGAGGAGCTGGCGATCAGGTGAACTTGCGGAAGAAATGGGTCATGTCGAACAATTCATCCAGTCGTTCATAGCGATCACGGGCTTCGGGCCAGCGCTGCTCCTGGACGGCGGCGATCATGGTTTCCAGCAGCATCATGGTCGCCACGCTGGAATCCCATCCTGAGGGAATCTCACCCCAGCAGTTGAAGGTGAAGTCGGCCAGTGACGAGATGGGGGATCCCCACTGATCGGTGAATAGCACCACTCGCACGCCGCGCTTGCACACCATTTCCGTGAGGCGCAGCAGGTTGGTCTCATAACGCCGGATATCGAAGATCAGCAGGGTTTCACCCGGCTCCATGTCCAGTACGTAATGTGGCCACGTGCCCGAAGACGAGGTCATGTGGGTCACGCGGGGGCGCACCGCCTGGAAATGCGTGAAGGCATAATCGGCGAGCGCCTGGGTGATGCGCCCGCCGACAATGTAAAGCCGTCGGTCGGTATCGGCCAGTTGGCTGGTTGCCTGATCGAAGCGTTCCGTCTCGATATGCGCAAAGGTCTGCTGCAGGTTGCTCGTGACCGCCTGAGCGAACCGGTTCAGCAGATGCGTTTCGGGGGCTTCGGATGACCAGTTGGCGCGCCTCTGGGTGGGCCCGACCCCCGTTGCCTCCAGCTCGCGCAAGAGGGCCTTGTGGAACTCCGGATAGCCCTTGAACCCCAGCTTCTTGACCATCCGCGCCACCGTGGGAGATGACACGCCCACCTTGCTCGCCACGATAGTGATCGAGGCGAGGCCTGCCGCTGGGTAGTTGTCGAGCAGCGCGTTGGCAAACTTTCGTTCCGACTGCGTCAGCGCCGGGTAATGCTGCCGGATCAGTTCGCGCACGGTGGAGGTAGAGTCGGTGGTCGTCATAACGCCCCCTTCATAACGAGTCCTCCGGCTATGCCCGGGCCTTCGATTGCGGCTGCGGATCGACGTGGAAACGGTATTTGAAGAAATATTGACACAGTGGCTTTTCGACGTCTATATCTTTACAGGACCGTGGAGGAGTCCTGATGGCCAGCAAAATCGAGCAGTCGTCCCCGAGCGTCGAGATCCACAATCGTCAGGCCAACGGCCCTGTCGTTATCCTGTGTGAGCATGCTTCACATCATATACCCGAGCCATATCATGACCTTGGTCTGAATCCCGCGCATCGGTGCAGTCATGCGGCATGGGATCCCGGCGCCCGCACCGTGGCCGTGAAGTTGTCGGAGATGCTGCATGCACCGCTGGTGGCGAGCCGGATCTCGAGGCTTGTGTACGACTGCAATCGCCCCCCCGAGGCAGCCAGCGCGATGCCTCAGCGCGTGGAAATCATCGATGTGCCGGGCAATCACAAGCTGACCGCAGCGCAGCGTTCTGCCCGGGTCGAGGCGTTCTATCGTCCGTTTTGCGACGCCGTGACGAGCGTGCTGGTAGAACGAGAAGCGCACGATATCCCGACGGTGCTGATCACCATACACAGCTTCACACCGAACTTTCATGGTCGGGCCCGTGCGGTCGAGATCGGCATTCTCCATGATGCCGACCAGCGGATGGCCGATGCGATGCTGGCGCATTCCCAACTCCTGCCGCATCGAAGGATTCAGCGCAACGTCCCTTATGGGCCCGAGGATGGCGTGACCCACTCCCTGAAGCTCCATGGTATCGACAACGGGCTGGCGAATGTGATGATCGAGATTCGCAATGACCTGCTGGCCACGCGGGAAGGGGAAGACACCTTGGCCAGGGAGTTGTCGCAGCTGATCCTGCCCGCGCTGGTCACCCTGGGATTCGAGCCATCGCCCCGGGAGGGCAAGCCAGATGCCTAGGGCCATCCTGATCTATATCAGTGCCATCGATGCGATGAACCGCGTTATCGGTCGAATGGCGATGTACCTGATATTTGTCCTGATGGGGGTGCTGCTGTGGTCATCGGCCTCCAAGGTGTTCATGACACCATCGATGTGGACGCTGGAAACCGCGCAATTCGTCATGGTGGCGTATTTCGTGTTGGGTGGACCCTACTCGATCCAGCTGGGGTCGAATGTTCGCATGGACCTCTTCTATGGTGAATGGAGCCCGAAAACCAAGGCATGGGTCGATGCCATCACGGTCTTCTTCCTGATCTTCTATCTCGGCGTCCTTCTCTATGGCGGCCTGGTGTCGACGGCATATTCGCTTGGGTACTTTGGTAGTGAGCCATTCACTTTCTTCCTCGATCTCATCGGTACCTTCTTCACCGAGGGTCCGTCAGCGGCTGGAGAGGAGCTTGGCTTCATGGAGCGAAGTCCTACGGCTTGGCGGCCCTGGTTGTGGCCCATCAAGACGGTACTTTGTCTCGGAGTGTTTCTGATGATCCTTCAATCTCTTGCCGAGTTTTTCAGGGATATCGGCCGTCTCCGCGGGGTGATCGACTGATGCCGTATGAGATGATCGCAATCGTGATGTTCAGCGCGATGATGCTGATGCTGCTCACCGGTCAGCGTGTGTTTGGCGCTATCGGATTTGTCGGGGCGTTAGCGGGTGTCCTGTTGTGGGGGACCGGTGGGGTCGATATTCCATTCTCATCCGCGATGAAGTTGATGAAATGGTATCCACTACTGACCCTTCCGATGTTCATCTTCATGGGCTATGTGCTGTCGGAAAGCCGTATTGCAGATGACCTTTATCGGATGTTCCATGTCTGGATGGGGCCGGTCAGGGGTGGCCTTGCCATCGGCACGATCGGGTTGATGGTGCTCATCTCGGCCATGAACGGGTTGTCGGTGGCCGGGATGGCGATTGGCGCCACCATCGCCTTGCCCGAATTGCTGCGGCGGGGCTATGACAAGATCATGGTCACTGGCGTCATCCAGGCGGGCTCCAGTCTCGGGATTCTCGTGCCGCCTTCGGTGGTGCTGGTGCTGTATGCGATGATCGCGCGCCAACCCGTGGGGCAGCTGTGGCTTGCCGGGGTGTTGCCGGGGCTGATGATGGCGACGCTGTTCATCATCTATATCTATGTCCGTTGCCGCCTGCAGCCATCTCTGGGCCCCGTCCTGCCCGCCGAAGAGCGCGATGTATCCCTTTCCGAGAAGCTACGTCTGCTGAGAGCCGGTTTGCTGCCGCTGGCGATCTTTGCGGTGATGATGGTCCCCTTCGTCAAGGGCTGGACATCACTGGTCGAGAGTTCGGCTGTCGGGGCGATGGCCGCGTTACTGGCCGCAACACTCAAGGGGCGAATGACGCGCAAGGTGTTCGAGGTGTCGGTACGACAGACGCTGGCCATCTCCTGCATGTTCATGTGGATCATCCTGGCCGCGCTCGCCTTTGGTGCCATCTTCGACGGGCTGGGCGCGGTCAAGGCCATCGAGGACCTGTTCACCGCTCGCCTGGGGCTGTCGCCCTGGATGATCCTGATCCTGATGCAGCTCAGTTTCATCGTGATGGGCACCTTCTTGGACGATACTGCCATGCTGGTGATCGTGGCGCCGCTTTATGTGCCGCTGGTCGATGCGCTTGGTTTTGATCTGATCTGGTACGGGGTGCTCTACACGATCACGACACAGATCGCCTACATGACGCCACCGTTTGGTTATAACCTGTTTTTGATGCGTGCCATGGCGCCGCCCGAAATTGGGCTTCGCGATATTTACTGGTCGATCCTCCCCTTCGTATTGGTGATGACGGCTGCCCTGAGCCTGGTGATGGTCTTTCCGCAAATCGCACTCTGGCTTCCGGGCTACATTTATGGGAGTTGACCACAGCGGGAATGAACAACAAGAGCCTCACCAAGGGCCGAATCCATGTCACATCCGGTAGTTAACACCAGGAGAGCGAGAAAATGACAACAAGACGCAAGTTTCTGATCACGGCCGCGACCGGTGCTGCCATCGCGCCACTGGCTTCAAGGGTCATGGCCCAGTCGTCGTCCGAGCCCGCCATCACGTGGCGCATGCAGACCTATGCCGGTGCCGCCTTGGCCGAACATGTCGCCAAGCCTGCCATCGACCTGTTCAACAGGATCGCCGGGGATCGTATGCAGATCGAGCTGTACTATGCCGATCAGCTGGTGCCGACGGGCGAACTCTTCCGGGCGATGCAGCGCGGCACCATCGATGCTGTGCAATCGGACGACGATTCGATGGCATCTCCCACCGAGGTCGCCGTCTTTGGTGGGTATTTTCCCTTTGGCTCACGTTACAGCCTCGATGTGCCGGTGCTGTTCAACCAGTATGGGCTCAAGGAGATCTGGGAGGAGGAGTATGCCAAGGTCGGTGTCAAGCATGTCAGTGCTGGCGCCTGGGATCCGTGCCATTTCGTCACCAAGGAGCCGATTCGCAGCCTCAAGGATCTGGAGGGAAAGCGCATCTTTACCTTCCCCACCGCGGGGCGCTTCCTGTCGCAGTTCGGCGTGGTACCGGTAACCCTGCCTTGGGAGGATATCGAGGTTGCCGTACAGACCGGCGAGCTGGACGGCATAGCCTGGTCCGGTATCACCGAGGATTACACGGTGGGTTGGGCCGATGTCACCAACTACTTCCTGACCAACAACATCTCGGGTGCCTGGATCGGGCACTTCTTCGTCAACATGGAGCGCTGGGAAGAGTTGCCTGAAGACCTCAGGCTGCTGTTCGAGGTGTGCTGTGAACAGTCCCACTATTATCGCCAGCATTGGTATTGGGGCGGCGAGGCCAGTCTGCGCGTCCATGGTGACAAGCTGGAACTTACCACGATTCCCGATGCCGAGTGGGATCAGGTGGAAAATGCCGCTCATGAATTCTGGAACGAAATTGCGGCGCAATCCGAGACCAAGGCCAAGGTGGTCGAGATCTTCAAACAATACAATGCCGATATGCGCAAGGCTGGCCGGCCCTATCGCTACAGCGATGCGTGACCAGATCACATGCCCCGGCGCATGCCGGGGCATTCCGCTTGAGGAAGGTTCCTGACTGAGCGCTGGGCCTTGATATCTTGATGCGATGAGGAGCGTCGGTAATGACCAACGCGCTGGCTTTGGATGCCCTGGAGGACCTGAAGGCCAAGGTGGGGAGTGGTGAAGTGGATACGGTGCTCGTGTGCATCGTCGACATGCAGGGGCGCCTGATGGGCAAGCGACTCCATGCGCGTCACTTCGTGAATGATGGTTGGGACGAGACGCATTGCTGCAACTATCTGCTGGCCACTGATCTCGAGATGGAAACGCCTGATGGCTATGCCAGCACCTCCTGGAGGGCCGGCTATGGTGATTATGTCATGAAGTCGGACCTCGCCACGCTACGACCCGTGCCATGGCTTGATGGCACGGTCATGGTGCTGTGCGATGTGCTGGATCATCACACCCATGCCCCGGTGCCCCATTCGCCGCGCGCCATTCTCAAGCACCAGCTCGCACGGCTGGACGAGATGGGGTTCGACGCGGTAATGGCAACCGAACTGGAGTTCTTCCTGTTCGAGAAGAGTCTCGACGAAATTCGCAAGAACGGGTTCCGCGATATCGAGCCGATCAGTGGATATAACGAAGACTATCACATCTTCCAGACCACCAAGGAAGAGCACGTATTGCGCCCACTTCGCAACCATCTATACGCGGCTGGCATCCCTGTAGAAGGTACCAAGGGTGAAGCCGGCTCGGGTCAAGGGGAGCTCAATATCCACTATGCGAAGGCACTCGATACGGCGGATTATCATACTATCGCCAAGCATGCGACCAAGGAGATTGCTTGGCAGCAGGGGCGCGCGGTAACCTTTCTGCCTAAATGGCATCACGACCATTCGGGTAGTTCCACCCATATCCACCAGTCGCTGTGGCAGGGGGGCTACCCCACCTTCTTTGACGAAAGCGATGTGCATGGCATGTCCCCGCTGATGAAGCATTACCTGGCCGGCTTGCTCAAATACGCGGCTGACTATACCTACTTCCTGGCCCCTTATATCAACAGCTATAAGCGTTTCCAGAAGGGCTCCTTCGCTCCCACACGTACGGTTTGGTCGGTTGACAATCGCACCGCGGGGTTTCGTCTGTGCGCCGATAACACCCAGGCGGTGCGTATCGAGTGTCGCATCGGTGGGTCAGACTTGAACCCCTATCTGGCCATGGCCGGACAGCTGGCTGCCGGCATCAAGGGAATCGAGGAACGGCTGGAATTGCCCCCACCCGCCGAGGGTGACACCTATGAAGGAGAGACTGGCCTGATCCCGAAAAACCTGCGCGATGCCATGCAGGCCCTGAAGGATTCCGCCATGCTGCGCGAGGCCATGGGGGATGACGTGGTCGATCACTATACCCGTGCCGCCGAAGTGGAGCTGGAAGACTTCGCACGGGTGGTGACCGATTACGAGGTGGCACGCGGCTTCGAGCGTTCATGACGAGAGCCCATGACGAGAGCTCATGACGAGCCCGTTACGAGAGCCCGGTGACATCGGGGGCCTGGCGGACGAGAGCTGCCGGAGCGCACCTTCCACAAACTGGAGAAGACGATGGGTCATATCCTGCAATGTATCTCACCGATCGACGGGTCGGTCTTCGCCGAGCGTGACGCCCTGTCGCCCGAGGCCGCGCAACAGGCGGCCGCACGGGCGCGGTCGGCTCAGGCGAGCTGGGCCGCACGGCCTATCCGGGAGCGTATCGAACTGGTTCGGGCCGGCATCGCCGCCGTGGGTGGCATGAATGACGAGGTGGTGCCGGAGCTGGCGCACATGATGGGCCGCCCGGTTCGTTATGGTGGCGAGTTCGGCGGCTTCGAGGAGCGTGGTGGCCACATGGCGACCATTGCCGAGGAGGCGCTGGCCGATATCGCGGTGGGTGAGGATGCCACGGTCAAGCGCTATATCAAGCGCATCCCACACGGCGTGGTGCTGGTGGTGGCACCCTGGAACTATCCCTACATGACGGCGATCAATACGGTGGCGCCGGCGCTGATTGCGGGAAACACGGTACTGCTGAAACATGCCACCCAGTCCCTGCTGGTCGGCGAGCGAATGGCGCGTGCCTTCCATTCGGTCGGCGTGCCCGAGGATGTGTTACAGAATGTCTTTCTGGATCACGATACCACCTCGGCCTTGATCGCCGATCGGGCATTCGATTTCGTGAACTTTACGGGTTCCGTGGGCGGCGGGCGCACCATGGAACAGGCGGCAGCTGGCACCTTTACCGGGCTTGGCCTGGAGCTGGGCGGCAAGGATCCGGGCTATGTCATGGACGACGCCGACCTCGATGCAGCGGTCGCGACCCTGATCGACGCAGCGATATTCAACTCGGGGCAATGCTGCTGCGGGATCGAGCGCATCTACGTGCATGAGAGCCTTTATGAGGCCTTCGTCGAAAAGGCAGTGGCGATCGTCGAGGGCTACAAGCTGGGCAATCCTCTGGCCGCCGATACGGATATAGGCCCGATGGCAAATATCCGCTTTGCCAAGGAGGTTCGTGACCAGATTGATGAGGCCTTGGCCGCCGGTGCGAGGGCCCATATCACGCAGAAGCTCGAAGATGACGGTGGCGCCTATCTGACCCCGCAGATCCTGACCCAGGTGACCCATGACATGCGCGTGATGCGCGATGAGAGCTTCGGTCCGGTGGTCGGCATCATGAAGGTGGCGGGAGATGATGAGGCGATCCAACTGATGAACGACAGCCGGTTCGGCCTGACGGCCAGCCTGTGGACGGCCGATATCGAGCGCGCCCAGCGTGTGGGTGACCGCGTCGAGACCGGTACCGTGTTCATGAACCGCGCGGATTACCTTGACCCGGGCCTCTGTTGGACCGGCTGCAAGGATACGGGCCGCGGCGGCGGCTTGTCGGTGATCGGCTACCACAACCTGACAAGGCCAAAGTCCTACTACCTGAAGAAGGTGACGAAATGATGCTGACGGGAAACTGGACCTATCCCACCGCCATCAGATTCGGCGCGGGCCGTCTCGATGAGTTGCCCGAGGCCTGTGCCGAGGCGGGCATCACCCGTCCTCTGCTGGTGACGGACCGAGGCCTGGCCGATCTGCCGATCACCCGGGCCGCGCTGGACATCCTCGAGGCGTCAGGCCTTGGCCGTCGTCTGTTTGCCGAGGTCGACCCCAACCCGAATGAACAGAACCTGGAGGCAGGGGTCGAGGCCTACCGGGCGGGGGGCCATGACGGGGTGATTGCGTTCGGCGGCGGCTCGGGGCTGGATCTGGGCAAGATGGTAGCCTTCATGTCCGGCCAGACGCACCCGGTGTGGGATTTCGAGGATATCGGCGACTGGTGGAGGCGGGCCGATGCCGATGCGATCGCGCCCATCGTGGCGGTGCCCACTACCGCCGGGACCGGTGCGGAAGTGGGCCGGGCCAGCGTCATTACCAACTCCCGAACCCATGAGAAGAAGATCATCTTTCACCCCAAGGTGTTACCCACTGTGGTGCTCTGTGATCCCGAACTGACGGTAGGCATGCCCAAGCCGATCACCGCCGGTACCGGGCTGGATGCCTTTGCCCACTGCGTCGAGGCGTTCTCGAGTCCGCATTATCACCCGATGAGCCAGGGCATCGCGCTGGAAGGCATGCGGTTGGTCAAGGATTACCTGCCGCGCGCCTATGCCGACGGCACGGATCTGGAGGCACGTGCTCACATGATGAGCGCGGCGATAATGGGCTCCACCGCGTTTCAGAAAGGGTTGGGGGCCATCCATGCGATGAGCCATCCCATCGGCGCGGTGTTCAACGCCCACCACGGCACCACCAACGCGATCTGCATGCCGGCGGTGCTCGAGTTCAACTCCGACAAGATCCGCGCGCGATTCGACATGGCGGCCGATTACCTGGGTATCGAAGATGGCTTCGATGGTTTCAGGGCTTTCGTGCAGGAGCTCAACGATCAGATGGGCATCCCAGGCACCCTTTCGGAGATCGGCGCCACACCTGACCGCATCGACGATCTGGCCGAAATGGCCATTCAGGATCCCAGCTGTGGCGGGAACCCGGTGACGTTGACTGTCGAGGATCTCAAGGCGCTGTTCCGCCAGTGTATGTGACTGTCGCTCGACAACATGCACTCTTTTCAGCCCTTTGGGAGCCAGCGCCACCCGTTTACCCCCTGTGACTGCAGAGGTCAGTACAGTCCCGTGATCTCGCCGTTGTCGTCGATATCGAGCCGCGTGGCGGCCGGCGAGGCGTTGAGCCCGGGCAGGGTGCGGATGTCGCCGGCCAGGGCGTAGACGAAGCCGGCACCAGCGGAGAGTCGCACCTCGCGCACCGGCAGCCGCCAGCCGGTCGGGGCGCCGAGCCGGCTCGCATCGTGGGACAGCGACATGTGTGTCTTGGCGATGCACACCTGAAAGGACCCGTACCCCTGGCGCTGCCAGGCCTCGAGCCGCTCCCGGGTGCCGGGGGCGAAATCGACCCCCTCGGCGCCGTAGAGGCGCGTGGCGATGCGCTCGATCTTCTCCGCCAGAGCCATCTCGGCGGAATAGAGGAAGTGGAAGCCGTTGCCGGCCTCGTTGGCCTCGTCAATCGCCTCGATCAGCGCCTCCGCGAGGGCCAGGGCGCCCTCGCCGCCGTCGCGCACATGGCGGGAGACCTCGGCGCGCACCCCCACCGAATCGCATAGCTCGCGGATGGCGGCGTATTCGCTGGGGTGGTCGCCGGGGAAGGCATTGATCGCCACCACGGGCGAGAGGCCGTGGGCGCGCACGTTGTCGATCTGCTTGAGCAGGTTGGCGCCGCCTTCCCGGACCTCGTCGGGGGACTCCGTCAGCAGCGAGTCGGGCAGCGGCTGTCCGGGCACCACCCGGTGGCGGCCGCTGTGGTACTTCAGCGCGCGCACCGTGACCACCAGCACCGCGGCATCGGGGACGAGGCCCGAGGCCCGGCACTTGATGTTGAAGAAGCGCTCGGCGCCCATGTCGGCACCGAAGCCCGCCTCGGTGACCAGGAAGTCGCCGGCGTGCAGGCCGATGCGGTCGGCGACGATCGAGGAGTTGCCGTGGGCGATGTTGCCGAAGGGGCCGGCGTGGATCAGCGCCGGGGCGTGCTCCAGGGTCTGCAGCAGGTTGGGCTTGAGCGCCTCCTTGAGCAGCACCGTCATGGCGCCGGCGGCGCCGATCTGCTCGGCGGTGACCGGCTCGCCGTCGCGGTCCAGGCCCACGATCAGCCGGCCCAGGCGGCGGCGCAGGTCGGCCAGGGAGTCGGCCAGCGCCAGCACCGCCATCACCTCGGAGGCGGCGGTAATCTCGAAGCCGCCCTGGCGGGGCACGCCGTCGCCGCGCCCGCCGAGACCCAGTACAAGATGCCGCAGGGCGCGGTCGTTGAGGTCGATGACCCGCTGCCAGCACACCTCGCGAGGATCCAGCTCGGGCTCCAGGCGATGGTGCAGGTGATTGTCGACCATGGCCGCGAGCAGGTTGTGGGCCGCGCCCACCGCGTGAATGTCGCCGGTGAGATGGAGGTTAATGCGCTCCATGGGCAGCACCTGGCTGTAGCCGCCGCCGGTGGCGCCGCCCTTGAGCCCCAGGGTGGGGCCCATGGAGGGCTGTCGCAGGGCCACGGTAGCGGTGTGGCCGAGCCGCTGCAGCCCCTGCACCAGGCCGATGGCGGTGGTGGTCTTGCCCTCGCCGGGCGGGGTCGGGGTCATCGAGGTCACCACCACATAGCGTCCTCGCGGGCGCTCGGCCAGGGTCGCCACGGCCGCCAGGTCGAGCTTGGCGATGCCGCGGCCGTAGGGCTCCACCGCCTCGCCGGGCAGACCCAGGCGATGGGCGATCTCCTCAATGGGCCAGAGGCGCACCGCGCGGGCGATGCTCAGGTTGTCGGCGGGCCGGGATGGGGCCTGCTGGGTCGCTTGGGGTGCCATCACCGTCTCTCCTCCTGGGCGTCGGCGGATCATGCCTCGCATCTCGTTCAGTATCGTGCGCCTGACGCTGCCCTCTTGCCTGTCGACGTCCGCGGCCTTGGGCGCAGCGACACGCGGCGTAAACTCGCTGCCCTTGCCGAGGGTCGAAGGGATGGGCTATTCCTGATGACAACGTCGCCCGGCCGAGCGCCGGCGAGGGGAAGGAGGGGTGATGGAAGCTCCCGTACCGGCCAAGGACCACCATGACATCGGTTTCCTGCTGCTGCCGGGCTTCTCCCAGCTCGCCTTCTCCGCGGCGCTGGAGCCGTTGCGCATGGCCAACCACCTGGCCGACCGACCTCTCTATACCTGGCACCTGGTGAGCGCTGACGGTACTGCGGTGACGGCCAGCAACGGCCTGGCCATGGCGGTGGATCAGGCGCTGGAGCCCATGCCGGCCCTGGACCTGCTGCTGGTGTGCGGTGGGGTCGAGGTGCAGCGCCACGACGATCGCGCGACCCTGTCCTGGCTGCGGCGCCTGGCCGAGCGACACATCCCCTTGGGGGCGGTGTGCACCGGCGGTTATGTGCTGGCCCGTGCGGGGCTGCTCGACGGCTATCGCTGCACCCTGCACTGGGAGCATATCGGCAGCCTGCACGAGGCGCGGCGCTTCCCCGCGGTGACCTTCACCTCCCAGCTCTTCGTCATGGATCGCGACCGCTACACCTGTTCGGGCGGCATTGCCCCCCTGGACATGATGCTCAACCTGATCGGTCGCCAGCAGGGGCTGGCCGTGGCCGAGGCGATCGCCGAGGAGTTCATCCACGAGCGCATCCGCGGCGTGGGCGACCGCCAGCGCAGCCCGCTGCGGGTGCGCCTGGGCCACAGCCATCCCAAGCTGGAGGAGGTGGCCACCCTGATGGAGGCCAACCTCCAGGAGCCGCTGGCCCTGGACGAGCTGGCCCGCTATGCCGGGCTGTCGCGACGCCAGTTGGAGCGGCTTTTTCAGCGCTATGTGGGCTGCTCGCCGCTCAAGTACTACCTCGAGCTGCGCCTGGCCCGGGCGCGGTTGCTGCTGCAGCAGACCCATATGCCGATCACCGAGGTGGCCCTGGCCAGCGGCTTCGTCTCGCCGCCGCACTTCACCAAGTGCTACCACGACCATTTCGGCCACTCGCCGAGCGGGGAGCGCAAGCGCCGCCACGACCGCCAGGCCGATCTGGCATCGCCGCCCGGCGATCGGACGCTGGACGGCTGAGCCCTCAGCCGCGCGGCCGGGCGTTGTCCGGATCGTAGAGTGGCCGGTAGCCCACCGCTGCCACCCGCATCGGATAGTGCTCGGCGAAGTACTCCAGCAGCAGGGTGCGCCCCTCCTCGGCATAGTCGACGGGCAGATAGCCCAGGGCGATGTTGCGCCCGATGGATGGCCCGTAGGCGATGCTGGTCACGTAGGAGCGTCGGCCCAGGGCGTCCACCGGCACCTCGCCGCTCTCGGGGTCGAGCAGCGGCGACTGGCCGACCGGGAAGCGCTGGGTGCCGGCGGCATCATGGTGATCCTCCATCACCAGGGTACACAGGGTGGCCGGCTGGCCGTGCCGTTCGCGCTGTTCCAGGTAGGCGGCCTTGCCGTGGAAATCCGCGGCCTTGACCCTGGGCCGTGCAAGGCCCGCTTCGACGAGGTTGTAGTCGGTGAGCAGGTCGACGTTCTGCAGGCGCAGGCTCTTCTCCAGGCGGCGGCTGTTGGCGTAGGCCTCGATGCCCACCGGCGTGACCCCGGCCTCGAACAGCCGATCCCAGAGCGCCAGGCCGTAGTTGAAGGGCACATAGAGCTCCCAGCCCTGCTCGCCCACGTAGGAGATGCGAAAGGCCCATGCCGGCAATCCCTGGATGCGGATCTCGCGGGCGGTGGCGAAGGGGAAGCGGGCGTCGTCCAGGCCCTCGGGATCGTCCGCCAGGGCCTGCAGGGTACGCCGGGCGTTGGGGCCCCACAGGCCCAGGGTGGCCAGGCCGTCGCTGCGATCCTCCAGGTGCCAGCGGGTCAGGCCGGCCGCCTCGGCGCGGCGGGTGATCCACATCAGGTCGCGGTGGCCGGTGTCGCCGCCGCAGATCACCCGCCAGGCGTCCCTGGCCAGGCGCACGATGGTGAGGTCCGAGTGGACGCCGCCGGCGGCATCGAGGAAGTGGGTATAGACCCCCTTGCCGACGGGGGTGTCGCCGCCCACGCGGGCCACCGAGAGCCACTCCAGCAGCGCCTCGGCATCGCGGCCCGCGATATCGTAGATGGCGAAGTGGGAGAGGTTGATCATGCCCACGTCGTCGGACAGCGCCAGGTGCTCGGCATTGGATACCCGCCAGAAGTGGCGGGCGTCCCACTCGGCCGGACGCTCGGGCACCCGCTCGGCATAGCGCTCCAGCAGCGCCTCGTTGGCGGCATAGCCGTGGGCGCGCTCCCAGCCGGCGGCCTCCATGAAGTGGCCGCCGAGCGCCTTCTCGCGGGGCCAGAAGGGGCCGCGGCGCAGGTCGCGGCCGCTCTCGAAGGGCTCGCGGGGGTGCACCGGCGGGTCGTAGATCTTGCGGGCGATCTCCCGGCAGCGGCCCAGGACGTGGTGGGGCGTCTTCTGCACCGGGTAGAAGCGCGCGATGTCGATGCCGCAGGGGTCGAGCTCGGGGCGGCCATGGGTCAGCCAGTCGGCGAGCAGCTTGCCCATGCCGGGGCCGTCCTTGACCCAGACGGCCTCGCAGAACCACAGGCCGCGGGTCTCCGGCGACTCGCCCACCAGGGAGCCGCCGTCCGAGGTGACCGAGAGCAGGCCGTTGAAGGAGTGCTTCTCGTCCCAGCCCAGTTCGCCGAGCACGGGGGCGAGTTCGATGGCCCGCGCGAAGGCCTCGGCCACCTGGTCCAGCTCGAGGTCGCGCATGGAAGGGGAGAGGCGTGCCCGGTCGCGCGGGAGGATGGCGCGAGGATCCACCAGCCGCGGCTCGCGGGACTCATAGTAGCCCCACTCCAGCTGGCCGCCCTCGGTGCTGGTCGGGTCGCCGGTATCGCGCAGGTAGGCGGAGTTGCCCTGGTCGCGCAGCAGCGGGTAGCCGATCTCCTTGCCGGTGCCGGCGAAGGTCTCGAAGGGGCCGAAGAACAGCAGCGGATGCTCCACTGGCATCAGCGGCAGGGCCGCGCCACCCATGGCGGCGGGGATCGGCCCCCAGATGCCCGAGGTGATGATCACCCGCGGGGTGGCGACATAGCCCCTGGGCGTCTCGACGCCGCACACCCGGCCGTCCTGGACGTCGATATCCAGCGCCGGGGTCTCGGCGAAGGCGCGCAGCTGGCCGCCCGCCACGGCGCGTTCGATCAGCTCGCCGGCCACCCGCTGGGAGCGCGGGATCACCAGGCCGGCGTCGGGGTCCCACATGCCGCCCAGCACTTGGTCGCGGTCGAGCAGGGGAAAGCGTGCCACCACCTCGTCGGCATTTACCATGCGGACGTTGGTGCCGAAGGCCTTGCCCGAGGCGACCTTGCGCTGCAGTTCGGCCAGGCGCGCCTCGTCGCCGACCCGGGCGATCTCCAGGCCGCCGACCTTGTGGTAGTGCCCCAGGGCCTCATAGAAGCGCTGGCTGTAGGTGGTGGTGTAGCAGGAGAGCCGATCGTGGGCGGTCATGAAGCAGAAATCGGAGGCGTGGGCGGTGGAGCCGATGTCCGAGGGGAGGGCGGAGGTCTCGAGCCCCACCAGGTTCGTCCAGCCCTGCTCGATCAGGTGGTGGGCCACCGAGGCGCCGACGATGCCGCCCAGGCCGATGATCACCGCGTCTGCCTGCGAGGGTAGGGTCGCCATGGTCGTCCTCCTCATTTCGAGGGTTTCCCGCAGGATAAGGCAGGCCCCGGGCGGCATGCTGTCCCGCGGCGACGCCCCCTTGCCTGGCGGCGACAGGCCGCGGCCGGCCCTGTCGCCCACGCCAAAGAGCGGGGCGTCCATGGCGAGATGGGCCGTCGCCACCGGGGCTAGTGTCGAAGGCAAGGGCGGCCGGCGGGCGCCGGTCCCCGCCAGCGAGACAGGGGAGGAGGCGGTCATGTCCCAGGCCATCGAGAGCATCCAGAGCACTCAGAACACCCCATCGGCGCCGGAGATCCTGCTCTATCCGCGCATCCGCAAGTCACCGTTCTTCTATGCCTCGCGGCGACACGGGGTGCGCAAGTACAGCGTCTATAACCACCACTACCATCCGCGCCTCTACACCGATCCGGTAGACGAGTACTGGGCCCTGGTGCAGGGCGTGACCCTGTGGGACGTCGGCGTCGAGCGCCAGATCGAGATCGCAGGCCCCGACGCCTTCGCCTTCACCCAGCGGCTGGTCCCCCGGGATATGCGTCATTGCCAGGTGGGGCAGTGCAAGTACGTCTTCGTCACCGCCCCCGACGGCGGCATCCTCAACGACCCGGTACTGCTGCGTGTCGAGGAGAACCGCTTCTGGCTCTCGCTGGCCGACAGCGACATCCTGCTATGGTGTCGCGGCCTGACGGTCAATTCCGGCCTCGAGGTGACCCTCCAGGAAGTGGACGTGGCGCCGGTGCAGGTCCAGGGGCCGAAGGCCAAGGCGGTGATGGTGGACCTGTTCGGCGAGGCGGTGCTGGCGATGCCCTACTACCACCTGATGGAGGCCGAGCTCGACGGCATGTCGGTGGTGATCTCGCGCACCGGCTACTCCGGGGAGATCGGCTACGAGATCTACCTGCGCGAGGCCAGCCGCTTCGGCGAGGCGCTCTGGCAGCGGGTCTTCGAGGCCGGCCGCCCCCACGACATGCAGGTGATCGGCCCCTGCCACATCCGCCGCATCGAGGGCGGCATCCTCGCCTTCGGCTGCGACATCTGGTACGACACCAACCCCTTCGAGGTGGGCATGGGCTACGACTGGATGGTCGACCTGCGTGGCGACGACGACTTCATCGGCCGCGCCGCCCTGGAGCGCATCAAGGCCGAGGGGGTGTCGCGCAAGCTGGTGGGGGTGGAGATCGACGGCCCGAGCGTCGGCTACTTCACCGACGGCGCGATGATCGACGTCTTCCCGGTGTTCGCGGCGCACGGCGAGCGGATCGGCAAGGTGACCTCGGCCACCCGCTCGCCGCGCCAGGAGCGCAACATCGGCTACGCCATGGTGCCGGTCGAGTACGCCGAGCTGGGCACGCCGCTGCGCATCGAGGCCAATACCGGCCCCCAGGACGCCGTGGTGGTGGATAAGCCCTTCCATGATCCCAGCAAGGCGATCCCCAAGGGATAAACCGCCATGAACGATGCCAATCGGGCCGCCCTGACGGCGGCCCTCGCCCGCCCCGTCTGGCAGGCGAGCCGCTACGAGCTGTTGCCCATCACCGGCCTGCAGGAGGCGGCCCGGGCCCTGCCGTACGGCGCCGTGGTCACCGTGACCTGCTCGCCGCGCCGCGGCCTGGAGCGCACCCTGGAGGCCAGCGAATGGCTGGTCGGGCGGGGCTTTCGGGTGGTGCCGCACCTCGCCGCCCGGCTGGTGCACGACCGCGCCCACCTGGAGCGGCTGCTGGGGCGCGTGGCGGCGCTGGGCATCGATGACGCCTTCGTGGTGGGCGGGGATGCCGAGCGAGCGGTGGGGGCCTACCCCCACGGCCTGGCACTGCTCGAGGCCATGGACGGGCTCGAACTGCGCCCGGCGCGCCTCGGCGTGCCCGCCTATCCCGAGGGTCACCACCGCATCGAGGCGGCCGACCTGCAGCGTGACCTGGAGGCCAAGGCGGCGCTGGCCGACTACGCCGTGACCCAGCTGTGCTTCGAGGCGAGGCCGCTGCTGGCCTGGCGCGAGCGGCAGCGGCGGCTCGGCCTGCCGCTGCCGGTCCATGCCGGCATTCCCGGGGTGATGGAGCCCAGACGACTCCTCGCCATCGCCCTGCGCCTGGGGCTGGGCCCCTCGGTGCGCGCCCTGCGCCGCCAGTCGGGCTGGATGGCACGGCTGCTGAGGCCCTCGCCCTACTATCCCGATGCCCTGCTGGAGGGGGTGGGGCCGGTCCTGGGCGATCCCGGTGCCGGCTTCGTCGGCCTGCATGTCTTCACCTTCAACCGGGTCGCCGCCACCCGCCGCTGGCTGGAGGCACGTCAGCACCTGATGCCCGATCGGCCGGCGGTCGATGCGCCGAATGCCCAGCTCGTCACCTCCGCCAGCGAGCCGCTGGCTTGACCGCCGTGGCCGTCTCCATCGGGCGACAGCCAGGGAGAGAATGTGGAAGCCGTCTCCCTCGCCACCTCGAGAGGGCAAGTCGGCCTATACTGGGCCTCGTCGGGTGGTGCCGGATTGCGCGACCCCTCTCATCGCCCCAAGCCGTCATGGTCACTCACGCCTGGAGTCCGATGGTATTTCAGCAGTGGCGTCCCGCGCCCTTCAGGAGGTGACAGATGAGCAAATCGATCGTGGTGGGGTCTACCCTGGCCGTGCTGGGGCTGGGCGGGCTGGCCTTCGGAGCCTGGCAGATCCAGGACCAGCAGCGCGGCCCCGAGTACGCCGAGATTACCAGCGTGGAGACCCTGACGCGTACCGTGGAGACCCCCCGCGAGGTGTGCGAGCAGGTGGTCGTGCAGCTGCCACCGGAAGCCCCGACGGGGCAGGGCGCCAGCCGTGATCCCCATCGCGTGGTGGGCACCGCCGCCGGGGCCATCGTCGGCGGCCTGCTCGGCAACCAGGTCGGCGGCGGCAGCGGCAAGAAGATAGCCACGCTGGCCGGGGCCATCGGCGGCGGCTTGGCCGGCCGTGAGGTCCAGGAGCGCGTGGAGGCACGCCAGCATGCCCAGGCGGCACAGTCCCAGCCGCGTACCACCACCCGCCAGGAGTGCCGTACCGTGGTCGACACCCGTCAGGAGACCGAGGGCTACCAGGTCACCTGGCGCCACGGCGAGACGGTGCAGACCAGCCGCCTGGACAACCCGCCCCAGGGCGACCGGGTGCTGCTCGAGGAGGGGCAGCCGCAGTGGAATGCCGTCTCCTCGCAAGGTGGCTGAAGGAGCGCCATCTCGTCATGAAAGACAGCGCCCCGGCCAGTGATGGCCGGGGCGCTGTCGTTGTCGGGGGCAAAGCGCCTCAGACGTCCGGCGGTTGATCGCGTTGGCGGTGGCCGTGCTTGAGGTCGCAGGGAATGGCGTATTTCTCGACACGTTCGCGAATGATGCGCTGGCCGCGCCAGCGGAGATCCCAGACGAAATCGGCGGCCTCATCGCCGAGGGTGCGACGCATCTGGCGGCGCATGGCGTCCTCGCCGGACAGGCTGCCGGTGACCTGGCCGCCGTTGCGTCCACTGGCCCCCCAGCCGATCTTGTTCGCCTCGATCACCGCCACCCGATAGCCCCGCTCGCTCAGCTCGACGGCCGTGGCCACGCCCGTGAAGCCGCCACCCACGATGGCGACGTCGACCCGGTGATTGCCCTCGAGAATGGGGTAATCGGATTCCCTGATGACGGACGCAGAATAGTAGGACGGGGGGCGCGACTGGGTCATGACAATGCTCGCTGTAAGGTGTGATCACACTCTCAGGGCCTCATGGAGGTAGCAACCGGGTGATGGGCGGAGCTGCATATGAGTCTGTTTGGGGTATGGTGACTGACCCTGGCCCTGTCCCGGGGAGACAGGGAAGGGTTCTGCCACGCCATCGCCGCCGATATCGAACAGGGGATGCGTCTCCTCGAGTAGGCCTGCCGGGTCGCGCGATCGGTGTCGTGACGGCACGACAACGCTCTCCCGGTGACCATGGAGTCGAGGGCACTCGAGGTCACACGTGGCGCAGGTACCAGTCGTACTCGAGCTTGCTGACCGCCTGCAGGGCCTGGTCGCGCTCGGCACGGCGATTGGCCAGGAAGACCGCGAGGAAGTCCGCGCCCAGTGCCTCGGCCAGGGGCTCGCTCTGCTCCAGCAGGTCCAGGGCCTGGCACCAGCTGTTGGTCAGGCTGGGTGCGGCCTGGTCATAGGCGTTGCCGGTGATGGCCGGCGGCGGTGTCAGCCGCTGCTGCAACCCATGGTCGATGGCGCCGAGCAGGGTCGCCAGCAGCAGGTAGGGGTTGACGTCGGCGCCGGCCACCCGGTGCTCGATGCGCCGCGCCGCATTGGGTCCCGAGGGGATGCGCAGCGCCACCGAGCGGTTGTCGTAGCCCCAGGTGGGGGCCATCGGCACATAGAGCCCGGGCTGGAAGCGGCGGAAGGAGTTGAGGTTGGGGGCGAAGAGCGCCATGGAGGCCGGCATCAGCTCGAGCAGCCCGGCCACGGCGTGCTGCATCCGCGGCGTGCCGAGCGGGGCGCCGTCATCGGCCGCGAAGACGTTGTTCCCCGCCTCGTCGAGCAGGCTGATATGGACATGGGTGCCGTTGCCGGCCTCCTGGCCATAGGGCTTGGCCATGAAGGTGGCCTCGAAACCATGGTGCAGGGCCACACCCTTGATCAGGCGCTTGAGCAGCACCGCGCTGTCGCAGGCCGCGAGGGCATCATCGCAGTGGATCAGGTTGATCTCGAACTGTCCCGGGGCGCACTCCTTGAGGGCGGTATCCAGCGGCAGCCGCTGGGTCCGGGCGGCGGCATGGATCTCCTCGAGCAGGTCGGCATACTCGTCGAGCTCGTTGATCGAGTAGAGCTGGCTCTGCGCGGCGCGCTCGCCGGTCGCCGGCGAGCAGGGCGGCTGGACCATGCCCAGGGGGTCCCGGCGGCGATCGACGAGACTGAACTCCATCTCCACGGCCACCACCGGCGTCAGCCCGGCGCGGCGGAAGCGCTCCAGCACCCGGGCGAGCACCTGGCGCGGGTCGGCGAAGAAGGGCGCCCCGTCGGCCTCGGTCATGGTCATCAGCAGCTGCGCCTGGCGGGCGTCGCGCAGCCAGGGGCTCGGCATCAGGCTGCCCGCCACCGGGCGGCAGACCCGATCGCTGTCGCCGATCGAGAGGCCCAGACCCGTGGCCTCGATGGTGTTGCCCAGGATGTCCAGGGCGAACACCGACGCGGGCAGGTTGACCCCGTCGCGGAAGGCCTTCTCGAGGTTGTCGCGGGGGATGCGCTTGCCGCGCAACACGCCGTTCAGGTCGCTGATCAGCAGGTCAATGCTGTCGACGTCGGGATGGCGGTCGAGGAAGTCGCGGGCTTCATCGGCAGAGGAGGGCATGGGGCCACCTATCGGCTGTGGGTCATTGTTCGATGGCTGTCATCTTTGAATCACAGGTCTATGTTGTCAAATCTTTTACGCATGGTGGTGGGTGCTGATGGCTAAAGGATCATCGGCATCTCTTTCTTTTCAATGAAAAACAATGGGTTGATGGGCATGGGCGCCGGCCGGGCTTCGGCGGGGGTTGGCAAGGTTAATCAACGACGTTATGTTGAGCAAAGCATAACAATCATCATGCGTGTTCCGAGGAGACCGCCATGCGCACTCGACCCCTGGTAGGCGTGATCGCCTGTCGGCGCGAGGTGGAAGGCCACCCCGCGCACATGGTCACCGACAAGTACCTCTCCGCCCTGCGCGACTATGGTCTGGCGCCGGTGATCCTGCCGGTGTGGGAGGACGCCGTGGAGAGCGAGCTGTTGGCGTCGCTGGACGGCCTGCTGCTCACCGGCAGCTACACCAACGTGGAGCCGCAGCGTTACGGGGCCGAACGTGCCCCGGAGAACACCCGGGATGACCCCCATCGCGATGCCGCGGCGCTGGGCTGGATTCCCGCTGCCCTGGACCTGGGGCTGCCGCTGCTGGGCATCTGTCGCGGCTTCCAGGAGCTCAACGTGGCCTTCGGCGGCACCCTTCACCAGGCGGTGCAGCGGGTGCCGGGCATGCTTGACCATCGTGAGCCGGAAGGCGACCGCGAGGCGAAGTATGCCCCGAGCCACGACATCACCCTGGTGCCCGGCGGACGGCTCGCCGCGCTCTACCCCGAGCCGCTGTCCCGCGTCAATTCGCTGCACCAGCAGGGCATCGCCGAGCTGGGGCCGGGGCTCGTCGCCGAGGCCCTGGCCCCGGACGGGCTTGTCGAAGCGGTATCGGTCGCCGGTGCCCCTGGCTTCGCCCTGGCGGTGCAGTGGCACCCCGAGTGGAGGCCCTGCGAGCACCCGCTCTACGACGCCCTTTTCCGGGCCTTCGCCGCGGCCTGCGACGTCCATCGCGGTGCCCGCAATCCGTCACCCGCCGTCGATGCCTGAGGCCGTCGTCCCGACCCGGAGAGCCAGCATGCCGCATTCGCTTCAAGCACTGGATCGTGCCCACCACCTGCACCCCTTCACCGACTTCAAGGCACTGGGCGAGGAGGGTAGCCGCGTGATCGAGCGCGCCGAGGGGGTCTACATTCATGACGCCGAGGGCAACCGGATTCTCGACGGCATGGCCGGCCTGTGGTGCGTCAACCTCGGCTACGGACGCGAGGAGCTGGTAATGGCCGCCACCGAGCAGATGCGCCAGCTGCCCTTCTACAATACCTTCTTCAAGACCACGCACCCGCCGGCGGTGAAGCTGGCCGAGAAGCTTTGTGCGCTGGCACCCTCGCACCTCAACCACGTCTTTTTCACCGGCTCCGGCTCCGAGGCCAACGACACCGTGTTGCGCATGGTGCGCCGTTACTGGGCACTCAAGGGCAAGCCGGAGAAGCAGTGGGTGATCGGCCGCGAGAACGGCTACCACGGCTCCACCGTAGCCGGCCTGAGTCTGGGCGGCATGGCGCCGATGCACGACCAGGGTGGCCCCTGCGTGCCGGGCATCACCCATGTCCGCCAACCCTACTGGTTTGGCGAAGGGCGGCTTGGAGAGGGCCGCAATCAGGATCCCGAGGCCTTCGGCCGTGAGTGCGCAGTGGCCCTGGAGGCGAAGATACAGGAGTTGGGGGAAGATCGGGTGGCGGCATTTATCGCCGAGCCGGTGCAGGGCGCCGGCGGTGCCATCATGCCACCGGCGAGCTACTGGCCCGCCGTCAAGGCGGTCCTGGCACGATACGACATCCTGCTGGTGGTCGATGAGGTGATCTGCGGCTTCGGTCGCCTCGGCGAGTGGTTCGGCAGCGTCCACTTTGATCTCGCCCCCGACCTGATGCCCATCGCCAAGGGGCTTTCCTCCGGCTACCTGCCGATCGGCGGGGTGCTGGTCGGCGATCGGGTCGCCGACACACTGATCGAGGAGGGCGGCGAGTTCTTCCACGGCTTTACCTACTCGGGTCACCCGGTATGTGCCGCGGTGGCGCTGAAGAACCTGGAGATCATGGAGGCCGAGGGCGTGGTCGAGCGGGTGCGCGACGAGCTGGGGCCCTACCTGGCGCGTCGCTGGGCCACGCTCGCCGACCATCCGCTGGTCGGCGAGGCCCGCTCGCTGGGGCTGATGGGGGCCCTGGAGCTCATCGACCCCGCCAGCGGCGAGCGCTTCGACAAGGCCCTCGCCGCCGGCAACCGGTGCCGCGACATCAGCTTCCGCCGTGGCCTGGTGATGCGCTCGGTGGGTGATACGATGATCATCGCCCCGCCCCTGGTGATCACCCGCGAGCAGATCGATGACCTGGTAACCCTGGCCCGCGAGGCGCTGGACGAGACCGCCCGGTGCCTGGCGGCGAGGGTCGCCGACGAACCGCATACCGAGGAGAGACCCGCATGAGCCGTCCCGAACCCCCCAAGACGCTGGCCGACTGGCAGGCCCTGGCCGCCGGCCTGCCCCTCGAGTCGCGTGCCTTCATCGACGACGCCTTCGTCGCGGCTGCCAGCGGCGAGACCTTCGAGACCCTCAACCCGGCCACCGGCGAACGCCTGGCCCGGGTCGCCAGCTGCGACGCCGCCGACGCCGAGATCGCCGTGGGCCATGCCCGGGCGGCCTTCACCCGTGGCGACTGGTCGCGCCTGGCGCCGGGGCGGCGCAAGAAGGTGCTGCTGCGCCTGGCCGACCTGATGGAGGCCAACAAGCACGAGCTGGCGCTGCTCGACACCCTGGACATGGGCAAGCCGGTGAATAGCTCGCTGGGCGACATGGCGGGGGCCATCGGCTGCCTGCGCTACCAGGCGGAGTGCATCGACAAGCTCTACGGCGAGGTGGCCCCCACCGGCGAGGAGACCCTGGCGCTGGTGCTGCGCGAGCCGCTGGGGGTGGTGGCCTCCATCGTGCCCTGGAACTTCCCGCTGATGATGACCGCCTGGAAGATCGCCCCGGCGCTGGCCGCCGGCAACAGCGTCATCCTCAAGCCCTCGGAGAAGTCGCCGCTCTCGGCGTTGCGCCTGGCCCAGCTGGCCCAGGAGGCGGGCCTGCCCCGCGGGGTCTTCCAGGTGCTGCCGGGCTTCGGTCACACCGTCGGCAAGGCGCTGGCGCTCTCCATGCAGGTCGACTGCCTGGCCTTCACCGGCTCCACCGGGGTCGGCAAGCAGCTGATGCAGTACGCCGGCCAGTCGAACCTCAAGAAGGTGTTCCTGGAGTGCGGCGGCAAGAGCCCGAACCTCGTCTTCGCCGACTGCAAGGACCTGGACGGGGTGGCCCAGCACGCCGCCGAGGCGATCTTCCACAACCAGGGCGAGGTGTGCATCGCCGGTTCCCGCCTGCTGGTGGAGAACTCGATCCGCGAGGCCTTCGTCGAGAAGGTGCTGGCCGCCGCCGAGGGGATGCAGCCCGGCGACCCGCTCGACCCGGAGAGCTTCATGGGGGCGATCGTCGACGAGACCCAGCATCGGCGCGTCATGGACTACATCCGCCGCGGGGTGGAGGAGGGCGCCCGGCTGCGCACCGGGGGCCAGGCGCTGGAGGGGAAGGGGCTGTTCATCTCGCCGACGGTGTTCGATGGCGTGACCCCGGCGATGGCCATCGGCCGCGAGGAGGTCTTCGGGCCGGTGCTCTCGGTGTTCGGCTTCGACAGCGAGGAGGAGGCCGTCGCCATGGCCAACGACAGCGACTTCGGCCTGGCCGCGGGCCTGTGGAGCCAGGACATCGACCGCATCATGCGCGTGACGCGGCGGCTGGCCTCCGGCCAGGTGTTTGTCAACAACTGGGCCGGTGGTGACCAGACGGTCCCCTTCGGCGGGGTCAAGCAGTCAGGCAATGGCCGGGACAAGTCCCACCACAGCCTGGAGGAATACTCCGAGCTCAAGATGGTATGGATGTCGCTTTCGACCTGATGAAAACGCTCTCGGTATTCGATACCACAAGGCCGGCGCCAGGGCGCCGGCCTTGTGGTTTTCGTGTACGAAAATTTATAAGTGTACAACTATTGCATCGCTTTATGCCGGCGAGACGCGTAGCCTGTCGGGACATTCCCGGCAGGAGCCGCCGCCATGTTCGGACTCTTCAAGAGCGATCCCTCCAAGAAGCTGCAGAAGACCTACGAGCGCAAGCTCGAGCAGGCCATGCTGGCCGCCCGAAACGGCGACATGCGCGCCAACGCCTCGCTGACCGAGGAGGCGGAGGCGCTACGCGAGGAGATAGAGAAGCTGAAGGGCGCCTGAGGCGGCGGGTCAGAAGGTCCGCGCCGGGGTGGCGCAGCTGACCAGCCGGCAGGGCTCGCGGCCGGGATTGCGGAAGCGGTGGGGGACGTTGGTGTCGAAGTAGTAGGCCTCGCCGACCGTGAGCAGACGCGTCTCGGCGCCGATGGTGATCTCGATTTCGCCCTCCAGTACCACGCCGGCCTCCTCGCCCTGGTGGGCGATCATCTCGCGGCCGGTGTCGGCGTCGGGCGGGTAGGTCTCGATCATGAAGGCCAGGGCGCGGCTGGCGCGGTTGGCGCCTACCAGCTTGTAGATGACATCACCCGAGCCCACGTCGGCCAGCTCGTCGGCCGAATAGAACACCTGGTTGCGACTCTCCAGGTCCATGGTGAAGAAGTCCCCGACGCTCATCGGAATGGCGTCGAGGATCTTCTTCAGCGAGCTGACCGAGGGGCTCACCTTGCCCTGCTCGATCAGCGACAGGCTGGAGTGGGTGACGCCGCAGCGCTTGGCCAGCTCGCGCTGGGAGATGCCCTTCAGGGTGCGCAGGGCACGCAGGCGCGCGCCGACATCGTCTGCCATGGGTCGTCCTTTGAAATCGGGGGGCGGGCGCGAGGCCCGCCCCGATGCTCAGCACAGGGCGTCGAGCTTTTCCTTGAGCAGGCCGTTGACCTGCTGGGGATTGGCGGTGCCCCGGGAGGCCTTCATCACCTGGCCGACGAAGTAGCCGATCATCTTGCCACGCTTGTCGGGTTCGGCATCCCGGTATTGCGCCACCTGGGCAGGGCTGTCGGCGATCACCCGGTCGATCATCGCCTCGATGGCGCCGGTGTCGGTGACCTGCTTGAGTCCCTTGGCCTCGATCACCTCGTCGGCGGATTGGCCCTCGCCGTTCCACAGCGCCTGGAAGACCTGCTTGGCGGCCTTGCCGTTGATGGTGTCATCCATCACCCGACTGACCAGCTCGCCGAGCTGGGTCGCCGAGACCGGGCTGTCCTGGATCGGCAGGCCCTCGCGGTTCAGCGCGCCGGAGAGCTCGCCCTGGACCCAGTTGGCGGCCAGCTTGGCATCGCCGCAGACCTCCTTGACCGCCTCGAAGTACTCGGCCATCTCGCGGCTCGCCGAGAGCACCCCGGCGTCATAGGCGGAGAGCCCCAGCGCCGCCTGGAAGCGGGCGCGCTTGTCGGCGGGCAGCTCCGGCAGGTGGTCGCGCAGGTGGTCGACATAGGCTCGATCGAGCACCACCGGCAGCAGGTCGGGGCAGGGGAAGTAGCGGTAGTCGTTGGCCTGCTCCTTGGTGCGCATGCTGCGGGTCTCGTCGCGCTCCGGGTCGAACAGGCGGGTCTCCTGGACCACCTCGCCGCCGTCCTCGAGCAGCTCGATCTGGCGCTCCACCTCGAAGGCGATGGCGCGCTCGACGAAGCGGAAGGAGTTGACGTTCTTGACCTCGGCGCGGGTGCCGAAGCTCGCCTGGCCCCGCGGGCGGACCGAGACATTGACGTCGCAGCGCATCGAGCCCTCGGCCATGTTGCCGTCCGAGATGCCCAGGTAGGTGACGATCGAATGGATCGCCTTGAGGTAGGCCGCGGCCTCCTTCGCCGAGCGCAGGTCCGGCTCGGAGACGATCTCCAGCAGCGGGGTGCCGGCGCGGTTCAGATCGATGCCGGTCATGCCGTGACCCCTGCCGTTGGCAAAGGGATCGTGGAGCGACTTGCCGGCATCCTCCTCCAGATGGGCATGGTGCACGCGGATGCGCCGGGTCTCGCCGTCCTCCAGGGTGATCTCCACCTCGCCGGGACCGACGATGGGGTGATACATCTGGCTGGTCTGGTAGCCCTTGGGCAGGTCCGGGTAGAAGTAGTTCTTGCGGTCGAACACCGAGACCTCGGGGATCTCGGCGTGGATCCCCAGCCCGAACTGCACGGCCATGGCCACCGCGGCCTCGTTGAGCACCGGCAGCACGCCGGGCAGGCCCAGGTCCACGGCGCAGGCCTGGCTGTTGGGGGCGGCGCCGAAGGCGGTGGGGGCGCCGGAGAAGATCTTCGACTGGGTGGCGAGCTGGACGTGGACCTCCAGCCCGATCACGGTTTCCCATTGCATCAGAGGGTCTCCTCGGCAAGCGCGGGGCGACGCAGGTGCCAGTCGGTGGCCTGCTGGAACTGGTGGGCGACGTTGAGCAGCCGCGCCTCGGCGAAGTGGGTGCCCAGTATCTGGAGCCCCACGGGGCGGCCGCCGGAAAAGCCGGCCGGCACGCTGATGCCGGGGATGCCCGCCAGGTTGATGGCGATGGTGTAGATGTCCTGCAGGTACATCGAGACCGGGTCCTTGTTGGCGCCCAGGTCGAAGGCCGGGGTCGGCGAGGCCGGGCCCATCAGCACGTCGACCTCGTCGAAGGCATCCAGGAAGTCCTGGCGGATCAGCCGGCGGACCTGCTGGGCCTTCTTGTAATAGGCGTCGAAGAAGCCTTCGGAGAGGGTGTGGGTGCCCATCAGGATGCGCCGCTTGACCTCCTCGCCGAAGCCTTCGGCCCGCGAGCGCTTGTAGAGGTCGGTCAGGTCGGCGGGGGCGTCGCAGCGGTGGCCGAAGCGCACGCCGTCATAGCGCGCCAGGTTGGACGAGGCCTCCGCCGGGGCGATGACGTAGTAGGCCGGGATGGCGTAGTGGGTGTGCGGCAGGCTGACCTCGCGCACCGTGGCCCCCAGCGACTCGTAGACGCGGATCGCCTCGCGCACGGCGCCCTCCACCGCGGGGTCGAGGCCGTCGCCGAAGTATTCCCGGGGCAGGCCGATCTTCAGCCCGGCCAGGGGCGCGTCGAGCTCCTCGGTGTAGTCGGGCACGCCGCGGGCCACGCTGGTGGAATCGCGCGGGTCATGGCCGGCGATGGCACCGAGCAGGCGGGCGCAGTCCTCGGCGCTGCGTGCCATGGGGCCGGCCTGGTCGAGGCTCGAGGCGTAGGCGATGATGCCGTAGCGCGAGACCCGTCCGTAGGTGGGCTTGAGGCCGGTGATGCCGCAGAAGGCGGCCGGCTGGCGGATCGAGCCGCCGGTGTCGGTGCCCATGGCGGCGGGTACCAGGCCCGCGGCCACGGCGGCGGCGCTGCCCCCGGAGCTGCCGCCCGGCACGGCGTCCCGGTCCCAGGGGTTCTGCACTGGCCCGAAGAAGCTGTTCTCGTTGGAGGAGCCCATGGCGAACTCGTCCATGTTGGTCTTGCCCAGGCTCACGGTGCCGGCGGCCTTGAGCTTCTCGACCACGGTGGCGTCGTAGGGGGCGACGAAGTTGTCGAGCATCTTCGACCCGGCACTGGTCTTGACGCCCGCGGTGCAGAAGATGTCCTTGAGCGCCAGGGGGACGCCGGTCAGCGGGCCGGCCTCGCCGGCGGCGCGGGCGGCATCGGCACGGTCGGCGGTTGCCAGGGCCTGCTCGGCGGTCACGGTGATAAAGCTGTTGAGGCCGCCGTCGAGGTGGTCGATGCGCGCGAGCAGCGCCTGGGTGAGCTCGCGGCTGGAGAACTCGCCGGTCGCGAGGCCGGTGGCGAGTTCCGTCAGAGTCTTGTCATGCATGGGCCCTGGGCTCCGTGATGGCTTGCCGGAAACGGATGGGAGTGGCACGGGTCATTCGACGACCCGCGGGACCAGGTAGAGGCCCTGCTCCACCGCCGGGGCGCAGCGCTGGAAGCGGTCGCGCTGGTCGGTCTCGGTGACCTCGTCGGCGCGCAGCCGCTGGGTGGTCTCCAGGGGGTGGGCCAGCGGTGCGACCCCCTCGGTGTCCAGGGTCTGGAGCTGGTCGACCATCGCCAGGATGCGGCCCAGGTCGTCCAGGTAGTGGGCGGCCTCGTGATCGTCCAGGCCGAGCCGGGCCAGGTGGGCGGCCCTGAGAACGTCTGCGTGTTCAAGCGCCATGATCGGATGTCCTCGACAGGGAGTGGAATCTGGGAAATGACCGCAGAAGGTATCACATCCGCCGCCTCGCTGGCAGGTCCGGGAATGCCGCGCGCCGCGGGACTTTGCTTGCTGCCGGGGGGCCGCGGTGATACCGTTTGCGTCCGCACAGGGTTCCCGGACTGCACTAGGTAACGACTCCATGTTCAAACGCTTGAGGGGGCTGTTTTCCAGCGATCTGTCGATCGACCTGGGGACGGCCAATACGCTGATCTATGTCCGCGGTCGCGGCATTGTGCTCGATGAGCCATCGGTCGTGGCGATTCGCCAGTCCGGCAACATGCGCAGCGTGGCCGCGGTGGGGGCCGATGCCAAGCGCATGCTGGGTCGCACCCCCGGTAACATCACCGCCATCCGCCCGATGAAGGACGGTGTGATCGCCGATTTCACCGTCACCGAGCAGATGCTACAGTACTTCATCCGCAAGGTTCACCAGAGCACCTTCCTGACGCCGAGCCCCCGCGTGCTGGTCTGTGTGCCCTGCATGTCGACCCAGGTCGAACGCCGTGCCATCAAGGAGTCCGCCGAGGGCGCCGGCGCCCGCGAGGTGTTCCTGATCGAGGAGCCCATGGCGGCCGCCATCGGTGCCGGCCTGCCAGTAGATGAGGCCCAGGGCTCGATGGTTGTCGACATCGGCGGCGGCACCAGCGAGATCGCCATCATCTCGCTCAACGGCGTGGTCTACTCGGAATCCATCCGCGTCGGCGGTGACCGCTTCGACGAAGCGATCACTGCCTACGTGCGCCGCCACTACGGCAGCCTGATCGGCGAGGCCACCGCCGAGCGGATCAAGGAAGAGATCGGCTGCGCCTATCCGGGCGGCGAGCTGCGCGAGATCGACGTGCGCGGCCGCAACCTGGCCGAGGGGATCCCGCGCAGCTTCACGCTCAACTCCCACGAGATCCTCGACGCCCTCCAGGAGACCCTGGGCTCCATCGTCGCTGCGGTGAAGAGTGCCCTCGAACAGTCGCCACCGGAGCTCGCCTCCGACATCGCCGAACGCGGCCTGGTGCTGACCGGCGGCGGGGCGCTGCTGCGCGATCTCGACAAGCTGATCGCCGAGGAGACCGGACTGCCGGTGATCGTCGCCGAGGACCCGCTGACCTGCGTGGCCCGGGGCGGTGGCAAGGCCCTGGAGATGATCGACCAGCACACCTTCGAGTTGCTGTCCAGCGATTGACCCGGGGGGACGCCCTATCAAGCCGCTGTTCTCGCATGGACCGCTGCCGGGCTATCGCATGCTGTTGTGCGTGATCCTGGCGTCGGCGCTGATGTTCGTCGACACGCGCTTCACCCGTATGGAGCCCGTGCGGACCCAGCTCTCGACCCTGGTGGCGCCCGTTCAGTGGCTGGTCAGCCTGCCCAGCGATGTCCTCAACTGGGCCGCGCTGGCACTCTCCGACCAGCGCGCCCTGGTGGACGAGAACCGTCGCCTGCGCAAGCAGATCCTGACGCTGTCGCATCGGGTGCAGCGCATGGCGAGCCTCACCGCCGAGAACGTGCGGCTGCGGGAACTGCTCGCGGCCACCCGCCTGCGCGACATGCCCTACATCACCGCCGAGCTGCTGTCGCTCGACCCCGACCCCTTCACCCACCAGATGGTCATCGACCGTGGCCGCCGAGACGGTGTCTACGTCGGCCAGCCGGTGCTGGATGCCTCGGGGCTGGTCGGCCAGATCACCGCCACCTCGGCCTATTCCAGCCGGGTACTGCTGCTGGCCGATGCCAGCCATGCCCTGCCGGTGCAGATCAATCGCAACGGGCTGCGCTTCATCCTCCAGGGGGCGGGTAGCTACGATGCCCTCAACGTCATGCATGTGCCTGACACCGCCGACATCCGCGAGGGCGACCTGCTGACCACCTCGGGGCTGGGCGAGCGCTTCCCGCCGGGCTACCCGGTGGCCAGGGTCTCGGCGGTGGTCCATGACCCGGGCGAGCCCTTCGCCCGGGTCACCGCCGCGCCGGTGGCACAGCTGCAGCGCTCACGGCACTTTCTGCTGCTGTTTCCGCCCGCGCCGCCCGCCGCCCCCCCCGAGGGCGAACTGGCTGCCCCGGCCCTCGAGGCGGCCCGTCGCACCGGCACGGCGGCGGCCGACGAGGAGACGCCCTGATGGCCACATTCCCGCCCGCCAACCTGCTGTGGATCTGGGTGACCCTGCTGCTGGCCCTGTGCCTGCAGGTGATGCCGCTGGCCGATGGCTGGCAGGTGTGGCGCCCCGACTGGCTGGGGCTGATGCTGATCTACTGGTGCATGCGCGAGCCGCTGCGGGTCGGCGTCTTCCACGGCTTCGTGCTGGGCCTTCTGGTGGATCTCATCGAGGGCGCGCCGCTGGGACAGAATGCCCTGCTGCTGTCGCTGCTGGCCTTCCTCTGCGCGCTGGTCTATGCGCGCTTCCGGGCCTATTCGCTGGTCCAGCAGGCGGTGCTGATCTTCGTGCTGCTGGGCATGGTCCAGCTGGCCGAACAGTGGCTCAGGGCCCTGTTCGGGCCCTTCTCGATGCACCTCTCCTTCCTGCTCTCCGCGCTGATCGGGGCCGTGCTCTGGCCCTGGTTTACCACCCTGTTCGTGGCGCTGGGCCGCCGCCTCGCCGGCAACTGACCCTCATGCCCCCCGCTCCGGAGCTGCCATGACCCCCGACACCGTGCTGTGCCTGGCCTCGGCCTCGCCGCGTCGTCGCGACCTGCTCGCTTCGATCGGCGTGGTGGTGGAGGTGCGCCCCGTGGACATCGACGAGACCCCGAGATCCGGCGAGGCGGCGCACGACTATGTGCTCCGCCTGGCCCGGGAGAAGGCGCTGGCCGGTGCCCGCCTCTCCGCGCACCCCGCCCTGGGCTCGGATACCGCCGTGGTGTGCGACGGCGCGATCCTCGGCAAGCCGGCGGGGCGCGAGCAGGCCGCGGCCATGCTGCGGGGGCTATCCGGTCGTGCCCACGAGGTACTCACCGGCGTGGCGGTCACTGGCCCCGCCGGGCTGCTGACGGCCTGCGTGACCACCCGCGTCTTCATGCGCGCGATCACCGCCGCCGAGCTTACCGCCTACTGGGCCACCGGGGAGCCGGCGGACAAGGCCGGCGGCTATGCCATCCAGGGCCTGGCCGCGGTGTTCGTCGAGCACATCGAGGGCAGCCACTCGGCGGTGGTGGGGCTGCCGCTCTTCGAGACCGCCGAGCTGCTGGCCCGGCAGGGCGTGCCGCTCTGGAACGGGGCTCTCCCGAGCGGGCCTATGTCATAATGGCGGCAGACTTTTCTGGACAAGGATTTCCGCATGAGCGGTGAAGTACTCATCAACCTGACGCCGATGGAAACCCGTGTCGCCGTGGTGGAGAACGGCGTGCTGCAGGAGGCCTTCATCGAGCGGGCCCGACGCCGTGGCATCGTCGGCAACATCTACAAGGGCAAGGTGGTACGCGTGCTGCCGGGCATGCAGGCCGCCTTCGTCGACATCGGCCTGGACCGTGCCGCCTTCATTCATGCCCACGAGGTGATGCCTTCCGGCACCCCGGCCGACGAGCAGGTCTCCATCGCGGCGCTGCTGCATGAGGGCCAGGCCCTGGTGGTGCAGGTGACCAAGGACCCGATCGGCTCCAAGGGGGCGCGGCTGACCACCCATCTCTCGGTGCCCTCGCGCTACCTGGTCTACATGCCCGATTCGCCCCACCACGGGGTCTCCCAGCGCATCGAGGACGAGATGGAGCGCGAGCGCCTGCGCGGCCTGGTCGAGGCGGCCGGCACCGAGCAGCAGCTGGAGGTGACCGGCGGCTTCATCGTGCGCACCGCCGCCGAGGGCGTCGGCGTCGAGGAACTCGCCGCCGACATGCACTTCCTGCTGCGTCTGTGGCGGCGGGTCAGCGAGCGCAAGGTGACCGCGCCGGCCCCCGGTGTGGTCTACGACGACCTCCCCCTGTTCATGCGCACCCTGCGCGACGTCATGCGCGACGATATCGAGAAGGTGCGCATCGACTCCCGGGAAAATTACGTCAAGCTGATCGAGTTTGCCGAGGAGTTCATGCCTGCGGCGGTGGAGCGTATCGAGCACTATGCCGGCGAGCGGCCGATCTTCGACCTGTTCAGCGTCGAGGACGAGATCCAGAAGGCGCTGGGGCGCAAGGTGCAGCTCAAGTCGGGCGGGTATCTGGTCATCGACCCCACCGAGGCGATGACCACCATCGACGTCAACACCGGCGGCTACGTGGGCCATCGCAACCTCGAGGAGACGATCTTCAAGACCAACCTCGAGGCCGCCACCGCGATCGCCCGCCAGCTGCGGCTGCGCAACCTCGGCGGCATCATCATCATCGACTTCATCGACATGGATGACACCGAGCATCAGCGTCAGGTGCTGCGCATGCTCGAGAAGTCGCTGGAGCGCGATCACGCCAAGACCAAGTGTACCGGCGTCACCGAGCTGGGCCTCGTCCAGCTGACCCGCAAGCGCACCCGGGAGAGCCTGGAGCAGACGCTGTGCGAGCCCTGTCCGACCTGTGCGGGCCGCGGCACGCTCAAGACCCCGGAGTCGGTCTGCTACGAGGTCTTCCGCGAGATCCTGCGCGAGGACCGGGCCTACAGTGCCGAGACCTATGCCGTGCTGGCCTCCCAGGCGGTGGTGGATCGCCTGCTCGACGAGGAGTCCGCCGCGGTGGCCGATCTGGAAGAGTTCATTGGCAAGCCGATCCGCTTCCAGGTGGAGATCCACTACTCCCAGGAGCAGTACGACATCGTGCTGATGTGAGCCCATGTCCTTGACCCGCCTGGTCTCTCGCTGGCTGTTGACCCTGGTGGCGCTGCTGCTGTCGCTGCTGGCGGTGCTGACCCTGATGCTGCGCCTGCTACCGGTGCTGCTCGAGGAGCAGGCGCCGCGACTGGAGCGCCTGCTCTCGGCGCGCTTCAATGCGGTGGTCGAGCTGGACGAGTTGACGGTTGGTCTGCAGCGGCTGGATCCGCACCTGGCGATCGACGACCTGCTGATCCGCTCCCGGGAGGGGCTGGGGCATGTCCCCTTGCTCGAGGTGAAGCGGGCGCAGCTGCGCCTGGACAGCCTCGCCAGCCTGGCCGCCGGGGTGCCCCTGGTGGCTGATGCCCGGGTACAGGGCGTGACCGTGCACCTCTACCAGGATCCGGCCGGACGCTGGCACTGGCCAGCGCCCGCGGAGCTTCCCCCCGAGCTGGTGCCCGAGGCCGCCTTCGACCTCGATCGCCTCGACTTCTGGGTCGGCATGTTGCTGCGCCAGAGTGCCTGGGTCGAGGACGTCAGCCTGGTGCTGCATGGCCGCAAGGAGCGTGCCGTGCTCAAGGCGCCGCGCCTGGTGATGACCGGGGACGCGCGCCGCACCCACCTGGAGGGCGAGGTGCTGGTGGAGGGGCAGCGGGGGCAGGCCATCCGGGCGGTGATGGAACTGGTCCCCGGGCCCTCGGGACTGCGCGACTTCAGCGCGGCCCTGCAGGCCGAGATGCGCCTGGACAGCCTGCTGGGGCTGTCCGAGGTGCTGGGTTATGGCGACGCCCTGCGCCTGGAGGCCGCCAGCGGCGAGGCGCGCCTCTGGGGCCGCTGGCATCGGGGCGCCCTGGCCGACCTGCGCCTCGACATCGACGCCCCCCTGCTGGCCCTCGCCCAGCCCGAGTCCGCCGCCGACGAGACGTCACCGTCGGCCATCGTGCTCAACCGAGTGACGGCCCGCGGCCAGTGGCTGCGCGAGGCGTCGGGCTGGCAGGGCTGGCTCGAGGGCGATGCGCGCAGCGCCGACTGGGCCCGCCCCGAGGGGGAGGGCGAAGCAGCAGCCACCGGGCCGGCCGTGCCTCGCTACTGGCATGTTCGCAGCCGAGACGATGGCTGGTGGCTCAACACCAGCGAGTTCGACCTCGGAGCCCTGGCCGCCTGGCGCGACCGGCTGCCACTGCCCGAGGCCCTGGCGCGGGTGCTCGACAGCCTGGACCCGCGCGGACGGGTCACCGCCCTGGGGCTGGGCCGGGAGGGCGGCGACTGGATCGCCCGGGCCTCGGCAACCGAGGTGGCGGTGTCCCCCTGGCAGCACGCCCCCGGGGGCGGCCCCCTGGATGTCTGGGTGACCTCGCGGGGCCTCAGGGGCCACGTCGAGTTCGCCGGCCGCGACAGCCGGCTGCACTTTCCGCGGGTGTTCGGCGCGCCCATGGCGCTCTCCCGGGCCAGCGGCGTGATCGACTGGGCCTACGATGGCCCGCGCAGCTTCGTCAGCGGGCGCGAGCTCGAGGTCGTCTGGAACGGGGCAACGGTCGAGGGAGGCTTCGGGCTCTCGGTGGGCGGTGGCCAGCGCGGCGGCTTCGGTCTCCAGCTCGACTTCCGCGAGGTGGACGCCGTCGACACTCCCCTGATCGACTGGCTGCCGGTGGGCGTGCTGGGGCCGGAGCTCGCCGACTGGCTGGCCGGCGGGCTGGCCGGCCGGGTGCCCGAGGGCTCACTGCGCCTCCATGTGCCCTTGAGCGGTGAAGGCGAGCAGACCTCGCCATCCCTGCAACTGGATCTGGCCGTGGAGGAGGGTCGCCTGCCCTTTGCGCTCGGCTGGCCGGCCCTCGAGGAGGTCAGCGGGCGCCTGCGGATGGAAGACGGGACCCTGACGGCGGAGGTGGACCGCGCTGAGAGCCTGGGGGTCGAGGCGCGTGCCGGCGAGGTGCGCCTGGCGGACGAGCGTCTGGAGGTGAATGGCGAGCTGGAGGCCTCGGCCGCGGCGCTGCGCCGCTACCTGCTGGCGCTGCCCGTCGAGGGCATGGCGGCGGTGGAGGACTGGCAGGGCGAGGGCCGAGCGTCTGGCACCCTGGACCTGTCGCTGACCCTGGGCGAGCCCGAGTCCCTGGCCCTGGACATCGCCACCGAGGCGGACTTCCCGAGGCTCGTCCATGCCCCCTTGCAGCTGGCGTTCCGCGACCTCCAGGGCCCTCTCGCCTGGCGTCAGCGCGGCGAGGAGGGCGGCCTGGAGGGTCGCCTGGCCGGGCGACTGCTGGGCGGGCCCGTGACCAGCGAGATCGACACTCTCGGCGGCGGGTTCGACCTCGCCGGCCGGGCCGAGGCGCAGGCCATCGCCGAGTGGAGCGGCATGCCGGGCCTCGGCGGCCTGATCGCGGGCCAGCTGCCCTGGCAGGGGCGCCTGGCGTTCGGCGACGAGGGCATCTCGCTGCGCCTCGACAGCGGCCTGGAGGGACTGGCCATCGCCCTGCCGGAGCCGCTGGGCAAGCGCCGCGAGGCACGCCTCCCCCTGCAGCTGACCTTCGACCTGGCCCAGGGCCGCCTCGATGGCCGCCTCGGCGACCGGCTGGGCCTGCGCTGGCGCGAGCTCGACGGTGGCGCCTCCGGGCAGGGGCAGGCATGGCTGGGCCGCCGGCCGGACGCCTGGCCCCGCGGGCCCGGCTGGAGCGTCGCGGCCTATCAGCCGCGCCTGCCGGTGGCCGACTGGGCCCGTGCGCTGTCGCCGTTGATCGCCCAGAGCGGCCGCGGCCAGGGCGGCAGTGCCGGGCCGGCGGCGCTCTCCTCGCTAGCCATCGAGACCGACTGCCTGCAGGTCCAGTCACGCTGCCTGGGGTCGCTGGCCATGGAGGGCGGTGCCCGCGGCGGGGGCTGGGAACTTTCGCTGGATGGCAGCCTGGCCAGCGGGCACCTGTCGTATCGGCCCGCTCTGGGAGACGCCCTGGATATCACGCTGGAGCGGCTGGCGCTGGACGCCCTGGTGCCGCCGGCCAGCGGCAGCGGCCGGCTGCTGGACGAGCTCGATGTGCCGCCCGAGGCGACCCCCCTGCCGGACGGCCTCGAATCCTTGCCCGACGGCCGGCTGCGGATCGCCGAGATCACCTGGCAGGGGCAGCGCCTCGGCCCCTTCAATGGGCGCTGGCGGTCGGCGGCCGACCGGCTGGTGGTCGATCCCCTGGGCCTGACGCTGGGCCAGATCAGCGCCCATGGCAACCTGGTGTGGGAGGCGAGCGGGGCCGGGGACAGCCTGACCCGGGCGCGGCTCGACCTGGATGGCCGGGACCTGGGCACTGCCCTGGCGGTGCTGGGCCAGCCGGTGGCCGTGCGCAGCGCCGAGACCCGGGTGACGAGCCAGCTGGCCTGGCCGGGGGCGCCCTGGCAGTTCGCCCTGGCTCGCTCCCGGGGCAGTCTCGAGGTGGCGCTGCGCGACGGGCGCTTCGTCAACATCGAGTCGCCCTCGGCGCGGGTCGTCGGCCTGCTCAACGTCGACAACCTGTTGCGTCGGTTGCGGCTCGACTTCTCCGATGTCACCGGCCAGGGGACCGCCTTCGATCGTGTCACCGGTGCCGCTACCCTGTATGGTGGAGTGCTGGAAACCCGCGGTCCGGTGGAGATCGAAGGGCCGGCGACCCGCTTCACCCTGGACGGCAGCGTCGACCTGGCGCGTCGGGAACTCGACCAGCGCCTGGCCGTCACCGTCCCGGTGAGCAGCAACCTGCCGTTGGCGGCAGTGCTGGCCGGCGCCCCGGTGGTCGGCGGCGCCCTGTACCTCGCCGACAAGCTGTTCGGTGACGCCATCGACCGCGTGACCCGAATCCACTATCGCGTGCAGGGCCCCTGGACCTCGCCGCGGATCTCTCTGGAAAGTGCCGAATGACATCACAGACTCACGCCATGCTCGACGAGGCCTCCGCTGTCCTGCTGACGCCGGGCGGCCTCGACCTCGCGGCCCTGGATGACGGGCTGGGCCACGCCATGGGCCCGGGCATCGACTATGCCGACCTCTACTTCCAGCGCAGCTGGCACGAGGGCTGGGTGCTGGAGGACGGCGAGGTCAAGGAGGCCAGCTACAACATCGATGGTGGCGTCGGGGTGCGCGCCCTGGCCGGCGAGAAGACCGGCTTCGCCTATTCCAACCAGATCACCGTCGATGCCCTGGCCGAGACCGGACGCACTGCCGCCGGCATCGTGCGCCGCGGCGAGCGACGGGCGGCGGCGCCGGGCGTGGCCATGGCCAGCCAGGCCCGCTATGCCGGGGTCGATCCGCTTACCGGCCTCTCCGCCGAGGACAAGATCGCCATGCTCAAGCTCGCCGACCGGGTGGCCCGGGCGGCGGATCCCTCGGTGGCCCAGGTCAGCGCCTCGCTCACCGGAGTCCACGAGGTGGTGCTGGTGCGTGCAAGCGATGGCACCCTGGCGGCGGACATTCGCCCGCTGGTGCGCTTCAATGTCAGCGTGATCGCGGTGCGCAACGGACGCCGTGAACGGGGCAGCGCCGGCGGTGGCGGCCGCTATGCCATGGTGCGACTGCGCGACGAGAACGTCGCCGAGCGCTATGCCAAGGAGGCGGTGCGCCAGGCACTGGTCAACCTGGAGGCCGTTGCGGCGCCGGCCGGCCAGATGCCGGTGGTGCTGGGCCCGGGCTGGCCGGGCATCCTGCTCCACGAGGCGGTGGGCCATGGCCTGGAGGGGGACTTCAATCGCAAGGGCAGCTCGGCCTTCGCCGGGCGGATCGGCCAGCGGGTCGCCTCACGCGGCGTCACCGTGGTCGACGATGCCACCCTCGACGACCGGCGCGGCTCGCTCTCCGTCGATGACGAAGGGACCCCGGGCCAGAGCACCACCCTGATCGAGGACGGCATCCTGACCGGCTACATGCAGGACAAGCTCAATGCCCGGCTGATGGGCATGGCGCCGACCGGCAACGCGCGGCGCGAGTCGTTCGCCCACCTGCCGATGCCGCGCATGACCAACACCTACATGCGCGCCGGCAACGATGACCCGGCGGACATCCTGAAGAGCGTGCGCCGCGGGATCTACGCGGTGAGCTTCGGCGGCGGCCAGGTGGACATCACCTCCGGAAAGTTCGTCTTCTCGGCAAGTGAGGCCTACCTGATCGAGGACGGCAAGATCACCGCGCCGGTCAAGGGGGCGACCCTGATCGGCAACGGCCCCGAGGCCATGGGCCGGGTCTCGATGATCGGCCACGACATGGAACTCGACACCGGCATCGGCGTCTGCGGCAAGGAGGGGCAGGGCGTGCCGGTGGGCGTGGGACAGCCGACGCTCAAGCTCGACGAACTGACCGTGGGGGGAACCCAGTCATGACCCCTTCGGGGAGCTGTAAGCTGTAAGCTTGAAGAGCGCCGCTTCGCGGCTGGAAGCGGGAAGAAGTCATGGTTTGACGGGGCTTTGGTAACTTCCAGCTTCCGGCTTAAAGCTTCCAGCTTCAGAGGCCGGCGGTATCGCGAATCAGCCGGAAGAGTCGGCGAGCGTTGGTCGGGGGCTTGTCCTGCTCCCGCTCGCGGCGAGCATTGCGGATCAGCTGGCGCAGGGCCTGACGATCGACCTCGGGGAACTCGTCGACGAAGGTCTCCACGGCGTCGTCGCCCTCGTCGATCAGCCGGTCGCGCCACTTCTCGAGGCGATGAAAGGCATGATCGCGGCGCAGCGTCTCGTTCTCGATCGCGTCGAACACCGCCTGGATGCCGTCGAGGTCTTCGCCGCGCATCAGCTTGCCGACGTACTGCATGTGGCGGCGGCGAGCCTCGCGGGCCTTGATGCGTGCCGTCTCCTCGATGGCATGCAGCAGGTCGTCGGAGAGCGGGAAACGGGCGCGCTGGGCATCGCTCATGGCGATGATCTGCTCGCCGAGCTGCTGCAGGGCCTGCATCTCGCGCTTGATCTGGGACTTGCTGGGCCGCTCGTCGGCCGGGGAGAGGTCATCCTGGGTCATGCCGGTTCCACTTCAGTCGGGATCGAATTGCGCACTAGTATATCAGCCCGCGGCACGGGGCTGGACAATGCACCATCGACAGGGCCGGCCCGATGGCCGACCAAGTGAGGAGAGACGTTCATGACACAGGCTTTCGATGCCGCCGCGCAGCAGACCCTGCTGGAGAGTCGCGCCCGGACGGCCCTGGACCTGGCCCGTCGGCTGGGGGCCGATGCCTGCGAGGTGGGGGCCAGCGTCGACCAGGGCGTCGGCGTCAGTGTCCGCGAGGGCGAGGTGGAGACGGTCGAGCTGTCGCGGGACCAGGGGATCGCCGTGACCGTCTATGTGGGGCAGCGCAAGGGCAGTGCCTCCTCCAGCGACGCCGGCGAGGCCTCGGTGCGTGCCGTGGTCGAGAAGGCCCTGGCCATCGCCCGTCACACCGGCGAGGATCCGGCCTCGGGCCTGGCCGAGGCGCGACGGATGGCCAGCGAGCTGCCGGACCTCGATGTCCACCATCCGTGGCCGCTGTCCATCGATGCGGCCACCGATCTGGCCCTGCGCTGCGAGTCGGCCGGCCGCGGCATGGCGGGCATCAAGAGCTCCGACGGGGCCAGCCTCTCCAGCGGCGAGGGAGTGCGCGTCTATGCCAACAGTCACGGCTTTCTGGGCAGCCAGCGCGGCAGCCGCCATTCGCTCTCCTGCATGCTGATTGCCGAGGACGAGAACGGCATGCAGCGCGACTATGACTACACCAGCGCCCGGGACCCACGCGATCTGGCCGCCGCCGACGCGGTGGGCGAGAGTGCTGCTCACCGCACGCTGCGACGCCTGGGTGCCCGTCGGCCGGTCACCGGGCGGATGCCGGTGCTCTTCGACCCGACCCTCGCCAGTGGCCTGATCGGCCACCTGATGGGGGCGATCGCCGGAGGCGCCCTCTATCGCCAGGCCTCCTTCCTGTGCGATCGGCTCGATACTCCGCTCTTTCCCGAGTGGTTCAGCCTCGGTGAGCGGCCCATGGAAGTCGGCGCCATGGCGAGCTCGCCGTTCGACGGCGACGGCGTGCAGACCCGCGACAATGTCTTCGTGCGCGACGGCCGCCTGGCCAGCTACATGCTCTCGGCCTACAGTGCCCGGCGGCTGGGCCTGGAGACGACCGGCAATGCCGGGGGGGCGCGCAACCTGCGCATCACCGCACCGCTGGAGAGCCGCGAGGCGCTGCTCGCCCGCATGGGCCGCGGCGTGTTGGTCACCGAGCTGATGGGGCAGGGGGTCAATGGCGTGACCGGCGACTACTCCCGTGGCGCCGCCGGTTTCTGGGTCGAGGACGGCGAGATCCAGCATCCGGTGGAGGAGTTCACCATCGCCGGCAACCTGGAGACGATGTTCCAGGGCCTGGTCGGCGTCGGCGACGATATCGATACTCGCGGCAGCATCCATACCGGCAGCTGGCTGGTCGACGAGATGATGGTGGCGGGTGGCTGACGCCGTCAGCCGTCCTCCTCGAAGCGGGCCTCGAAGAGTCGGGTGATCGCCTCGAGGGCCGCCTCGGCGTCCTGCCCTTCGGTGCAGACCTCGAGCTCGGTGCCGTAGGGGGCGGCGAGTATCAGCAGCGACATGATGTTGTCGGCATCGGCCTGTTGGCTACCGCGGCATACGGTGACCCGGGCGGCGAAGGGCTGGCAGCATTGCACCAGCTTGGTGGCGGCGCGGGCATGCAAGCCGCGCCGGTTGGTCAGGGTCAGCTTGCGACTCGGCACGCGTCAGGTTCCTTCCTGCTCTTGTTTATCCCCGGCCACGTCCTGGTCGGCGGGGAGGGTGATTTGCACCCTTAGTTCACGATGGCGCAGCCGCACTCCGGCATGCCGGCTCGCCAGCTGATCGGCGAGGCGTTCGGCCAGGTAGACCGAGCGGTGCTGGCCGCCGGTGCAGCCGATGGCCACGGTGAGGTAGCTGCGCTGGCTGGCCTGGTAGTGCGGCAGCCAGCGCTCCACCCAGGCGAGGATGTCGTCGAGCATCTCGCCGACGATCGGGTAGCCGTCGAGGAAGGCGATGATGCTAGGGTCGCGCCCGGTGGCATCACGCAGCGCCGGATCCCAGTAGGGGTTGGGCAGGCAGCGGGCATCGAAGACGATGTCCGCATCGAGCGGCACGCCGCGCTTGAAGCCGAAGGACTCCACGGTCAGGGTCATCCGCTCGGCGCGGTGGCCGGCGACCTGGTCGGTGATGCGCCCCCGGAGATCGTGCACCGAGAGGCGCGTGGTGTCGATCACCAGGTCGGCGAGGTCGCGGATCTCGGAGAGGGAGTGCTCCTCGGTATCGATCGCCTCGGCAAGGGTCATGTCGCTGCCGCGGGTCAGGGGGTGTCGGCGGCGGGTCTGGGAGTAGCGTTCGAGGAGCACACGCACGTCGGTGGTCAGATAGACCACTTGGCAGTCGACCCGGCGGCCCCGCAGCTCCTCGAGCAGCTCGGGAAAGCGCTCCAGGGCCGCGGGCAGATTGCGGGCATCGATGCTGACGGCGATCGAGGAGCGCAGCGAGCGGTCATCCTGCAGTTCATCGACGAGCGGACCGAGCAGCATGGCCGGCAGGTTGTCGATGGCGTAGTAGCCCAGGTCTTCCAACGCCTGCAGCGCGATCGACTTGCCGGAGCCTGACCGGCCACTGATGATCACAAGCTGCATGCGGGTCTCCTGGTCGTGGGTATGGCCGGGCAGAGGCCCCCTAGGCGGGAGGGCTCAGCCGGCCGAGGCCTGTCGTCGGATCGCCTCTGTGAGGCGTTCATGGAGTTCGCGCTGGCTGGTGCTGTGACGCAGCCCGGCCCGGGTGTCGGCATCGTTCATCACGCTGGCGACTTGGCCGAGCAGGGCCAGGTGGGCCTCGTCGGCTTCCTCGGGCACCAGCAGCACGAACACCAGGTCGACCGGCTCACCGTCGATGGCGTCGAAGTCCACCGGTTCGGCCAGCTTGAGGAAGCCGGCGATGGGGGCCTTGCAGTGGGGGTTACGGGCATGGGGAATGGCGACCCCGTGGCCGATACCGGTACTCCCCAGCCGCTCGCGCCCGATCAGCCGGCTGAAGACCTCCTGGCTGTCGAGACTGGGCGTGTTCTGGGCGATGAAGGTGCTGAAGAACTCCAGCACGCGTTTCTTGCTCCCTCCAGGCACATCGAAGAGGGTGCGCTCCGGGGGCAGGATGGCGTCCAGTGTCATGACGGAATCAGCGGGCACCGGCGCCCTGGGCGCGGGCCTGGGCCTTTTCCTTGTGCTTGACCAGTTGGCGATCGATCTTGTCGGCCAGCGCATCGATGGCCGCGTACATGTCGTTGTCCATGGCTTCGGCATGCAGTTCGGCACCGGCAGCATGCAGGGTACAGGCCGCCTGCTGGCGCTCCTTCTCCACGGAGAGGGTGACCTGCACGTTGGTGATATTGTCGTAGTGGCGCTCCACGCGGGTGAGCTTTTCTTGCACATAGTCACGCAGGGCGTCGGTCAGTTCCACATGATGGCCGGTGATGTTGACTTGCATGACACGCTCCTTGCTCTTTCGGGTTATGGGTCGATTGTAACCCTTTTTGCTGTTCTGCATAGCCCCTCGACCGAGGGGATTCGAAAGGCGCATGACCGGCGTCATTTCAACCGCTTGCGGCCACGCGAGAGGAGGAAGTCCGGGGCCTGCGGGAGCGCCTCAACGCAGCCGCTTGCGTTCGCTGGAGGAGGGGATGCCCATCGCTTCGCGGTACTTCGCGATCGTGCGCCGCGCGACGCTGATGCCGGCTTCGTCGAGCAGAGTGACCAGCTTGCTGTCGGAGAGGGGTTTGCGAGGCGGCTCGTCCTGGATCAGCTTGCGCAGGCGCGCGCGGATGGCGGTGCTGGAGTGGGCATCGCCCTCGCTGCCGCTGCCCCCCACCTGGCTGGAAAAGAAGTACTTGAGCTCGAACATTCCGCGCGGGGTGTGGATGAACTTCTGGGTGGTGACCCGCGAGATAGTCGATTCGTGCATCTCCACGACCTGGGCGATGTCGGCCAGGATCAGCGGCTTCATCGACTCCTCGCCGCGCTCCAGGAAGTCGAGCTGGCGCACCATGATCTCGCGGCCCACGCGCAGCAGGGTGTCGTTGCGGCTGGAGAGGCTCTTCATCAGCCAGCGCGCCTCCTGCAGGTGGTCCTTGAGGAACTGGTTGTCCTCGCTCTTGTCGGCCCGTCGGATCAACGCGGCATAGTCGGGCTGGATGCGCAGCCGCGGCATGGCCTCCGGGTTGAGTTCCACCTGCCAGCCATCGCGGGTGTGGCGGGCGATGAGGTCGGGGATGACATAGGCGCCATCGCTATCGGAGAAGGCGCTGCCGGGGCGCGGGTCCAGGGAGCGCACCCGCTTGATCACCGTGTTCAGGGCGTCGTCGTCGAGGCCGAGCCGGCGCTTGAGCAGGCGGCGATCGTCGCCGGCGAGCGCCTCTAGGAACTGGCGGATCAGGCGGCGGGCCTGCGGCAGCAGCGGGGTGGTGTCGGGCAGGGCAGCCAGCTGCAGCATCAGGCACTCGCGCAGGTCGCGGGCGAAGACCCCCGTGGGCTCGAACTGCTGCAGGCGCAGCAGCACCTGCTCGACTTCGCGGGTCTTGAGGCCGTCGAGGCCCTGGGCCCTGAGGCCGTCACGGATATCCTCCAGGGGCTGGGTCAGGTAGCCGTCGCCGTTGACGCCGTCGATCAGGCTTTCGGCGATGTGCAGCTGGCGTGCGTCCAGGTCGGTCATGGCCAGCTGCCAGGCCAGGTGGCCCTGGAGGCTCTGGCCCGATGCCTGGCGCTCGAAGTCCGGGCCCTCGCCACTGCCGCCGGTGGGCGCGGTGCCGAGGTCCTGGTAGGTGTCGGACCAGTCGCTGTCGGTGCTGAGTTCGTCGGGGATCTCGCTGGCCCACTCCTCGTCGGTCGCCTCGCTCACCGCCTGCTCGCCGAAGTCATCCTCGACCTCGAGCATCGGGTTGGATTCCAGCGCCTGCTGGATCTCCTGGCGCAGGTCCAGGGTCGAGAGCTGCAGCAGCGCGATGGCCTGCTGCAGCTGGGGGGTCATGGTCAGCTGGGTACCGACACGCAGTTGCAGGGACGCCTTCATGGCCATGAGACGAGTGCCCTCGACTTGCCGAAAACCCCAACCCTAGCCGCTGGTCGGGGGGCTTGCAAGCGCAAAAAATGCAACAATCGTGCCATGCGCAATCTTCATGCCGTCGCGGAATAACGACAGATATATCAGGTGACTGTGGTCAGAGACGGAAGTCCTCGCCCAGGTAGACCTCGCGGACCCGCTGGTCGGCGAGGATCGTTTCAGGATCTCCATTGGCGATGATGCGCCCGTCACCGACGATGTAGGCGGTATCGCAGATGTCCAGGGTATCGCGGACGTTGTGGTCAGTGATCAGCACCCCGATGCCGCGGGCCTTGAGCTGGCGGATGATGCCCTTGATCTCGCCCACCGAGATGGGATCGACCCCGGCGAAGGGTTCGTCGAGCAGGATGAAGGCGGGCTCCGTCGCCAGCGCACGGGCGATCTCGACCCGGCGGCGTTCGCCCCCGGAAAGGCTCATGCCGAGGTTGTCGCGGATATGCGTCACGTGGAAGTCCTCGAGCAGCTGCTCGAGATGGTCCCTGCGAGCGGCGCGGTCGAGCTCCTTGCGGGTCTCGAGGATCGCCATGATGTTGTCGGCGACCGACAGCTTGCGAAAGATCGAGGCCTCCTGGGGCAGGTAGCCGATGCCGGCCCGTGCCCGCTCGTGCATGGCCGCCGTGGAGAGGTCGAGGTCGTCGATACGGACTTCCCCGGCGTCGGCCCGCACCAGTCCGACGATCATGTAGAACGAGGTGGTCTTGCCGGCCCCGTTGGGGCCGAGCAGCCCGACGATCCGGCCCTGCTCGATGGAAAGGCTGATGTCCTGCACCACCCGGCGTCGCTTGTAGCTCTTGGCCAGATGGAGGGCGCTCAGGGTCTTCATCACTGGCCGTCCTGCTGCTCGGGTTCCAGGGTCATGCGTACGCGCTGGCGTTCATTAACGCCCTCGGCCTCGGCGCGCGCCTGGACCACGCGACGGTCGAGGAAGTATTCCAGGTAGCCGCCGTCGAAGGTATCGCCGCTCTGATGCAGCTCGGCCCGGTCGATCAGCTCGATGCGGCGCTCGGCGACATGGTAGACGATGGTGCGCCCCCAGCCGCGGACCAGAGGCTCGTCCGGGGCGGGCTTCTGCTCGATGTAGGCGCGTTCGCCGGTGGCGGTGGCGCGAGCCAGTTGGCCCTGGTCGTTGCGCTGGATCTCCACCCGGGCGCCGGTCAGCTGCATGCTGCCCTGGCGGATGTCCACGTCGCCGGTGTAGACGGCGGTACCGGCACGATCATCGAGGTCGAGACGGTCGGCCGTCACCTCGACCGGGGCGCTGGCATCGCCCTCCAGGGCCAGGGTTGGTGCACTGCCCATCAGCAAGCCGACCATAGCAAGGGTCAGCAAGGGGGCTAAGGGGGGGGGCGTCATGACTCGGGCTCCTCGCGGGTGTCGGGCGGATGGTGGCCGCGTACATTGTCGGTCAGCCGGGCGCGGTTGTCATGGATCCAGGCGTCGAAGTGCTCGCCACGCATCCGCTGGGGCGGCTGGCGCAGCTGGGCCGGGGTGTCGCTCCAGGCATGGCCGCTGTCGGCGTCGAAGTGGAGCACCTCGGTGTCGAGCTGCCAGCGCTCGGCGGGGGCCAGGAGTCGTGCATTGCCGGAGAGGGTCAGTGGGTTGCCGCCCGTCCCCAGGGTGCCGCGCTCTCCGCTGGCCAGCCAGACCCGTCCCGAGTCGTCCAGCAGCCGTCCCTGCGGCTGCTCCAGACGGGTGACGTCGTCATGCGGGGTGTGGGTCAGGCGCGGCGAGTCGAGCCGCTGGTGGGGGCGTCCTTGGGCATCGAAGCGGGTCAGCCTGGCGTCTTCCAGGTAGTAGTCCGGCTCGCCGGCCTCGCCCCCCGGCACGGGGCCGGGGAGCGGGGTGTCGCGCAGGTCGAGCAGCGCCAGTCCGCCGCCCAGGGCGAGCAGCAGCAGCAACAGGCCGGTGCGAAAGCCAGGGCGCGGCAAGCGCATGGCTCAGGTCGTGCCGTGCAGGTAGGTGTCGAGTACGGCGTCCCAGTGCCCCTGGGCCTGGAGCAGGGTGTCGCAGATCTCGCGCACGGCGCCATGGCCACCCACGGCTTCGGTAACCCAGTCGGCATGCTGGCGGATATAGGCCGGCGCGCCAGGCACGCTGATGCCGACTCCGGCGCGTCGGATGGCGGCCACATCAGGCATGTCGTCGCCGCAGTAGGCGACCTGCTCGAGCTCCAGCCCCAGGCCGCGGCACAGCTCGCGCAGCACGCTGAGCTTCTTCTCGGCCCCCTGGAAGACATGCTTGACGCCCAGCGCGGCGGCACGCTGGTTGACCATCGGCGAATCGCGGCCGGTGATCAGCGCCACCACGATGCCGGCACGCTGCGCCAGCTTGATGCCATGGCCATCGTGGGTGTGGAAGGCCTTGATCTCGACGCCATCGGCCTGGAAGTAGAGGCGTCCATCGGTGAGTACGCCGTCCACGTCCAGGGCGAGCAGGCGGACGCGGCGCAGGCGGTCGATGAGTTGGCTGTCGAGCGGAGGGGAATCGAGGCTCATGGTGTCTCCAGCAGTCTGGGGCTTGGGGTGGGCGTAAAGGGCGTCAGATGACGCCGCTGGCGAGCAGATCATGCATGTGCAGGGCGCCGACCGGGCGGCCGTCGGCATCGACCACGGCCAGCGCCGAGATGCGGTTGTCCTCCATGATGCGTACCGCCTCGGCGGCCAGGGTGTCCGGGGCGATGCGCTTGCCGGGCCGGGTCATGACATCGTCGACGGTGAGGCCCGAGAGGTCACTGTGCTGGTCGAGGGTACGGCGTAGGTCGCCGTCGGTGTAGACCCCGGCCAGGCGTCCGTCGGCGTCGACCACGCAGGTGAAGCCCAGCCCCTGGCGGGTGATCTCCAGCAGGGCATCACGCAGCGGGCTGCCCAGGTCGACCCTGGGCAGTCGAACGCCTTCGTGCATCAGATCGGCGACCCGCAGCAGCAGGCGCTTGCCCAGGCTGCCGCCGGGGTGGGAGAGGGCGAAGTCCTCGGCGGTGAAGCCGCGTGACTCGAGCAGCGCCACGGCCAGGGCGTCGCCGAGCGCCAGGGCGGCGGTGGTGGACGAGGTGGGGGCCAGGTCCAGCGGACAGGCCTCGCGCTCGACGCCGGCATCCAGGTGGGCGTCGGCATGGCGGCCGAGGGTCGAGCCCGGTCGGCCGGTCATGCTGATCAGCGGCGTGCCCATGCGCTTGAGCAGGGGCAGCAGGGCGGTGACCTCGGCGGTCTCGCCGGAATGGGAGAGGGCCAGCACCACATCGCCGGGGGTGATCATGCCCAGGTCGCCGTGGCTGGCCTCGCCGGGATGCACGAAGAAGGCCGGTGTGCCGGTGCTGGCCAGGGTGGCGGCGATCTTGCCGGCGATATGGCCCGACTTGCCCATGCCGGTGACCACCACGCGTCCGCGGCAGGCCAGGATCAGCGCGCAGGCGTGGTCGAAGGCATCGTCGAGGCGTCCGGCCAGGGCGGCGATGGCCTGCTGTTCCAGTTCCAGGGTACGGCGGGCACTCTCGCGCAGGAGGGACGTGCCGGCCGCTGAGGGAGCGTCATTGGTCATGGCGGTGATTGTTGCCCGTTGTGGGGTTTCACTCAAGGGTCAGCCGACGGCGGAAGGGCCGGCGATGCCGAGCCAGGCCAGATAGCCGGCATAGCTTATCACCAGCAGGCCCCCGGGCAGGCGCCCCAGGTGGCCGCGGCGGTTCCACAGCAGCAGCGCCCCCAGGGCCAGGGTCAGCAGCAGCATTACCGGGTAGTCGCGACCGGCCGCGGCGGGGTCCGTGGCGCCCGGGGCCAGCAGCGCCGGCACCGGAAGCACGGTCAGCATGTTGAAGAGGTTGGAGCCGATGACGTTGCCGATGGCCAGGTCGTGGTGGCGCTTGAGAGCGCTGGCCAGGCAGGCCGCCAGTTCCGGCAGGCTGGTGCCGATGGCCACCACGGTCAGCCCGATCGTAAGCTCGCTGACGCCGAGTCCTCGGGCCAGCTCGCTGGCGCCCCACACCAGGGCGCGCGAGCTGGCCACCATGATCACCAGCGTGGCCACCAGCCAGCCCAGGGCCTGGCCCATTGGCATGCCGGGGATCTCGCCGGCACTCTCGTCATCGGGGGTGTCGGCGCGGAACAGCCACCACAGGCTGAACACCAGCAGCACCAGCAGCAGCACGCCGTCGAAGCGCTCGAGGTGGCCGTTGGCCAGGGCGTAGCCGGCCAGGCCCGTGGCGCCGAGCAGCAGCGGCAGCTCGCGGCGCACGATGGAGAAGCGCACCGGGATCGGCACCACCAGCGCCGTCACGCCCAGCACCAGGGCAATGTTGGCGATGTTGGAGCCCAGCGCATTGCCGATGGCCAGGTCAGGCGCGCCATCGAGAGAGGCCATCACCGAGACCACGATCTCCGGTGCTGAGGTGCCCAGCGAGACGACGGTCATCCCCACCAACAGGGTGCTCATGCCAGCCCGCCAGGCGGTGGCGGCGGCGGCACCGACGAAGCGGTCGGCACTCCATAGCAGGCCGACGAAGCCGAGCATGACGATCAGCAGGGGGAGAAGCATGGCGAGATCCGGGACGGTGAGTGGCGGGCGCACATTGAACATGTCGGGCCCGGGCGGTGCAAGACGCGCGGGACGCTGGCGCCGCGGGGCATGGTTAGGATACGATGTTCGATAATATTTTCGAGGATGGTAAAACGATGACGGACTCGCCCTTCGTGGAAGTGGAGAGCCTGCACTTCTCGCGCGGCGAGATGGACATCTTCCGCGGCATCGATCTGGTCATCCCGCGCGGCCGGATCACGGCCATCATGGGCCCCAGTGGTACCGGCAAGACTACCTTGCTCAAGATGATCGGCGGTCAGCTGACCCCAGATGCGGGGCATGTTCGCATCGATGGCCAGGACGTCCATGCGCTGTCGCGCAAGGCGCTGTTCGTGCTGCGCCGACGCATGGGGATGCTGTTCCAGAGCGGGGCGCTGTTTTCCGATATTGATGTCTACGAGAACGTGGCCTTCCCGCTGCGGGTGCATACCGACCTGCCCGAGGCAATGATCCGTGACGTGGTGCTGATGAAGCTGCAGGCCGTCGGGCTGCGCGGGGCCCGGGGGCTGATGCCCTCGGAGCTTTCCGGCGGCATGGCCCGCCGGGTAGCGCTGGCACGCGCCATCGCCCTGGACCCGGAGCTGATCCTCTACGATGAGCCCTTCGCCGGCCAGGACCCCATCTCCCTGGGCGTGCTGGTGCAGCTGATCAAGCGCCTCAACGAGGCCCTGGGACTGACGGCGGTGATCGTATCCCACGACATCAAGGAAACCCTGAGCATCGCCGACTACGTCTACGTGATCGCCGATGGCCAGGTGATGGCCCATGGCACGCCGGCGAGCCTCGATGCGGACCTCGATCCCCGGGTCAGCCAGTTCATGCACGGCGAGCCCGACGGGCCGGTGCCCTTCCATTACCCGGCGATGGATTTCCATGCCGATATCCTGGGCAGCGGGGGACCGCGATGATCGACCGCATTCAACATCTGGGCCGGCAAGGCTGCGCTCTGCTGGAGTCGCTGGGTCGCGCCGGGATATTCCTCGGCCAGTCGGCGGTGGGGGTGCCGTCCCGCGAGGGCCTCCACCTCTGGGTGCGGCAGATGCACTTTGTCGGCGTGATGTCGCTGGCCATCGTGCTGGTCTCGGGGCTGTTCATCGGCATGGTGCTGGCCCTGCAGGGTTACACCATCCTGGTCGACTTCGGGGCCGAACAGGCGCTGGGGCAGATGGTAGCCCTCTCCCTGCTGCGCGAGCTGGGACCGGTGGTGGCGGCGCTGCTGTTTGCCGGCCGTGCCGGCTCGGCCCTGACCGCCGAGATCGGCCTGATGAAGGCCACCGAGCAGCTGACCAGCATGGAGATGATCGGCGTCGACCCGCTGCGGCGCGTGGTCGCGCCACGACTCTGGGCCGGCTTTGTGGCCCTGCCTTTGTTGACCATCGGTTTCAGCGCGGTGGGCGTCTGGGGCGGCCAGCTGGTCGGGGTCGAGTGGCTCGGCGTCTTCGAGGGCTCCTACTGGGGTAACATGCAGGCCAGCGTCGGGTTTGTCGATGATGTCGGCAACGGCCTGATCAAGAGCCTGGTGTTCGCCCTGGTGGTGACCTGGATCGCGGTGTTCCAGGGCTATGACCTGATCCCCACCTCGGAAGGTATCTCGCGAGCCACCACCCGCACGGTGGTCTATTCCTCTCTGGCGGTACTGGGCCTGGATTTCGTGCTCACCGCCCTGATGTTCGGAGAGCTTTCCTGATGTTCGGAGCAAACGGATGAAGCGCAGCAAGACGATGGAGCTCGGGGTCGGCCTGTTCATGCTGGCCGGCATCCTGGGCCTGGTGTTTTTGGGGTTGAGGGTCAGCGGCCTGAGCCTCGCCCTGCCCAGCGAGACCTTCCGGCTGGAAGCCAACTTCGCCAATATCGGCGGCCTCAAGCCGCGGGCGCGGGTGACGATGGCCGGTGTCACGGTGGGGCGGGTCGAGGCCATTGAGCTGGATACCGACTGGTACGATGCGCGAGTGGTGATGGAGCTCGATGGCCAGCTGGAAGGCCAGCTCCCGGAGGACAGCACTGCTGCCATCCTTACCGCGGGCCTGCTGGGGGAACAGTATATCGGGCTCTCGGTGGGCGGCGCGCCCGAGACCCTCGCCGATGGCGATACCCTGCGCGATACCCAGTCTGCCCTGGTGCTCGAGGAGCTGATCCAGCAGTTCGTGTCCAGCATGGCCAAGGAGTGAACGAGATGAAGAAGATGATGAACCTACGCGCGCTGTTCGCCGGGCTCGGCCTGCTGGTGCTGGCATTGCCGTTGCTGGCCGCGCAGCACGATCAGCGCCCTGAGCAGATGATCCGCGACAGTATCGACGAGCTGATGACGCGCATCGAGGGGCGCGAGGCCTATTTCGCCGACCACCTCGACGAGCTCGAGGCGATCGTCGACGACAGCCTCGAGGACGTGGCCGATTTTCGCTATATCGGCGCCAGCGTGATGGGGCGCTACTTCAGCAACGCCACGCCGCAGCAGCGCTCGCGCTTCGTCGAGACCTTCCGCAAGACGTTGATCGACACCTACGCCAAGGGTCTGGTCACCTTCGACTATCGCGAGATTCGGGTGCTCGACAACCAGCAGACCTCGCGCTACGAGGACCAGGCCAGCGTGGCCATGGAGGTGGTGGCCAACGACGGCAGCGTCTATCCGGTCAGCTATTCGCTGCGCCTGGACGACGGCCAGTGGAAGGTAGTCAACGTGATCGTCAACGGCATCAACCTGGGGCTCACCTTCCGCAACCAGTTCGACCAGGCGATGCGCGACCAAAATCGCGACTATGACGCGGTCATCGATGACTGGGCGCCCGAGCTTGCTGTCGAGGAACTGGAAGAGGGCGGCAGCGCATGAGCGTGCTGCTCGAGCATAACGGGGCCCGCCTCGAGGCCGGTGATGCCGTGCTGACGGTCACCGGCGAGGTGGGCTTCGAGGGGGCCTCGGCGATGGCTGAGGCCGGCAGCGCCTGGCTGGCCGAGCGGTCGGCCGGCAGCGAGGTGGCCTTCGACCTGAGCGGTGTTGGCCGGGTCAGCAGCGCGGCGCTCAGCGTGCTGCTGGAGTGGACCCGCCAGGCCCGTGATGCCGGCGTCGAGGTGTCCACCGTGCGCCTCTCGGTTCCCCTCGAGCGCCTGACCCGGGTCGCCGGGCTGGATACTCTGCTGCCGGTCGCCGCCTGAGCCGCACCTCCCTTCCCATCGCCAAGCGCGGTGCTTTTCTTTACCATGTGCTGCCATGAGATTTCCGCTGCCGGGGCCACGGCGTGGCCGTTGGCAGCGTGCCCCCGACGAATCGACGAACCACAGGAGTGCCGGTGCCATGCAACCGAGCGAAGTGAAGGCGCTGCTCGAGAGCCGACTCGACGGCTGCGAGTTCCATATCCAGGGCGAAGGCTGCAACTTCCAGGTGGTGGCCGTGGGCGAGGTCTTCGAGGGGCTCTCGCCGGTCAAGCGCCAGCAGATGATCTATGGCGCGCTCTCCGAGGAGATCGCCTCCGGCGCCCTGCATGCGGTGAGCATCAAGACCTATACCCCGCAGCAGTGGCAGGCCGCCACCGACAACCAGGGGGCCTGACGGTCGACCTTCCATGGACAAGTTGATCATTACCGGCAATGGCCCCGTCGACGGCGAGGTCTGGGCCAGCGGTGCCAAGAATGCCGCCCTGCCGATCCTCTGCGCGACCCTGCTGGCCGACGAGCCGGTGACCATCGGCAATCTGCCGCACCTGCAGGACATCACCACCACCCTGGAGCTGCTCGGCCACATGGGCGTTGAGGCGGTAATGGGCGACAGGATGTGCATTCAGCTCGACGGCGCCCAGGTCGCCGACTGTCACGCGCCCTACGAGCTGGTCAAGAAGATGCGCGCCTCGATCCTGGTGCTCGGTCCGCTGTTGGCCCACTTCGGCCATGCGGACGTCTCGCTGCCCGGCGGCTGTGCCATCGGCTCGCGCCCGGTGGACCTGCACATCCGCGGCCTCGAGGCCATGGGGGCCGAGATCAGCGTCGAGGCCGGCTACATCCGGGCACGGGTCGATGGCCGACTGCACGGCGCCACCATCTTCTTCGATACCGTCACCGTGACCGGCACCGAGAACCTGCTGATGGCGGCGACCCTGGCGGACGGCACCACGGTGCTGGAGAACGCCGCCCGGGAGCCCGAGGTGGTCGACCTGGCCGAGTGCCTGAACAAGATGGGTGCGAAGATTCGCGGCCACGGCACCGACACCATCGTCATCGAGGGCGTCGAGCGGCTGCACGGCGCCTACCATGACGTCATGCCCGACCGCATCGAGACCGGCACCTTCCTGGTGGCGGCCGCGCTCTCCCGGGGGCGGGTGCGGGTGCGCAACACCCGCGCCGACATCCTCGATGCGGTGCTGGCCAAGCTCGAGGAGGCGGGAGCCACCATCACCACCGGCGAGGGCTGGATCGCGCTCGACATGCAGGGCCGGCGGCCGAAGGCGGTCAACGTGCGCACCGCGCCCTATCCGGCCTTTCCTACCGACATGCAGGCCCAGTTCGTGGCGATGAACGCGGTGGCCGAGGGCACCGCCCGGGTGGTGGAGACCATCTTCGAGAACCGTTTCATGCACGTGCAGGAGCTCAACCGCATGGGGGCCGACATCGCCCTGGAAGGCAACACCGCGGTGATCACCGGGGTCGAGACCCTCTCCGGAGCACCGGTGATGGCCACCGATCTGCGCGCTTCCGCCTCGCTGGTGATCGCGGCGATGATGGCCGAGGGCGAGACCCTGGTCGACCGGATCTACCATATCGACCGCGGCTACGAATGCATCGAGGAAAAACTGCAGCTGCTGGGCGCGCGCATCAGGCGCATCCCCGGCTGAGCCGACCTACAGGCGAGACCATGAGCAAGCAACTGATTCTGGCCCTCTCCAAGGGCCGCATTCTCGACGAGACCCTGCCGCTGCTGGCCGATGCCGGCATCGCCCCGGTCGAGGACCTGGGCAAGAGCCGCAAGCTGCTGTTCGATACCAACCTGCCGGATGTCAAGCTGGTGGTGATCCGGGCCACGGACGTGCCGACCTATGTGCAGCTCGGGGCGGCGGATCTTGGCGTGGCCGGCAAGGACGTGCTGCTCGAGCACGGCGTCGAGGGCCTCTACGAGCCCCTCGACCTGGAGATCGCCCGCTGCCGGCTGATGACCGCCGGCGTCACCGGGGCCGAGCCGGCGCGGGCCCGCCGGCGGGTGGCCACCAAGTTCGTCAACGTGGCGCGCCGCTGGTATGCCGAGCAGGGGATCCAGGCCGAGGTGATCAAGCTCTACGGTGCCATGGAACTGGCTCCGCTGATGAACCTGGCCGACGAGATCGTCGACATCGTCGATACCGGCAATACCCTTAGGGCCAACGGCATGGAGCCGCGCGAGCTGATCGCCCCGGTCAGCACGCGGCTGGTGGTTAACAAGGCGGCGATGACCATGAAGCACGAACGCCTGAAACCGCTCATCGCCCGCCTGCGCGAAGCGGTGGCGGCGCGTCGCGATAGCCTTGCCGTGTCGGCTCCATAGCCATGCCTGTCTTGCCCGCGGCCCGACGCCGCGGCAGTCTCACAGACAACGAGCCCCGTTTCGAGAGGAAGTCACTGCCATGAGCCAATCCCCCACCGATGGCGTCGAGATCGCCCGGCTGTCGACCTCGCAGGCCGACTTCGATCGCCGCCTGGCCGACCTGCTGGCCTGGGAGGGGGTCTCCGATGCCGCGGTCCAGCAGCGCGTCGACGAGATCCTCGCCGCTGTCAAGGCCCGGGGCGATGCGGCCCTGGTCGAGTACTCGAATCGCTTCGACCGACTCGCCGTCTCTTCCATGGCCGAGCTGACCCTGAGCGAGGGCCGGCTACGCCAGGCCTTCGAAGGCCTGCCGGCCGACCAGCGCGAGGCCCTGACGAGCGCCGCCGAGCGCATCCGCGCCTACCACGAGCGCCAGAAGCCGGCCTCCTGGCACTACACCGAGGCCGACGGCACCGTGCTGGGCCAGCAGGTCACGCCCCTGGATCGCGCGGGCATCTACGTGCCGGGCGGCAAGGCGGCCTACCCCTCCTCGGTGCTGATGAACGCCATTCCTGCTCATGTGGCCGGGGTGCGCGAGATCGTCATGGTGGTGCCGACCCCCGATGGCATCCTCAACGAGCTGGTGCTGGCCGCCGCTTATCTCGCCGGCGTCGACCATGTCTTCACCATCGGCGGCGCCCAGGCGGTGGCGGCCCTGGCCTTCGGCACCGAGACGGTGCCGCGGGTGGACAAGGTCGTCGGCCCGGGCAACATCTACGTGGCGACCGCCAAGCGGGCGGTGTTCGGCCAGGTGGGCATCGACATGATCGCCGGCCCCTCGGAGATCCTGGTGGTCTCGGACGGCGGTACCGACCCGGACTGGCTGGCCATGGATCTCTTCTCCCAGGCCGAGCACGACGAGGATGCTCAGGCGGTGCTGGTGAGCTGGGACCTCGAACACCTGCAGGCGGTGGAGGCGTCGATCGAGCGGCTGCTGCCGACCCTGGAGCGCGCCCCCATCGTGCGCGAGTCGCTGGCCCGCCGCGGTGCGTTGATCCACTGCCAGGGGCGTGACGAGGCGCTGGCGCTGATCAACCGCATCGCCCCGGAGCACCTGGAGCTCTCTGTGGCCAATCCCGAGGGCTGGCTGCCGGAGGTGCGCCATGCCGGGGCCATCTTCATGGGGCGCTATACCGCCGAGGCGCTGGGCGACTACTGCGCCGGCCCTAACCACGTGCTGCCCACCTCGGGGACGGCGCGCTTCTCCTCGCCGCTGGGGGTCTACGACTTCCAGAAACGCTCCTCGATCATCCACTGCTCGGCACAGGGTGCCGGGGAACTCGGCAAGGTCGCCTCCACGCTGGCCAGGGGCGAGTCGCTCACCGCCCATGCCCGTTCGGCCGAGTATCGCCTCAAGGCGTGACGCCCCGGTGAGCGGAGGTGGCGCATGATTGCCCCCATGACAGCAGAGGGCCCCGCCAGTCGGCGGGGCCCTCGCGTCGTTGGGGGCGTCACTCTCCGTCGGGGCGGCGCGGCTCCGGGGTCGGGCGCTCGCCGAGCTCGATGGTCACCTCGCGGCGCTCGCCGCCACGCACCACCGTGAGTGGCAGGCGGGTGCCGGGCGCCATCGCGGCGAGGTCACTCATGGTGCGCCGGGGATCGAGCACCGGCTGGCCGTCGACCTCCAGCAGCACGTCGCCGGGCTGCAGGCCCGCGCGGTCGGCGGGGCCGTCCGGCACCACGCCGGCGATGATCACCCCGGCCGGCGTCTGCAGGCCGAAGGAGGCGGCCAGTTCCTGGTTGAGCTCCTGGGCCTCGATGCCCATCCAGCCGCGGATGACGCGCCCGCGGGTGACCAGCTCCTCGAGGATGTTGCGGGCCAGGTTGGCGGGGATCGCGAAGCCGATGCCCTGGGAACCGCCGGAGCGCGAGAAGATGGCGGTATTGATGCCGACCAGGGCGCCCTCGGCGTTGACCAGCGCGCCCCCCGAGTTGCCGGGGTTGATGGCGGCATCGGTCTGGATGAAGTCCTCGTAGGCATTGAGTCCCAGGTGGCTGCGCCCGGTGGCGCTGATGATGCCCATGGTCACCGTCTGGCCGACCCCGAAGGGGTTGCCGATGGCCAGCGAGACGTCGCCCACGGCGACCTCGGTGGTGTCGGTCAGCTCCATCACCGGCAGCGACTCCAGGTCGATGCGCAACACGGCAAGGTCGCTCTCGGGGTCGGTGCCGATCACTTCGGCCAGGGTCTCGCGACCGTCGCGCAGGGCGACCTGGATCTGGTCGGCACCGCGGATCACGTGGTGGTTGGTCAGCACGTAGCCATCGTCACTGACGATGACCCCGGAACCGAGGCTGGAGAGCATGCGTTGGCGGCTGGGCAGCTCGTCACCGAAGAACTGGCGGAAGAAGGGGTCCGACATGAGGGGGTGCTCCTCCCGCTCGACCACCCGGGTGGAGTAGATGTTGACGACCGCCGGCGCGGCGCGCTCCACCGCCTGCGCATAGCTGGTACGCCCCTGCTGGCGAGTGAGGGGCTCGGCCTGGCGCACCTCCGGGGCCTCGCGGGGCTGGGTCTCGCGGGACTGGGTCTCGTCCTCGGACTGTACCAGCCCCGGTGTGACGGGGGCTGTCGGCGGCGGGGCCGGTCGGCCGATCAGCTGCGGGAAGGCGTTGAGCAACACGATGGCCGCCAGCACACCGATGAGGACGGGCCAGAGGTAGGGGAGCAGGGTGCGTCGCATGCAGCGGGGGTCCTTGTCGACGGTGCTGGATCGCGGGCTATCCTCCCGCTGTTACACTGGACGGATTGTAACATTGCCAACCCGACCGCGCCCGGAGGCTGCATGACGAATCGAGACGACCTGGTCGCCGCCTGCGACCGACTGCTGGAGCCCGAACGCTTCAAGGACTACACCGTGAACGGCTTGCAGGTGGCCGGCACCGAGCGAGTCACGCGGGTCATGACGGGGGTGACCGCCTGCCAGGCCCTGCTCGATGAAGCTGCGGCCTGGCAGGCCGACCTCGTGCTGGTGCATCACGGCTACTTCTGGAAGAACGAACCGGTCACCATTACCGGCATCAAGCGTCGGCGCCTGGCGACGCTGCTGGCCCACGACATTAACCTGTTGGCCTATCACCTGCCACTGGATAGCCACCCCGAGCTCGGCAACAACGCTGAACTTGGCCGCCGGCTAGGCTTCACCGTGACGGGCTGCGCCGATGGCGAGTTCGGCGAGGGGCTGGTGTGGCTGGGTGAGCCGCGGCCGGGTCTCGACGCCGCCGGCCTGGCCCGCGACGTCGGGGCGTGCCTGGGTCGCGAGCCGCTGCTGATCGAGGCGCCGGGGGGCGGCGAGATTCGCCGTGTCGCCTGGTGCACCGGCGGGGCCCAGGACATGATCGCCGATGCCCGGGAGGCCGGGGCCGATGCCTTCATCTCCGGCGAGATATCCGAACGCACCACCCACCTGGCCCGCGAGATGGGCATCCACTACCTGGCGGCGGGCCACCATGCGACCGAGCGTTACGGGGTTCAGGCCCTGGGCGAGTGGCTCGCGGCCGAGTTCGGTCTCGAGCATCGCTTCGTCGACATCGATAACCCCGCCTGAGCAGAACGCGCACCCCAGAGCAGTCGAGTCGAGGGTGAGCATCCAGCGAGAGGGCAGGCTCAGTAGCGCGGCGGCTGGGGGGCGGCGGCCTCGTCGCCGCTCTTGAGGCCGAAGTCCTCGGAGAGGGTGCCGCGGTTGCCGTCGGCGTAATCCCGGGGCACGGCGGGCTCCGTCGTGGTCGTGGCGGGGTCGGGGGAGACGGCGTCCATGGCCTGGCGGCGCAGCGAGCGGGCGCCAAGGCGGTCTCTGGCCTCTTCGGCTTCCTGCTCGAGGCCCTGGCTCTCGCGGTGCAGGCTCTCGGCGAGCCGAGCGATACGTTCGATGCTGTCGCCCATGCCGTCCTTGAATTCCGCCAGTTCGCGCTCGCGCTCGGCGAGACGCTGGCGCAGGCGCTGGGTGTTGCCGGCGCTGGCATTGAGCAGGTGGTAGCCCAGTGCGCCGATGCCGATGCCGGCCAGCAGGCAGGCGATGGCCAGCACCCAGTTGATGTTGGTCTCATCCACGTTGTGCGTTCTCCCTGGAGCGTTGGACGACATGCCGCGCGAGGCGCGGGTATCGTCATCTGGCCGGACTCGATCCGGGCGTCCATTATAGGGGCGACGCGGTACGCCGGGTCAACGCGGTGGCCGGCGATGCCAAGTGAGGTCGGGAAGCGTATAATGCCCCGCGAACGTCCCGAGTACCGGCCCTCAGGAATCCCCATGAGCGAGACGCACCCCCCCACGGCTTCCCGCAATGCGCGGCGCCCCGAGACGCCGATGACCCGTTACCAAGCGGACCTCGAGCGCCACGGTTTCCAGCCTGACGCCGCCCAGGCGCAGGCGGTGAAGCACCTGCAACGTCTCTATGACGAGCTGGTGGCCACCCCGCCCTCCCGGGTGGTGCCGCCGAAGCGCGGTGGCGGGCTCAAGTCACGTATGGCAGGCCTGTTCGGCCGGCGCGATCGCGAGGAGCCATCCGCGCCGGCGCTGCCCGCGATCCATGGGCTCTACTGCTGGGGTGGGGTAGGGCGTGGCAAGACCTACCTCATGGATACCTTCTTCGAGACGCTGCCCTTTCCCGAAAAGATGCGCACCCACTTCCACCGCTTCATGCAGCGGGTGCACAACGAGCTCGAGCACTACAAGGGCGAGCGCAACCCGCTGACGCTGATCGCCGCCAAGTTCGCGGCCGAGGCCCGGGTCATCTGCTTCGACGAGTTCTTCGTCAAGGACATCACCGATGCCATGATCCTGGCCAACCTGCTCGAGTCGCTCTTCGCGCACGGCGTGGTGCTGGTGGCGACCTCGAACATCGTCCCCGGGGAGCTCTACAAGGATGGCCTGCAGCGCGCCCGCTTCCTGCCGGCCATCGACCTGCTCGAGCGTCACTGCGAGGTGGTCAACGTGGACTCGGGGATCGACTACCGCCTGCGCGCCCTGGAGCGCGCCGAGATCTTCCATGCCCCGCTGGACGACGAGGCCGAGGCCGAACTGGCCCGCAGTTTCCGCGAGATCGCCGGCCACGAGGGCGAGGCGGGGGCGCCGATCGAGATCAATCGTCGCGTGCTGCATGCCCGCCGGCTGCATGACGACGTGGTGTGGTTCGAGTTCGGCGAGCTCTGCGATGGCCCCCGTAGTCAGAACGACTACATCGAGCTGGCCCGCGAGTTCCACAGCGTGCTGGTCTCCAACGTCACGCGCATGGGGGCCTCCCAGGACGACCAAGCCAGGCGCTTTATCAACATGGTCGACGAGTTCTACGACCGAGGCGTCAAGCTGCTGATGTCCGCCGAGGTGCAAGCCGAGCAGCTCTACCGCGACGGTCGCCTGGAGTTCGAGTTCCAGCGCACCCTCTCGCGGCTCCAGGAGATGCAGTCCCACGACTACCTGGCACTGCCGCACAAGCCTTGACCCGGCCTGGCTTCTCCGGGGGTCTTAAGCCGTAAGCTTGAAGCTGGAAGAAAAACCTTGAGCCAAATGCCATCGGTAGCATGCTGGCTTCGAGCTTGCGTGCGGCATTGCCTTGACGATGACGGCTCGTGTAGAATGCGCGCTCGATCGACTGTTGCCTCGCCCTTAGGGAGCAGGCAACCAAGAAAAATAGGGATGGTTCCATGCCGGACGCCCGGCGGCAGAACCCAATACATCAAATGGTGATTCATCCATGAAGACGTTCACTGCCAAACCGCAGTCCGTCCAGCGCGACTGGTTCGTCGTCGATGCTACGGACAAGACGCTCGGCCGTCTGGCCACCGAGATCGCTCGTCGCCTGCGCGGGAAGCACAAGCCGGAATACACCCCGCATGTTGATGGCGGCGACTACATCGTCGTGATCAATGCCGAGAAGGTCCAGGTCACCGGCAACAAGGCCCGCGCCAAGACCTACTACCGCCATACCGGCTACCCGGGTGGCCTGCGCTCCATGAATTTCGAGAAGATGATCGCCCACGCACCAGAGCGTGTCATCGAGTCGGCCGTCAAGGGCATGTTGCCGAAGGGTCCCCTGGGTCGTGCCATGTATACCAAGCTGAAGGTCTACGCCGGCACCGAGCATCCGCACGCTGCCCAGCAGCCGCAAGCACTGAACATCTGAGGGAATCTTCGCCATGACACAGCAGTATTACGGTACCGGGCGCCGCAAGACCTCTACCGCCCGCGTTTTCATGAAGCCGGGCACCGGCAAGATCACCGTCAACAGCCATGAGCTGGACCAGTATTTCGGCCGCGTCACTGGTCGCATGGTGGTTCGCCAGCCGCTCGAGCTGACCGAGACCCTCGGTCAGTTCGACGTCTACGTCACTGTCAAGGGTGGTGGTGGTTCGTCCCAGGCGGGCGCCATCCGTCACGGCATCACCCGTGCCCTGTTGGACTACAATGAGGACTTCCGCGGCCAGCTGCGCGAAGCGGGCTATGTCACCCGTGACGCCCGTCAGGTCGAGCGCAAGAAGATCGGCCTGCGCAAGGCGCGTCGTCGCCCGCAGTTCTCCAAGCGCTGATACGCCTCGTATCGCCGCACGAAAACGCCCAGGTCCAGCGACCTGGGCGTTTTTTGTTCTGGATCAAGAATTTGTCGTCAGGTTTCCCGCTTGCTAAGGGAACCTTTCCTTGTGCGGGGCGACACGATTTTTTACCATACACTGCATTTGGTATCCGTGGTCGCGGGGGATTCACTGCTCGTGATGGAACAACGGGTAAGCTGATGGGAGAAACCTGAAAATGGCAGATAACGGCGTAAACAAGGGTCGGCGCCGTTTCCTCGTAGGTGCCACCACCGTCGTGGGTGCGGTGGGTGCCGTCGGGGTTGCGGTCCCCTTTGTGGCTTCCTGGCAGCCGAGTGCCAGGGCAAAAGCGGCGGGTGCCCCCGTCCAGGCCGACGTGTCGAAGCTCGAACCCGGGCAGCGCATGACCGTCGAGTGGCGGGGCAAGCCGGTATGGATCCTCAATCGCTCTCCGGAGATGATCGAGCGTACCAAGTCTATCGAGGCCGACCGGCTGGTTGACCCACAGTCCGAAGTGCCCCAGCAGCCCGCCTACATCGAGGGTCTGCTGCGCTCCATCAAGCCGGAAATCGGCGTGATCGTCGGCATCTGCACTCACCTGGGCTGCTCACCGCTGTTCAAGCCCGAGCCGGATGCCGAAGGGGTCGGCGTGGATGACTGGCCGGGTGGCTTCTTCTGCCCCTGTCACGGTTCGCGCTTCGATCTGGCCGGTCGGGTGTTCCGCAACGTGCCGGCACCGGCCAACCTCGAAGTGCCGCCTTACCGTTTCGACAGCGATGTGCTGATCACTGTCGGCGAAGATGAGGAGACTGCCTGATGGCTAACCCTAACAAGGTCAAGGCGGAGCGCGGCTTGATGCGCTGGGTCGATGACCGCTTCCCGGCCACCCAGATGTGGCAGGACCACATGGCACAGTATTACGCGCCGAAGAACTTCAACTTCTGGTATTTCTTCGGTTCGCTGGCGCTACTGGCGCTAGTCAACCAGATCCTCACCGGTGTCTGGCTGACCATGAGCTACAATCCCACCGCCGAGGGCGCCTTCGCCTCGGTCGAGTACATCATGCGTGACGTGGAGTTCGGCTGGCTGATCCGCTACATGCACTCCACCGGCGCCTCGGCATTCTTCGTGGTGGTCTACCTGCACATGTTCCGCGGGCTGCTCTACGGCTCCTACAAGGCGCCCCGCGAGCTGGTGTGGATCTTTGGCATGGCCATCTACCTGGCGCTGATGGCCGAGGCCTTCATGGGCTACCTGCTGCCCTGGGGGCAGATGTCCTACTGGGGCGCCCAGGTCATCATCTCGCTGTTCTCGGCGATTCCGGCCATCGGGCCCGACCTGACCCAGTGGATTCGTGGTGACTTCCTGATCTCGGGTATCACCCTCAACCGCTTCTTCGCCCTGCACGTGGTGGCGCTGCCGATCGTCATTCTGGCGCTGGTGGTGCTGCACATCATCGCCCTGCACGAGGTCGGGTCCAACAATCCCGACGGCATCGATATCAAGAAGAAGAAGGACGAGGCCGGCAAGCCGCTGGACGGCATCCCCTTCCATCCGTATTACACGGTGAAGGACCTCGTCGGCGTGGCGGTGTTCCTGTTCGTCTTCTGCGTAGTGATCTTCTACTTCCCGGAAGGGGGCGGCTACTTCCTCGAGAAACCCAACTTCCAGCCGGCTGATCCGCTGACGACACCCATTCACATCGCGCCGGTATGGTACTTCACGCCCTTCTACGCGATGCTGCGTGCGATCACCTTCTCGCTGTTCGGCCTCGAGGCCAAGTTCCTGGGTGTCATCGCGATGGGTGGGGCGATTGCCATCCTGTTCGTGCTGCCTTGGCTCGATCGCAGCCCGGTGCGCTCCATACGCTACAAGGGCTGGATGTCCAAGGTCATGCTGGCGCTGTTCGCGATCAGCTTCGTGGTCCTGGGTGTGCTCGGGGTACTGCCGGTCACCGAGGGGCGCACGCAGCTGTCCCAGTTATGTACCGTCATCTACTTCGCCTTCTTCCTGCTGATGCCGTTCTACACCCGGCTGGAGAAGACCAAACCCGTTCCGGAAAGGGTGACTGGCTAATGAAAAAGCAACTGTTCGCACTGCTCTTCGCGCTGGTGCCGATGGTCGGGTTCGCTGCCGGAGGCGGTGGCGTCCATCTGGAGGAGATGACCCCGGACCTTGAGGACAAGGCCTCCCTGCAGAACGGCATGAAGCTGTTTGTCAACTATTGCATGGGCTGCCATTCGCTGGCGTATCAGCGTTTCGCGCGCGCCGCCGAGGACCTGGACATCCCCCAGGAGCTCGTCGAGAAGAACCTGATCTTCTCCTCTGACCTGGCCTTCAACGACCAGATGCATATCGCCATGAATAACGGCGATGCCAAAAATTGGTTCGGTGCGCCGCCCCCCGACCTGACTCTCGAGTCGCGCCTGCGCGGCACCGACTGGATCTATACGTACCTGCAGAGTTTCTACAAGGATCCGACACGTCCCACTGGCGTCAACAACAAGGTCTTCCCGCTGGTGGCCATGCCCAACGTGCTGGAGCCGCTGCAGGGTGTGCAGGAGAAGGTCTGCGCCGCGACGGACAAGCCGGTCGAGGGGGCCGAGCTCGATCCCCTGACCGGCAAGTACCAGTCCTGCGAAACCCTGCAGATCACCCAGCCCGGCGAACTGGAGCCTGCGGAATTCGAGGAGGCGGTCTACGACCTGACCAACTTCCTCGCCTACGTGGGCGAGCCGTCCAAGCTGCAGGCGCAGTCGCTGGGGCCGAAGGTGCTGATCTTCATCTTCATCTTCGGGGTTATCTCCTACTTGCTCAAGCGCGAGTACTGGCGCGACGTTCACTGATCCGTCAGTGACGGTCGTCCACGGGGGCGCATGGTCGAGGGCCATGCGCCCCTCGTGGTCTCTGCCCGATACCGGGCAGCACGATGGCCCTCAAGGCGGGGCTGGTCGTGTTATCATCTCGGCACGAACTGATGCGAGGATTGTTACATGGGTGTAGTGGCCAAGCGGTCGTCGATGATCTTCTATTCTGGAGGGGGTGACCATTACAGTCATCGTGTGCGAATCGTGCTCGCCGAGAAGGGTGTGGCCGTCGATATCGTCGAGGTGACCGACGAGCAGCACCCCGAGGAACTCGCCGACCTCAACCCCTACAACAGCGTGCCCACGCTGCTCGATCGCGACCTGGTGCTCTACGAGTCCAAGGTGATGATGGAGTACCTCGACGAGCGTTTCCCGCATCCGCCGTTGCTACCCGTCTATCCCGTGGCGCGTGCCAAGAGCCGCCTGTGGATGCACCGCATCGAGCGTGAATGGTGTCCGCTGGTCGAGCAGATCCAGCGCGGCGCGAAGAAGGACGCCGAGAAGGCCCGCAAGGAGCTGCGCGAGAGCCTGGTCGGTATCTCGCCGATCTTCGAGGACATGCCCTATTTCATGAGTGAGGAGTTCACCCTGGTGGACTGTTGCCTGGCCCCGATCCTCTGGCGCCTGCCGGTGCTGGGTATCGAGCTGCCCGAGAAACAGGTCAAGCCGCTGATGAGCTACATGGAGCGTGTGTTCGGCCGCGATGGCTTCAAGGCAGCCCTCAGCGAAAGCGAACGCGAGATGCGCCCCTGAACTTCGACCCGGTGTAGACCGGGTCCCCGGCCCAGGAGGGCCAAACGATGCAATCGAGCCGTCCCTATATTGCCAGGGCCCTTTACCAGTGGCTGCTGGACAACGACCTGACTCCCTACATCGTCGTCGATGCCGAGCAGGCGGGGGTCGAGGTCCCCCGCCAGTTCGTGCAGAACGGCCAGATCGTGCTGAACCTGGCACCCACCGCCGTGCGTGACTTTGCCATGGAGAACGCAGCGGTGAGCTTCTCGGCGCGTTTCGGCGGCCGTCCCATGCAGGTGATGGTGCCCATCGAGGCGCTGATCGCGATCTACGCCCGAGAGAGCGGCGTGGGCATGGTGTTCGGTCATGAGCCGGTGATTCCGGTCGAGGCCGCCGAGGCGGAGGAGAAGGAGCCCCGGCTCAATGAGGTGGAGAGTGCCGATGACGCTCCATCGGAAGAGGATCAAGGCGACGAGGCGCCGCCGCGCAAGGGGCGTCCCTCGCTGCGGGTCATCAAGTGATCCGCTAGTGATCGGGTTGCCGCTCTCCCCAGAGGCGGGTCATCAACGCGAAACGGCAGGCCACTGGCCTGCCGTTTCGCGTTCCGGAGGGTGCTCAGTCCAGGTAGTCGAAGACCTTGACGATGCGCTGCATGCCGCCGACGTTGGAGACGGCCTGGACGATGCGCTCTGCCTCGTTGCGAGTGACGATACCCATCAGGTAGACGCTGTTGTTCTCGACGATCACCCGGATGCGCCCCGAGTCGATCTCCTGGTTGGCCGCCAGGCTGGTACGGATGCGGGTGCTCAGCCAGGTGTCGGCGAGGCGCTGGCTGGCCGGCAGGTTGGCGGCGATGGAGAGCTCGTTGTGCACCTCGCGCACGTTGCGCACCTTATCGGCGACCTGCTCGGCCTTCGCCTTGAGTTCATCGCTGGGCACCTGGCCGGTGAGCAGCACCACGCCGTTGAAGCTGTCGACATTGATGCGGGCATCGCCCAGCCGGGCATCGGTGCGGCCGAGGTTGTGGCCAATCTTGGTCTCGATGCTCTCGTCCTCGACCTGGGTGCCGAAGGTGCGCTCGCCGTAGTTCTCGTCGATGGTTCCGGGGGTGGTGACGCCGGTCACGGTGGTGCAGCCGGCGAGGCCGAGGCCGAGGGTGAGCAGCAGGGGGGTAAGAAGGGACTTCCTGGTCATGGGGGTCACTCGCTTGTACCGAAGAGTTGTTCGTCGATCAGGTCGCACAGGCAGTGGATCGCCAGCAGGTGGACCTCCTGGATGCGTGCCGTGGACGTCGCCGGCACCCGAATCTCGCAGTCGTCCTGGCCCAGCAGCGAGGCCATGTCGCCGCCGTCCCGGCCGGTCAGAGCCACCACCGTCATGTCGCGGTCGTGGGCGGCCTGGATGGCCTGAATGACATTGGCGGAATTGCCGCTGGTGGAGATCGCCAGCAGGATGTCGCCGGGCTGACCCAAGGCACGGATCTGCTTGGAGAAGACCTCGTTGTAGCTGTAGTCATTGGCGATCGAGGTCAGGGTCGAGGTGTCGGTGGTCAAGGCCAGGGCCGGCAGGCTGGGGCGCTCCCGCTCGAAGCGGTTGAGCAGCTCCGACGAGAAATGCTGGCTGTCCCCGGCGCTGCCGCCGTTGCCGCAGGCCAGGATCTTGCCCTCGCTGACCAGGCACTGCACCATCATCTGGCTGGCCACCTCGATGAAGGGCGGCAGCACCTCACTGGCGTAGGTCTTGGTGTCGATGCTGGCATTGAAGTGGCCGAGAATGCGCTGCTGGAAATCCATGCGGGGTTCCTGGTCCTTATTCGCAGAGGGGTTTGACCGGTCAGGACGCTTCGAAGGCATCCGCCACCCATTCGATCTCTAGGTTGGGGGGCGTGCCAGTCACGGCCAGCACATCGAAGCGGCAGGGACATGATAGCCCGTTGCGCTGGAGATAAAAACGCGCTGCCCGGATCAGACGGCGCTGTTTGGTGGCGGTGACGGTTTCCAGCGGGTGCCCGTGGCGGCGGTCGGCGCGGTGGCGGACCTCGACGAACACCAGCACCTCGCCGTCGCGCATCACCAGGTCGATCTCGCCGCCCTTGGCATGCTGGTTGCTGGCCTCCAGGGAGAGCCCGCGTGCCATCAGCCAGCGCGCGGCGAGCTGCTCGATGGCGCCGCCGCGGGCGCGAGCGTCACGGGGCCCGGTCATCGCCGAACACCCCCGGGGTCAGCATGGGCTGGGGCACGCCGTTGACGAAGCGGGCCCAGGGCAGGCGGCGCTGGATGCGGCCATCCTCGCCGGCGCTCAGGGTGCCGGTGGCGCCGAACAGTTCAATGCCACCGATGGCTTGCAGTTGTGGCAGGCGAGTGGCCAGCTCGTAGGCATCCACGCCCATGGCCATCAGCCGGAACAGGGCGGGGTCGGACTCCTCGCGCAGCCGGCGATAGCTTTCGAGGAAGGGCAGGGCCTCGACGCCGCCCACGGCCGCATCGGGAATCTGCCAGGGGATATCGGCGAACAGCACGTCGTCCAGGTCGTGATCCAGGCGGGGCTGCAGGCGGCCCTCGAAGAGGTGGGAGGTGGCATAGATCGGCAGGTCGCCGCTGTCGTAGTAGTCCAGCGTCGGCGGTACCTGGCGGGCATAGTCCGGCAGGGCCAGCAGGAACAGCATGTCCGGCCGGGGGTTGGTCACGGCCCGGCGGGCGCTCTCGGTGGCCGGGGCCTCGGGGTTGTAGCGTACCGCGTTGGCGATCTCGCCCCCGCGGTCACGCCAGGCGCTCCAGAAGGCCTCGCCAACGCGGCGTCCCCAGTCGTTGTCCGGGACCAGCAACGAGGCCAGGCGGTGGCCATCGACCCAGGCACGAGAGGCGGCCTGGCGGGCCTCGTCCTCGGCAGACAGGCCGTACTGGAAGAGCCCCAGGGCCTGGTTGTGCTTGCCGCGGCCGTAGTTGAGCGCCAGGGTCGGCAGGGGGACCCGATCGCGCCTCTCCAGCTCGCTGACGGCATCCTTGTCCAGCGGGCCGATCACCACCTGGGCACCACGCTCGCTGGCCTCCCGGTAGAGCGCCTCCAGATCGCCGTGACTGCTGTCGAGGAAGGTCAGGCGGGCGCCACTGTCGACGCCCTCGAGGTGGTGGGTGCGGATCCCCTCGCGGATCGCCTCGGCAATGCCGGCGAGCGGCCCGGACTCGGGGAGGAAGATCGCGATATGGCTGACCTGCTGGCCGCGCAGCTCACCCAGGGCGGTGATCTCGCCGGGCAGGCGTCGCGCCGCCGGGTGGCCGCGATGGCGCTCGCGCCAGTCCTCCAGGCGCGCGAAGAGCCGCTGGATGTCGCCGCCACTGGAGCGCACCAGCTCGGCCAGGGCCGCCCATCCCCGGGTCAGGTCGCCGCCCTCCTCGCGCAGGCTGGCCAGTGAGCCGCCGTCCAGTCGCGAGAGCTGGTCCCAGATCGGGTCGTTGAGGTCCTCGCGCTGGGTCTCGGCCTGGACGCGAATCAGGGCCTGGGCGGCGGCGCGGGGCTCGTCGACCTTGGCCAGTGCCATCCCTAAGCGTTCACGCAGGGTCAGGGAGGCCTCGCGAGGCAGGTCGACCTCGTCGAGCAGCTGCCCGGCCTGGATCACCGCCCAGGGGTCCCCCTCGGCCTCGCCCAGCTCCGAGAGCAGCAGCGCCCAGCGGGTCCGTGCCTGGCGCTCCAGCCGACTGTCGTCGATCTCCTTGGCGACCTCCAGTGCCTGGGTGCGGCTTCCCTGGCGTGCTAGGATGTCGGCCGCCTCCAGGCGCGACAGGGCGGCCTGGCCGGGCGCCTGCTGCTCGGCCTGCTGCAGCAGGCGCTGTGGATCACCGTTGGCCTGTCGCTCGATGATGCCCGGCTGGAAGCTGCAGCCCGCAAGCAGCAGTGCGGTGAGTGCGGCGGCCAGCGGGCCGCGAAACGAGATCTTCATGAATCCTTCCTTGTCCCCATGTCCGAGAGCACCCCAGGGAGCCGAGATGTCCGATACGCCTGCCGGTTCATTGTACGTCGTCGCCACGCCCATTGGGAATCTGGACGATCTGAGCCCTCGGGCCGCCCGGGTGCTGGGGGAGGTGGCGGTGATCGCCGCCGAGGATACCCGCCACAGTGGCCGCCTGCTGCGCCACCTGGGCCTGTCGCGGCCGATGCTCTCGCTGCATGAACACAACGAGGCCGCGCGGGTCGACGCCCTGGATGCCCGCCTCGTCACCGGGGAGGATATCGCCCTGGTCAGTGACGCCGGCACGCCGCTGATCAGCGATCCCGGCTTCGTGCTGGTGCGCGAGCTGCGTGCCCGCGGGCGTCGCATCGTGCCGGTCCCGGGGCCCTGTGCCTTGGTGGCGGCCCTGTCGGCGGCGGGGCTGCCCACCGACCGCTTCCTTTTCCAGGGCTTCTTGCCGGCGAAGGGGGGCGGTCGCCGGGGGCGGCTGGAGGCGCTGGCGACCCGCGAGGAGACCCTGGTGTTCTACGAGTCTCCCCACCGCATCCGTGACACCCTGGCGGACCTGACTGCCACCCTCGGAGCACGCCGGGTGGTGCTGGCCCGTGAGCTGACCAAGGCCTTCGAGACCTTCCTGGACGGCAGCGCCGCTGAGCTGCTTGAGCGCATGGACGGGGATCCGGACCAGGCGCGTGGCGAGTTCGTGGTGATAGTGGCCGGGGCTCCTCCTCGCGGCGACGTAAATGCCTCGACGGTGGAGGCCGATGCACTGCTTTCGGCCCTGCTCGAGGAGGGGGTGGGGGTCAAGCAGGCGGCCGCCGTGGCGGCGCGGATGCTGGGCGGTGCCAAGAAGGTCTGGTATGGCCGGCTGCAGGCGCTCAAGGACGGGCATTGAGGCAGGGGGAGGGCACTGGTATCCTTGCCCCGGGAGTTGGCCAGACAGTCGCCGCCGCTCTGGCCTTCGGGCCGGGGCGGGGGAGGAAAGTCCGGGCTCCACAGGGCAGAGTGCCAGGTAATGCCTGGGCGGCGTGAGCCGACGGAAAGTGCAGCAGAGAGCAGACCGCCTACGTCTCCCTCGGGAGGCCGGCAAGGGTGAAAGGGTGCGGTAAGAGCGCACCGCGCGCCTGGCAACAGAGCGTGGCACGGTAAACCCCACTCGGAGCAAGACCAAATAGGAACCCCATGACGTGGCCCGCGTCGGGTTCGGGTAGGTTGCTTGAGGGCCCTGGTGACACGGCCCCTAGAGGAATGACTGTCCACGACAGAACCCGGCTTATCGGCCGACTCCCTTTATTCGAATACTGCCGTTTCGTACGGCCCCTCAGCCCCTCGAACGAGAGTCACATGCCGTCATCCGCCCCTGAACAGCCCGCCCGCGGCTTTCGCCATGCCAGCGTGCTGCTCGATGGCGCCGTGGAGGTGCTGGTCCACGACCCCGAGGGCGCGTACCTGGACGGTACCTTCGGCCGCGGTGGCCATTCGCGCGCCATCCTCGCGCGGCTGGCCCCCGAGGGCCGCCTGCTGGCCATCGATCGCGACCCCCAGGCCGTCGCCGAGGCCGTGGCCATCGACGACCCGCGCTTCACCATCGAGCAGGGCGAGTTCGCCCGTCTCGGCGAGATCGCCGATCGCCACGGCCTGCATGGCCGGCTGGCCGGCGTCCTGCTCGACGTGGGGGTCTCGTCACCCCAGCTCGACGATCCCGAGCGGGGCTTCAGCTTCCTGCGCGACGGCCCCCTGGACATGCGCATGGACCCCACCCGCGGCGAGAGTGCCGCGGGCTTCCTGGCGCGGGCCAGCGAAGGCGAGATCGCCGCTGTCTTCAAGGCCTATGGCGAGGAGCGCTTCGCCCGCCGCCTGGCCCGAGCCATCGTGGCGCGGCGCGCCGAGCGCCCCTTCGCGCGGACCGCGGATCTCGCCGAGGTGGTCAAGGTCGCCCATCCCGCTTGGGAGAAGGGCAAGCACCCGGCGACCCGGGTCTTCCAGGCCCTGCGCATCCAGGTCAATGGCGAGCTGGAACAGCTCGATACCGCCCTCGAGGCGGCGCTGGAGGCCCTTGCTCCGGGCGGCCACCTGGTGGTGATCAGCTTCCACTCGCTGGAAGACCGCCGGGTCAAGCGCTTCATTCGCGACCACGTGCGTGGCGACATCGACCTGCCGCGCGGCATCCCGATCCGCGACGACCAGCTCAAGCGGCGCCTGGCGTCGCTGGGCAAGGCGCATCGTCCCTCTGCCGAGGAGGTCGAGGAGAACCCCCGTGCGCGCAGTGCGGTGATGCGTGTGGCGCGCAAGCGATACTGAGGTCGGTCATGGCACAGGGGCGATCCGCGGCAACCTCCTCGTTCGGCTGGCCCCTTCGCCTGGGGGCATCGCCGCGGCTGCTGCTGGTCGCCTTGCTGCTGACGGCCTGCCTGGGCTCGGCCCTGGCGGTGATCACCACCAGTCACCTGATCCGTGGCCAGTATGCCCGCCTGCAGCAGCTCGAGCGCGAGCAGCAGCAGCTGCAGACCGAATGGGGACAGTTGCTGCTCGAGGAGAGCGCTTGGTCCTCGCCCGCCCGCATCGAGCGCCTGGCCCAGGAGCGCCTGGAGATGCGCCTGCCCGACATCGACGAGGTCGAGGTCATCCGGCCATGAGCGCCGACCCCCGCAGCGGTGTGACGCCGCGTCGGCCGCCGCCCATGGCACCCATGGGCCGGCTGCGCTACGGGGTGATGATGACGCTGGTGCTGGCGGGGCTGGCGCTGCTGACCGGCCGCATCATCGACCTGCAGGTCTTCGACCGTCCCTTTCTGCAGGGGCAGGGCGATGCCCGTACCCTGCGCACCGACACCATCCCCGCCCATCGCGGCATGATCACTGACCGCCACGGCGAGCCGCTGGCCATCTCTACCCCGGTGGTCACCCTCTGGGCCAATCCCCAGGACCTGCCGGCCGACGACATCCAGCGCCTGATGCTGGCCAGGGCCCTAGGCCAGGAGCTGGATGCGCTCAACGAGCGCATCACGCGCTACGCCGAGCGCGAGTTCATGTACCTCCGCCGTCGCATGACGCCGGAGGCGGCCCAGCAGGTGCTGGACCTGCGCATTCGCGGCGTCCACGCCCGGGAGGAGTACAAGCGCTACTACCCGGCGGGGGAAGTGACCGCGCAGTTGCTGGGGGTGACCAATATCGACGACCTGGGTCAGGAGGGTCTGGAGCTGGCCTACCAGCATCACCTCGCCGGGGTGCCCGGCAAGCGCCGGGTGCTCAAGGATCGCCGCGGCCGCCTGGTGCGCGACCTGGCGCTGCTGCAGGAGGCCCAGCCGGGGGGGAATCTGACCCTGGCGCTGGATCAGCGCCTCCAGTACATGGCCTATCGCGAGCTCAAGGCGGCGGTGGCCGAGCATGACGCCGATGGCGGCATCGTGGTGATGCTCGATGCCCGCAGTGGCGAGGTGCTGGCCATGGCCAACCAGCCCTCCTACAACCCCAACAATCGCGCCGGACTCGACACCCAGGGGTTGCGCAACCGGGCCATCGTCGACACCTTCGAGCCTGGGTCGGTCATCAAGCCGTTGGCGATGGCCGCCATGATCGAGAGCGGCAAGGTGCCGCTGGATACGGTGGTCGATACCTCGCCGGGCTGGATGGTCATCGACCGTTTCACCATCAAGGACATCGGCAACTACGGCAAGCTGACCCTGTCCGGTATCCTCGAGAAGTCCTCGAACATCGGCATGTCCAAGCTGGCGCTGCGTCTGGACGACCCGGTAGTGCCGGCGACCTACCGGGCCGTGGGCTTGGGGCAGAGCCCGGGGACCGGCTTCCCTGGCGAAGCGACCGGCAGTATCCCGGCCCCGGTGCGCTGGTCGAGCAGCCAGTGGGCGGCCCTCGCCTACGGGTACGGCCTCTCGGTCTCGGCGCTGCAGCTGGCCAGTGCCTACACGGCGATTGCCAACGACGGCCGGCGCCTGCCGCCTTCGCTGCTCAAACTCGGCCAGGCGCCGGCCGGCGAGCCGGCCATCGACCCGGGCGTGGCGCGGCGGATCCTGGGGATGATGGATAAGGTCGTCGAGCCCGGCACCGGCGCCCGCCGGGCACTGGTGCCGGGCTACCGGGTCGCCGGCAAGACGGGGACCGTGCGCAAGACCGATGCCGGCGGGTATCAGGAGAAGGTCTACCGCGGCCTGTTCGTCGGCATCGCCCCCGTCTCGGACCCGCGCATCGTCACGGTGGTGATGATCGATCACCCGCGGGGCGACAGCTACTACGGCGGGGCGGTGGCGGCGCCAGTCTTCTCGCGGGTGGCCGGCAATGCCCTGCGCCTGCTGGACGTGCCACCGGATGCCCGGGAGCCGGATTCATGAGCGCAAGCCCTGGGGAGGAAATGCGATGCAGCTGACCGCCGAGCGACTCGAGACGGGCCTGGTCGGGCTCTGGCCCGGCTGTCGCCGTGCCCTGGCGGATATCACCCTGCCGGAGGCCGTCCGGCTGGTGCTCGACAGCCGTCGACTGACCGCGGGCGACGTCTTCGTAGCGGTGCCGGGGGTGGCGGCCGACGGCCGCGACTTCATCCCGGCGGCCCTCGAGGCCGGCGCCTCGCTGGTGCTGGCCCATGACGACGGTGCCCCCGGGCCCGACGACCCCCGGGTGCTGTGGCTGACGGGGCTGCGCGAGGCCCAGGGCGAGCTGGGCCAGGTCCTGTTCGCCGTGCCCCGGGACCTGGCGCTGGTCGGGGTCACCGGCACCAACGGCAAGAGTTCGGTGACCCACTACCTGGCAGAGCTGAGCCAGGCCCTCGGGGTGGACGCCGGCCTGGTCGGCACCTTGGGGCACGGCCGGCCGGGGCGCCTGGCGGCCGGCCGGCTGACCACGCCGGGCCCCCTGGCCCTGCAAGCCGCACTGGGCGAGCTGGCGGCCGACGGCGTGCGCCGGGTGGCCATGGAGGTCTCCTCCCATGCCCTGGAGCAGGGCCGCCTCGATGGCTGTCGCGTGCATGCGGCAGTGTTCACCAACCTCAGCCGTGACCACCTGGACTACCACGGCAGCATGGCGGCCTATGCCGCTGCCAAGGCGCGGCTGTTCCGTCGCCATGAGCTCGAGCTCGCGGTGGTCAACGGGGACGACCCGCTAGCGCGCCTGATGCTCGCCGGCGTGCATCGCCACGTGCGGGTGCTGGGCGTGGGGCAGGATGCGTCGGTGACCCTGCGCGTCATCGACTGGGTGCCGCATGCCGAGGGTCAGCGGGCGCTCATCGCCACGCCGGAAGGGGAGCGGGTGCTCGAGCTCGGGCTGATGGGCCGCTTCAACCTGGACAACGTGCTGCTGGCCATGGCCACCCTCCTCGGCCTGGGCCATTCCCTGGAGGCACTCTTCGCGGCGGCGGCCGACCTCGCCCCGGTGCCCGGTCGCATGCAGTGCCTGACGCGGCCGGGCGGCCCCACGGTGGTCATCGACTATGCCCATACCCCGGACGCCCTCGACAACGCCCTCTCGGCGCTGCGGGCCCACCTGCCGGGCGACGGCCGGCTGTGGTGCCTGTTTGGCTGCGGCGGCGACCGCGACGCCGGTAAGCGCCCGTTGATGGCCGCCGTCGCGCGGCAGCGGGCCGACCGGCTGGTGGTCAGCGACGACAACCCGCGCAGCGAGGACCCGGCCGCGATCCGTGCCCAGATCCTCGCGGGCCTGGGCGATGCGCTGTCACGCGAGGTGCTCGAGGTCGACGGTCGCGGCGCGGCCATCGCCCGGGTGCTGGCCGAGGCCGCACCGGACGACGTGATCCTGATCGCCGGCAAGGGCCACGAGGCCTACCAGGAAGTGGCCGGGGTGCGCCAGCCCTTCTCGGACCTGGCCGAGGCCGAGCGGGCGCTGGATGCCCGTAGTGCCGCGGCGGGCGCTGAAAAAGGCGCGGGGAAGGAGGCCCCATGAGCCGCTGCGGTCTGACGACCCTGGCCGAGGTGGCCGAGGCCCTGGGCCTGCCGGCCCCGGCCGTCGACCTGCCGATCGGCGCGATCGTCACCGATACCCGGCGGCTTACCCCTGGTAGCCTGTTCGTAGCGCTCGCCGGCGAGCGCTACGATGCCCACGACTTCGTGACCCAGGCGCGCGAGGCGGGCGCCGTGGCGGCCGTGGTCGAGAGGACAGTGGAGCGGCCGATGGCCAGCTCGTTCTCCCAGCTGGTGGTGGCCGACACCCGGCTGGCCCTGGGGCTGCTGGCGCGTGCCCGGCGGCGAACCTGGGGCGGCCCCCTGGTCGCCGTGACCGGCAACAGCGGCAAGACCACGGTCAAGCAGATGCTGGCGACCCTGCTTGAGCAGAGCGGGTCGACGCTGGCCACCCAGGGCAACTTCAACAATGACATCGGTGCGCCCCTCACCCTGCTGGCGCTGGAGCCCGGGCACCGCCAGGCGGTGGTGGAGCTGGGCGCCAATCATCTCGGCGAGATCGCCTGGACCACGGCCCTGGCCGAGCCCCGAGTGGCGGTGATCACCAACGTCACCGGGGCCCACGTGGGCGAGTTCGGCGGTCTGGGCCGGATCGCCCAGGCCAAGGCGGAGATCCTGGCCGGCCTGCCGGCCGATGGCGTGGCGGTGCTCAATCGCGACGATGCCTTCTTCGCCACCTGGGCGAGCCTGGCGGCGCCCCGCGAGGTGCTCGACTTCGGCCTGGATCCGCGGGCGCGCCTGAGAGGTGAGACGCTGGCCTGCGACGCTCTCGGGCGCTATGCTTTCACGCTTGTCCTGGACGGTCGCGAGCTCGGACGCATTAGCCTGGCGCTGCTGGGACGCCATAACGTGGCCAATGCCCTGGCGAGCGCAGCCGCGGCCCTGGCGATGGGGCTCTCTGAGGGCGAGGTGCTGGCCGGACTCGAAGAGGTGGCTCCGATGTCGGGCCGCCTGAATGTTGTCGAGGGCCTTCGTGGCGCTCGGTTGCTGGATGATACTTATAATGCCAACCCCGGTGCGGTAAAGGCAGCGCTCGATGTTCTGGTGACGCTGCCCGGGCCGCACTGGTGCCTGCTGGGTGCCATGGGAGAACTGGGGGGCGAGTCCGACCGGCTGCATGCCGAGCTCGGACACTACGCGCGGGAACGGGGAATCGATTTCCTGGGCACCCTCGGTGAGCCGGCGAGGCCGGCCAGCCGGGCCTTCGGCGAAGGCGGGGTCCATTTCGACGATAGGAAGGCGCTGATGCGCCACGTCCTCCACCATCTACCGCCCGCGGCCAGCGTGCTGGTCAAGGGCTCACGCAGTGCCGGCATGGAACACGTCGTGGCGGCACTGCGTGCGGATGCTTCAAGGTGAACGCGATACATGCTGCTCTTTCTGGCTGATTTCCTGGCGCAATTCCAGACTGCCTTCAACGTCTTCAACTACCTGACCCTGCGCATGATCCTGGGGACCCTGACTGCCCTGGTGCTCTGCCTGTGGCTCGGGCCGGTGATGATCCGCCGCCTGGTGGAGCGCCAGATCGGCCAGGCGGTGCGCGACGACGGCCCCCAGTCCCACCTCTCCAAGGCCGGCACCCCCACCATGGGCGGCGCGATGATCCTGATGGCCATCGCCGTGAGCACCCTGCTGTGGGGCGACCTCACCAACCACTACGTGTGGCTGGTGCTGGCGGTGACCCTGGGCTTCGGCGCCATCGGCTGGGTGGATGACTACCGCAAGGTGGTGGAGAAAAATCCCCGAGGCTTGCCGGCACGCTGGAAATACTTCTGGCAGTCGTTGATCGGCGTGGCGGCTGCGGTGCTGCTCTACGTCACCGCCGCCTCACCGGTGGAGACCAGCCTGATCGTGCCGCTGTTCAAGGAGTTCGTGCTGCCCCTGGGGGTGTTCTACATGGTGCTCACCTACCTGGTGATCGTCGGCAGCTCCAATGCCGTCAATCTCACCGACGGCCTCGATGGCCTGGCGATCATGCCCACGGTGCTGGTGGCCATGGGCCTGGCGGTATTCGCCTATGCCACCGGCAACACCGTGTTCGCCGACTACCTGCAGATTCCCTTCATCCCCGGGGCGGGCGAGCTGGCCGTGTTCTGTGCCACCATTGCCGGCGCCGGTCTGGGGTTTCTGTGGTTCAACACCTACCCGGCCCAGGTCTTCATGGGCGACGTCGGGGCCCTGGCACTTGGGGCCGCTCTTGGCGTGGTGGCGGTGATCGTGCGCCAGGAGATCGTGCTGTTCATCATGGGCGGCATCTTCGTCATGGAGACCGTCTCGGTGATCCTGCAGGTGGGCTCCTACAAGCTCACCGGGCGGCGCATCTTCCGCATGGCGCCGTTGCACCACCACTACGAGCTCAAGGGCTGGCCGGAGCCGCGGGTCATCGTGCGCTTCTGGATCATCACCGTGGTGCTGGTGCTGATTGGCCTGGCCACCCTCAAGGTCCGCTGATCCCCAGGGGTCGCGTCGCCATCCGCAAGGAGCTCAACATGGTCAAGGTGCCGAAGGGAACGACGCTGGTGGTCGGGCTCGGGCTCTCCGGGCGGGCCATCTGCCGACACCTTGGCCGGCTCGGTGTGCCCTTCATGGTCGCCGATACCCGCACCACGCCGCCGGGCCTGGCGGACTTCCACGCCGCCCACCCGGGCATCGAGATCCACTGCGGGCCGCTCACCGGCCTGGATCTCTCCGCGGTGGAGGAGGTGGTGGTCAGCCCCGGCGTCGACCCGCACACGCCGGGTCTCGAAGCGTTGGCGGGGCGCACCCGCGAGGCCACCGGTGAGCCGGCGCTGGTGGGGGAAATCGCGCTCTTCGTGCGCGCGGCCCGAGCGCCCATCGCTGCCATCACCGGCTCCAACGCCAAGTCCACCGTGACCACCCTGGTGGGCGAGATGGCCCGCGAGGCCGGGGTGCGGGTGGCGGTGGGCGGCAACCTGGGGACCCCGGCGCTCGACCTGCTCGAGGCGGCACCCGATGCCGAGCTCTTCGTGCTGGAGCTCTCCAGCTTCCAGCTCGAGACCACGCCCTCGCTCGGCGCCGAGACGGCCGCCTTCCTCAATCTCTCCGAGGACCACCTGGACCGCCATGGCGACATGGCCGGCTACCGGGCCGCCAAGCAAGGCATCTTCCGCGGTGCCCGGCACGGCGTGGTCAATGCCGAGGACCCGCGGACCTGGCCGGAGGGGCCGCTGCCGGCCCTGGACCGCTTCACCACCCGGGCCCCCGAGGGCAACGACTGGGGCATCGCCCGGCGCGCCGACCGTGACTGGCTGATGCACGGGGACGAGCCGCTGCTGCCGGCCGCCGAGATGCGCCTGCCGGGGCGGCACCACCAGGCCAACGCCCTGGCGGCGCTGGCCATGGGCCATCGCCTGGGCCTTCCGCTCTTGGCCATGATCGAAGTGCTGCGGCGTTTCCCCGGCCTGCCCCATCGTGGCGAGCTGGTGGCACAGGTCGCAGGGGTGCGCTGGATCAACGACTCCAAGGGCACCAACGTCGGCGCCACCCTGGCCGCCCTCGAGGGGCTCGGGCCGACCCTCGAGGGGCGCCTGATCCTGCTCGCCGGCGGGGTGGGCAAGGGGGCCGATTTCCACCCCCTGGCGGCGCCCCTGGCGCGTTACGGCCGCGAGGCGATCCTCTTCGGTCGGGATGCCGATCAGCTGGAGCAGGCCCTGCATGGCCGGCTGCCGGTGACCCGGGTCGAGGACCTGCAGGCTGCCCTGGCGCGGGCGGTGGAAATCGCCCTGCCCGGGGACTGTGTGCTGCTGTCGCCGGCCTGCGCCAGTCTCGACCAGTTCACCGACTACCAGGCCCGCGGCGAGGCCTTCCGCGGCGCGGTGCTCAAGCTGGCGGAGGCGACCCCATGAACCGGCTATCCCGCCTGCGCCAGCGGCTGAGCACCGCCGATCACGCCTTCGATGGCTGGCTGGTGTTGGCATCTTTCGCGCTGCTGTTGATCGGCTGGGTGATGGTGACCTCGGCGTCCAGCGAGGTGGCCTCGAGCCTCACCGGCAATGCCTGGTATTTCAGCCTGCGGCACGGCTTCTTCCTGCTGGTGGCGCTGGCCGCCGGGGCGCTGGCCCTGCGGGTGCCGCTGGCCTGGTGGAAGGCCAACGGCCCGCTGCTGTTGCTGGTAGGGCTGGTCCTGCTGCTGCTGGTGTTGCTGGTGGGGCGCGAGGTCAACGGCAGCCGGCGCTGGCTCTCCGTGCCGGGTCTGCCCTTCAACCTGCAGGCATCCGAGGTCGCCAAGTTCTGTCTGATCGTCTACCTGGCCGGCTACCTGGAGCGCTTCCTGCCCCTGGTGCGTCGCCAGTGGGGAGCCTTCCTGCGCCCCCTGGCGGTGATGGCGGTGATCGCGGGGCTACTGATCCTCGAGCCCGACTACGGTGCCGTGGTGGTAATGACCGGTGCGGTGATGGGCATGCTGCTGATGGCCGGTGCCCCTTGGGGGCGCTTCCTGGTGCTGCTGCTGCTGGTGGGCGCCCTCGGGGCGCTGGCCGCCGTGGCCGAACCCTATCGGATGGCGCGCCTGACCAGCTTCGCCGATCCCTGGGCCGACCAGTTCGCCAGTGGCTACCAGCTGACCCAGGCGCTGATCGCCTTCGGGCGCGGGCACTGGCTGGGCGTGGGGCTGGGCAACAGCGTGCAGAAGCTGTTCTACCTGCCGGAGGCCCACACGGACTTCGTCTTCGCGGTGCTGGCCGAGGAGCTCGGTCTGCTGGGCGCCATCGCCGTGGTGGGGCTCTTCGCCCTGCTGATCTGGCGGGCCATGGCGGTGGGGCGGCGGGCCGAGCTGGCCGGCCTGGCCTTTGCCGCCTACCTCGGCTACGGCTTCGCCCTGCTCATCGGGGCCCAGGCCTTCATCAATATCGCCGTGAGCACCGGGATGCTGCCCACCAAGGGGCTGACCCTGCCGCTGCTCAGCTATGGCGGCTCGAGCCTGGTGGTGAGCTGCGTGATGATGGCGCTGCTGCTGCGTGCCGACATCGAGACCCGCCTGGCCCGTCGCCGGGCCGGGCCCACGGCTTCCCGGGCGCCCTCGTCCGGCAGCACACAAGGACGCGCAACATGAGTCGACGCGAGGGACGTCGTGTCCTGATCATGGCCGGCGGTACCGGCGGCCACGTCATTCCGGCCCTGTCGCTGGCCCGCGGGCTGGAGGCGCGGGGCGTGCAGGTCGCCTGGCTGGGCAGCCCGCGCGGGATCGAGAACCGCCTGGTCCCCGCGGCCGGCATCCCGCTGCATCGCATCGCGGTGAGTGGGCTGCGCGGCAACGGCCTGGCCGGCTGGCTGCTGGCCCCCATCAACCTGGTCCGCGCGGTATGGCAGGCGGGCCGGGTGATCCGCGACGTCGATCCTCAGCTGGTGGTGGGGCTGGGCGGCTTCGCCAGCGGGCCCGGCGGCCTGGCGGCCTGGCTGGCCCGCCGGCCCCTGGTCATCCACGAGCAGAACGCCGTGGCCGGCCTGACCAACCGGGTCCTGTCACGCCTGGCGCGCCGCGTCTATGCCGCCTTTCCCCAGGCCTTCCCCGGCCGGGCCGAGGTGGTCGGCAACCCGGTGCGCGATGAGATTGCCCGCCTCGGCGAGGCCCCGCGGCGTGCAGGCGAGATGGCCGGGCGGCGCCTGCGGCTGCTGGTGGTGGGCGGCTCCCTGGGGGCGCAGGCCCTCAACGAGCGGCTGCCCGAGGCCCTCGCCCGGCTGCCCGAGGCCCGTCGCCCCGAGGTGCGCCACCAGGCCGGCCGCGACAAGGACGCGATGACCCGCGAGGCCTATGAGGTCCGGGGCGTGGCCGCCGAGGTGACGGCCTTTATCGACGACATGGCCGGCGCCTACGCCTGGGCCGATCTGGTGGTGTGTCGGGCCGGCGCCCTGACCGTGGCGGAGCTGGCCGCCGCGGCCAAGCCGGCGCTCTTCGTGCCCTTTCCCCACGCGGTGGACGACCACCAGACGGCCAACGCCCGGGCGCTGGTCGACGAGCAGGCGGCGCGACTGATGCCCCAGCAGGAGATGAGTGCGGCGACGCTGGCCGAGTGCCTGGTGTCGCTGCTGGACCCCGACACTCTCGCCACCATGGCGGCACGGGCCCGTGGCTGTGCCCATCTCGATGCCGTCGAGCGCCTGGTGGCCGGTTGCATGGAGACAGGCTTTGAGCGATGAGACCCTCGGACCGGTTCCCGGTCAGGCCACGCCCCCGCACCCCGGACGGGGGCTGGGCATGCGTCGAATCCGGCGCATCCATTTCGTCGGTATCGGCGGTGCCGGCATGTGCGGCATCGCCGAGGTGCTGGCCAACCAGGGCTATACGGTCAGCGGCAGCGACCTGAAGGCCTCCCCGGTGGTAGCCCGCCTGCGCCAGTGCGGCATCCGCGTGGCCATCGGCCATGCCGCCGAGCATGCCGCGTACGCCGATGTGGTGGTAGTCTCCACCGCGGTGGACGAGGCCAACCCCGAAATCCGCTGGGCCCACGAGCATCGCGTGCCGGTGGTGCGCCGGGCCGAGATGCTCGCCGAACTGATGCGCTTCCGCCACGGCATCGCCGTGGCCGGCACCCACGGCAAGACCACCACCACCAGCCTCACCGCGACCCTGCTGGGCGAGGGTGGGCTGGATCCCACCTTCGTGATCGGCGGGCGGCTGACCAGTGCCGGCACCAATGCGCGGCTGGGGGAGGGCGACGTCCTGGTGGCGGAGGCCGACGAGTCGGATGCCTCCTTCCTGCACCTGCAGCCCATGGTGGCCATCGTCACCAATATCGATGCCGACCACATGGCCACCTACGGCGGCGACTTCGAACGGCTCAAGGGCACCTTCATCGAGTTCCTGCATAACCTGCCGTTCTACGGCCTGGCGATCCTGTGCATCGACGATGCGCACGTGCGTGGCCTGCTCGACCGCGTCAGCCGCCAGTTCGTCACCTACGGCTTCAGCGAGGATGCCGACTACCGCATCGAGGGCTTCGTCCAGCAGGCCTGCGAGGTGCACTTCACCGCGGCGCGTCCCGAGGGGCTGGCGCCGCTCGAGGTGCGCCTGGCCATGCCGGGTCGCCACAATGCGCTCAATGCCCTGGCGGCGATCGCCGTGGCCAGCGACGCGGGGGTCGACGACGCCGCTATCCTGCGGGGCCTGGCGAGCTTCGAGGGGGTGGGGCGACGCTTCCAGGTGCATGGCCACTACCCGGCCCCCCAGGGCGGGGGCGAGGTGATGCTGGTGGACGACTACGGCCACCATCCCCGCGAGGTGGCTATGGTGATCGACGCGGTGCGGGCCGGCTGGCCCGCGCGGCGCCTGGTGATGGTCTACCAGCCGCACCGCTATTCGCGCACCCGCGACCTCTACGAGGACTTCGTGCGGGTGCTGGCCGGGGTCGACACCCTGCTGTTGCTCGACGTCTACAGCGCCGGGGAGGCGCCGATTCCCGGGGCCGACGGGCGCACCCTGGCGGGCTCGATACGCCAGCGCGGGGCGGTCGACCCGATCTTTGTCCAGGACAAGAGCGAGCTGCCGGGGCTGCTCGCCCGGGTGCTGCGCCCCGGCGATATCCTGATCACCCAGGGGGCCGGTGACGTGGGCGGCATCGCCCAGCAGCTGGCCGATGCCGCCCTGGCACTCGACGAGGTGGCGCTATGACGGCGGACATGACCGGCCAGGACCGGGTGGTGGTGCTCTTCGGCGGGCAGTCCGCCGAGCGCGAGGTGTCGCTGAAGAGCGGTACCGCCGTGCTCGCGGCCCTGACGCGGTCGGGGGTGGCGGCCATCGGCTACGATCCCGCCGAGGGCGGACTGGTGGGGCTGGAAGCCCTGGCTCCCGATCGGGTGTTCATTGCCCTGCACGGCCGAGGTGGCGAGGACGGCACCCTGCAGGGGGCACTGGAACTGCTGGGCATCCCCTACACCGGCAGCGGTGTGCTCGCCTCGGCGCTGGGCATGGACAAGCAGCGCACCAAGCTGATCTGGCAGGCGCTGGGCCTGCCGACCCCGGAGAGCGTGATGCTCGGCCCCGAGGCCGACTGGGCGGCGGTGGTCGAGCGCCTCGGTCTGCCGCTGATCGTCAAGCCGGTCCATGAGGGCTCGACCCTGGGCATCAGCATCGTCGAAAGCCGCGATGCGCTGGAGGCGGCCTACCGCGATGCCGCCCGCTTCGATGCGCGGGTGATGGCCGAGCGTTTCGTCGAGGGGGAGGAATATACGGTGTCGCTGCTCGCGGGCGATGTCTTGCCGGCGATCCGCGTCGAGGTGCCCAGCGGCTTCTACGACTATGAAGCCAAGTATTTCTCCAACGAGACGCGCTACCATCTGCCGTGCGGTCTCTCCGCCGACGAGGAGGCCGAGCTCGCCGCACTCAGTCAGGCGGCCTTCGAGGCCATCGGCGCCGAGGGATGGGGGCGAGTCGACGTGATGCGCGACGCCGAAGGGCGCTTCTGGCTGATCGAGGTCAATACCGTGCCGGGGATGACCGACCACAGCCTGGTGCCCCAGTCGGCGGCCCATGCCGGCATCGACTTCGATGCCCTGGTGCGGCGCATCCTCGCCACGGCCGGGGAGCGGTACTAGCCCATGGCAGCGCGTGGAAGCTTCGTCGGCGTGCTCCTGCTCGCCCTGCTGCTGGGTGCCGGGGGGCGGGCGCTGTGGGTCTGGCTCGACCGGCCCATCGAGCGTGTCTCGGTGGGGGGCGAGCTTCACCACGTCAGTGCCGACTACCTGCGCAGCCAGCTGGCGCCACTGATCCAGGGGCAGACCTGGCTCGCCGTCGATCTGTCCACGCTGCGTCAGAAGGCCCGGGAGATCGGCTGGCTGGCTGAAGTGCGTGTCAGCCGCGAGTGGCCCGATGCACTGACATTTGACCTGGTCGAGCAGGTGCCGGTGGCGCGCTGGAACGACGCGCGTCTGCTCAACCCCGAGGGCGACCCTTTCGCCTTCGGTCCGCTGGCGCCGCCCGCCGACCTCCCGGACCTGGCCGGCCCGCCCGGCAGCGGGGCCGAGGTGCTGGGCTACCATGCCCGGCTCGCCGCGCAGTTCGCCACCCAGGGAATCGAGGTGCGCCAGCTGCGGCTGGAGCCCCGCGGGGCCTGGCGCTTCCAGCTCGATAGCGGCGTCTGGGTGATGCTCGGTCGCAACGATCGCCCCGCCCGCCTGGGACGCCTGGCCGCCGCCTGGCAGCGCGAGCTGGGTCCTCTGGCATCGCATATCCGCTACATCGACCTGCGATATCCCAACGGCGTCGCCGTGGCCTGGCACGGACAGACCGAGCCGGTGGAGGACGAGTCATCGGCGGAGAGCTGAAGGCTTCAGGCGACAATTCGGTTGCCCCGGCGGCATTTCGGGTGTTTCTTTCGTGACAAATTCGCCGTATCGTGACGGGTGTTTCGGCAATCGGGCTGGTGGAACAACGAAAGTTGTTCCTATAATTGGCCCAGGCCGACTTTTCAGGATTAATCTTCCCCTTCGGGGTCAGGTTCGAGGAGACTTCCCGACTCATGGCAGGTCCATCCAATGCGTCCAATATGGTAGTCGGGCTGGATATCGGAACATCCAAGGTCGTGGCGATCGTGGGGCAGCCCACCGACGATGGCGGGATCGAAATCGCCGGTATCGGCTCACACCCGTCACGCGGCATGAAGAAGGGCGTGGTGATCAACATCGAGTCCACGGTGCAGTCCATCCAGCGTGCCGTGGAGGAGGCCGAGTTGATGGCCGGTTGTGAGATCCATTCGGTCTATGTGGGCATCGCCGGCAGCCATATCAGCTCGATGAATTCCGACGGCGTGGTAGCCATCAAGGAGCGCGAGGTCGCCTCCTCCGACATCGACCGCGTCATCGACTCCGCCCGGGCCCGGGCCATCTCGGAAGGCCAGCGCGTGCTGCATGTCCTCCCCCAGGAATTCGCCATCGATACCCAGGGTGGTATCCGTGAACCGCTGGGTATGTCCGGGGTGCGCCTCGAGGCACGGGTTCACCTGGTCACCGCCGCCCTCAATGCCGTCCAGAACATCGAGAAGTGCGTGCGTCGCTGTGGACTCGAAGTGGATTCGATCATCCTCGAGCAGCTGGCCTCTAGCCATGCCGTCCTCACCGAGGACGAGCGCGAGCTCGGCGTCTGCATGGTGGACATCGGCGGCGGCACCACTGATATCGCGGTCTTTACCGAGGGTGCCATCCGCCATACTTCGGTAATTCCCATCGCCGGCGATCAGGTCACCAACGACATCGCCATGGCGCTGCGCACGCCCACGCAGCATGCCGAGGAGATCAAGGTCAAGTACGCCTGCGCCCTGACCCAGCTGGCCTCCAGCGATGAGATGATCAAGGTGCCCAGCGTGGGCGACCGGCCGGCCCGGGACCTCTCCCGCCAGTCGCTGGCCGAAGTGGTCGAGCCGCGCTACGAGGAGCTCTTCACCCTGGTGCGTGACGAACTGCGTCGCAGCGGCTACGAGGATCTCGTGGCCGCCGGCGTGGTGCTCACTGGTGGCACCTCGCGCATGGAGGGGGTGGTCGAGCTGGCCGAGGAGATCTTCCACATGCCGGTCCGCATCGCTTGCCCGCAGAACGTGCGCGGGCTGGCCGACGTGGTACGCAATCCGATTTATTCGACGGGTGTCGGTCTGCTGCATTACGCTCTACGGGAAACCCGTCAAGGGCATGGCCGTCAGGGGCCTGGGGGTATCATTCCGGCGCAACCGAGGCGTGACGACATTACCCGGCGTGACGCAGGGGAAGGGATTCCGGCGCTGGCAAGGATCAAGGGCTGGTTCAAAGGCAATTTCTGACAGGGCCGCGGTCGCGGTCCAGGAGACGGGACTTATGTTCGAACTGGTAGATAGCGCACCCTCAAGCAGTGCGGTCATCAAGGTCATCGGTGTCGGGGGTGGTGGCGGCAATGCCGTCAACCACATGGTCGAGAGCAACATCGAGGGCGTCGAGTTCATCTGCGCCAATACCGATGCCCAGGCCCTCAAGCGGGTCGCCGCCAAGACCGTGCTCCAGCTCGGCAGCGAGATCACCAAGGGTCTCGGGGCCGGCGCCAGCCCCGATGTCGGCCGCCAGGCCGCCATGGAGGACCGCGAGCGTATCGCGGAACTGCTGAGCGGAGCCGACATGGTCTTCATCACCGCCGGCATGGGCGGCGGCACCGGGACCGGGGGCGCGCCCGTGGTTGCCCAGGTGGCCAAGGAGCTGGGTATCCTCACCGTGGCGGTGGTAACCCGTCCCTTCCCCTTCGAGGGCCCCAAGCGCATGCGTGCCGCCGAGGAGGGCATGAAGGAGCTCTCCGAGCACGTCGACTCGCTGATCACCATCCCCAACGAGAAGCTGCTCTCGGTGCTGGGCAAGAGCGCGACCCTGCTCACTGCCTTCAGTGCGGCCAACGACGTGCTGCTGGGCGCCGTGCAGGGCATCGCCGAGCTGATCACCAGCCCCGGCATCATCAACGTCGACTTCGCCGACGTGCGCACCGTGATGTCCGAGATGGGCATGGCGATGATGGGCACCGGCGGGGCCACCGGCGAGAACCGTGCCCGCGAGGCCGCCGAGAAGGCCATCCGCAGCCCGCTGCTCGAGGACATCGACCTGCACGGTGCCCGCGGCATCCTGGTCAACATCACCGCCGGCCCGGACCTCTCCATCGGCGAGTTCAATGATGTGGGTGCCACCGTCCAGGAGTTCGCCTCCCAGGACGCCACCATCGTGGTCGGCACCTCCATCGACATGGACATGACCGACGAGTTGCGCGTCACCGTGGTCGCTGCGGGGCTCGAAGGCAACAAGGCGCAGAAGCCCGCCTCTCGCGAGACCGCCCGTCGTGTCGAGGCCGGCAGCTATCGCCAACGTCCGCAGGCGGCGGCCAGTCGCGGCCAGGCCGCGGCGTCTAGGACCGAGGCCCCGGAGGCGCCGCGGCCGCAGCCGCAGCCGGAGAAGCGCAAGTCCCAGGAGCTCGACGACTACCTGGACATTCCGGCCTTCCTGCGGCGCCAGGCCGATTGATCCGCGCTATCACGGGGATAGAGGACGCCGGGTGAGCTTTCTTTGTTGAAACGTCCGTTCGGTGTTATAGTGAACGGTGTTTGATAACCAATGACTGCCTGGCGACCGACCATGATCAGACAACGTACCTTGAAGAACGTCATCCGCGCCACTGGCGTCGGCCTGCACTCCGGCAAGAAGGTCTACCTGACCCTTCGGCCGGCACCGGTGGATACCGGTATCGTCTTTGTGCGTACCGACCTGGAGCCCGAGGTACAGATCCCGGCGCGCGCCGAACATGTCACCGACACGACGCTGTGCACCGCGCTCTCCGCGGGCGGGGCCAAGGTCGCCACCGTCGAGCACCTGATGTCGGCCTTCGCCGGACTGGGTATCGACAACGCCTACGTCGACGTGAGTGCGCCCGAGGTGCCGATCATGGATGGCAGTGCGGGACCCTTCGTGTTCCTGATCCAGTCGGCGGGCATCGCCGAGCAGGCCGCCCCCAAGAAGTTCATCCGCATCAAGCGCGAGATCGTGGTGCGCGAGGACGACAAGGAGGCGATCTTCCTGCCCCATCAGGGCTTCAAGGTCTCCTTCGCCATCGACTTCGACCATCCAGTCTTCGAGGACCAGTCCCAGACCGCCATGGTGGACTTCTCCACCACCTCCTTCGTCAAGGAGGTGTCGCGGGCCCGGACCTTCGGCTTCATGCGGGACCTGGAGTATCTGCGCGCGAACAACCTGGCGCTGGGTGGCAGCCTCGATAACGCCATCGTGGTTGACGACTACCGCATCGTCAACGAAGGCGGGTTGCGCTATGACGACGAGTTCGTCAAGCACAAGGTGCTCGATGCCATCGGCGACCTCTACCAGCTCGGCCATAGCCTGATCGGCGAATTCCGCGGTGTGAAGTCGGGCCATGCGCTGAACAACCAGCTGTGCCGTGCCTTGCTGGCCCAGCCGGATGCCTGGGAGCTCGTCACCTTCGAGGGCGAGTCCGAGACGGCGCCGATCTCCTACTCCGCGCCGGCCATGGCCTGACCCGGACTGCGTCCGGAGCCGTAAGCTTGAAGCTGGAAGAAAACCGCCTCCAGGCACTTGCCATGGAGGCGGTTCGTTTTATGTGGCGTTCCAGCTTACGGCTGACGTTCGGCGTGGGCCGCCAGCCGCTCCAGGGCGCTCTTGAGCCCCGGGTCGTCGACATCTTCGGCACAGCTGGAGATCTCGTCGGCGGCCTTTTCCGGCAGGTGGCGAACCTGGCGCAGGGGAGGGCGGGCCGGTCGCACCGGGCGGACCTTGAGGGTGAAGCCAGTCACTGCCTCGAAGCCGGGCAGCTGGTGCAGTAGCTGGAGCAGGCGAGGCTGCTCATAGCGCAGCCGGGTCAGCCAGACGGCGCGGTCGGTGATCAGGGCCAGCCGCCCCTGGTGATAGCCGCCGACGAAGAGGTGCTCGCGCATCTCCTCGGGCAGGTGGTCGCGCAGGTGACGCTGGGCGCGCTCGATCAGGGTGGCCATGCGCATCAGCGATCCCAGCTCGCCGCGACCTTCCAGCAGCCGGGACATGGGCTGTGCTCTGAACCGCTTAACCTTTATACTCATCAGCTTGGTTCTCGGGGGCCGCGCCCCTGACGTTACGCGTCGGCCGCCAATCTAGGGCGGCCGTTGAACATCCAGAGCCTAGCACGCACGGGAGGCCGTCGACAGCATGCCAGCCGCCATCACCGACAACGGCGCCGGCTCTCACGGGAGCCGGCACCGGCGCCGCACGACTCGCTGGTGGCTGGCCGGGTTGCTGGTGGGATGCCTGCTGCCGGCCAGCCTGGCCCAGGTCGAGTCCCTGCGCCCCGTCGAGCGTGCCGCCCAGATCAGCATCCTGGTGCCGGCGCTGCTGCGCGTGCGCTCCCGCCTGCATGCCCGTCGTCGCGCCTTGGTGCGCTGGGTCCGGCGAGCCGCCCGCTGGCCGAGGGTGGGGGCGAGGGGCGTTGCCTTTTCCGCCCTCGCGCCCTGCCCCCCGGTTGCCGCGCATGATGTCCTGACGCGTCGTGGTCCTCCCGGCCTTTGCTGACGAGACCGCCCGGAGAGGTCGCGGGCCTGCCGTCCGCGACGCGATGCCACACGCTGCCACTGGACCCTTCATGATCAACAACCTGTTACGCAAGGTCGTCGGCTCCAAGAACGACCGCGACGTCAAGCGCATGAGCCGTCAGGTGACGGATGTCACCGGCCTGGAGAACGAGCTGGAAGGCCTTGATGAGACGGCCCTGCGGGCCCGCACCGAGGCGCTGCGCGAGCGCCTGGAGGGCGATGAATCCCTCGATACGCTGCTGCCGGAGGCCTTCGCCACGGTGCGCGAGGCCAGCAAGCGCGTCATGGGGATGCGCCATTTCGATGTGCAGATGGTCGGCGGCATCACCCTGCACCGCGGACGCATCGCCGAGATGAAGACCGGCGAGGGCAAGACGCTGGTGGCGACCCTGGCGGTCTACCTCAATGCCCTGCCGGGCAAGGGCGTGCACGTGGTCACGGTCAACGACTACCTGGCGCGCCGCGATGCCGAGTGGATGCGTCCGCTCTACGAATTCCTGGGCCTCTCGGTGGGCGTGATCTTCTCCGGGCAGACGTCGGAGGAGAAGCGCCACGCCTACGCCTGCGACATCACCTACGGCACCAACAACGAATTCGGCTTCGACTATCTGCGTGACAACATGGCCTTCTCACTGGAGGAGAAGGTGCAGCGCGAGCTGCACTTCGCCATCGTCGACGAGGTCGACTCCATCCTGATCGACGAGGCGCGGACCCCGCTGATCATCTCCGGGGCGGTGGACGAGAACACCGAGCTCTACCGCGTCGTCGACCGTCTGGCGCTGAACCTCGTGGCGTGCAGCGACGAGGAAGACCCGGAGAGCGGCGATTTCATCCTCGACGAGAAGCAGAAGCAGGTGGAGGTCACCGAGGCCGGCCATCGCAAGATCGAGGATCTGATGCGTGGCGAGGGGCTGCTGGGCGAGGAGGAGTCCCTCTATGCGGCCCAGAACCTCAGCCTGCTGCAGCACATGCACTCGGCGCTGCGCGCTCGCCATCTCTATCACCGTGACGTGGATTACATCGTCAACGATGGCCAGGTGGTGATCGTCGACGAGCATACCGGCCGCAGCATGCCGGGGCGCCGCTGGTCCGAGGGCCTGCACCAGGCGGTGGAGGCGAAGGAGGACGTGCCGGTGCAGCGCGAGAGTCAGACGCTGGCCTCGACCACCTTTCAGAACTACTTCCGCCTCTACGACAAGCTCTCCGGCATGACCGGCACCGCCGACACCGAGGCCTTCGAGTTCCGCCAGATCTATGGCCTCGACGTGGTGGTGATTCCCACCAATCGCCCGCTGATTCGCCAGGACCTCAACGACCTGGTCTACCTCACCGCCGAGGAGAAGTTCGAGGCGATCATCGAGGACGTCAAGGCCCAGACCGAGGCCGGACGCCCGGTGCTGGTGGGGACCGCGTCCATCGAGACCAGCGAGTATCTGGCCGACCTGATGAAACGTGCCGGCATGCAGTTCAACGTGCTCAACGCCAAGCAGCACCAGAGCGAGGCGGAGATCATCGCCCAGGCCGGTCGCCCCGGGGCCGTCACCATCGCCACCAACATGGCCGGCCGCGGCACCGACATCGTGCTGGGCGGCAACTGGGAGGCCGAGGCTGCCAAGCTGGAGAACCCGTCCGAGGCCCAGGTCGAGCAGCTCAAGGCCGAGTGGCAGGCCCGCCACGAGGCGGTGCTCGAGGCCGGCGGCCTGCACGTGACCGGCTCCGAGCGTCACGAGTCGCGGCGCATCGACAACCAGCTGCGCGGGCGCGCCGGTCGCCAGGGGGATCCCGGCTCGACGCGCTTCTTCCTCTCGCTGGAAGACAACCTGATGCGCCTGTTCGGCTCCGATCGGGTGCAGCGCATGATGAAGGCCCTGGGGCTGGAGCGCGGCGAGGCGATCGAGCACAAGATGGTCTCGAATGCCGTGGAACGCGCCCAGAAGAAGGTCGAGGGCCGCAACTTCGACATCCGCAAGCAGCTGCTCGAGTATGATGACGTGGCCAACGACCAGCGTCGGGTCATCTACGAGCAGCGCAACGAGATACTGGCCGCCGAGGACGTCTCCGACAGCGTCATGGGCATCCGCGAGGAGGTGCTGGACCTCGCCATCAGCGAGTTCGTGCCGCCCCAGAGCCTGCCCGAGCAGTGGGACCTGGCCGGCCTCCAGGATCACCTGAAGAGCGAGTTCAACCTCGACGCATCGGTGGTCGACTGGGCCGAGCAGGACGAGCGCTTCCACGAAGAGCAGCTGCGCGAACGGCTGCAGGTGATGCACCGCGAGGCCTACGAGGCCAAGGTGGCGGAGGCCGGCGAGGCACTGATGCGCCGTTTCGAGAAGCAGGTGATGTTGCAGGTGCTCGACACCCGCTGGAAGGAGCACCTGCAGTCCATGGATCACTTGCGTCGGGGGATCCACCTGCGGGGCTATGCCCAGAAGAACCCCAAGCAGGAGTACAAGCGCGAGGCCTTCGAGCTGTTCCAGAACCTGCTGACCAACATCAAGGCCGACGTGACCCGCATCCTCAGCCATGTCCAGGTGCGCCGTCCCGAGGAGGTCGAGGCCCTGGAGCGCCAGCGCCGTGAGGCGCTGGATCGCGAGAAGGCCAGTGCGGCGAGCCGTCACGACGCGCCGTCGATGGCGCCCGGCGAGCAGGACGAGGCCCCGACTGCCCCGGGGGCCGACGGTCGCCCGTTGCGCCGCGAGGGCCCCAAGGTCGGCCGCAATGATCCCTGCCCCTGCGGGTCGGGGAAGAAATACAAGCAGTGCTGCGGCAAGCTGAGCTAACGGGCTACGGGCTGAGGGCTACGGACCCCGAGTCAGAGGGTACTATGTTGCTCGAAGCTCGAAGCTCGAAGCTCGAAGCTCGAAGCTCGAAGCTCGAAGCGGAATCCAGGCAGGAGAGACGACCATGGCAGTGGGCGAGACGCGTTTTCCGGCGATGCCGGTGATCGAGGGGCTGCGGCTGGGCACCGCCATGGCCGGGATCAAGACGCCCGATCGCCGTGATCTGGTGGTGATCGAGATCCCCGAGGGGGCCAGGGTGTCCGGGGTCTTCACTCGCAACGCCTTCTGCGCGGCGCCGGTGACGGTGGCCCGTGAGCACCTGGCCGCCTGCACGGCTCGCGGGGAAGGGGCGCGTTACCTGGTGATCAACACCGGCAATGCCAATGCCGGTACCGGCGAGACGGGCCTGCGCGATGCCCGTGCCAGCTGTGCCGAGCTGGCACGGTTGGCCGGGGTGGGCGAGCAGAGCGTGCTGCCGTTCTCCACCGGGGTGATCGGTGAGCCGCTGCCCATGGAGCGCCTGCTGGCAGGCCTGCCCGCGGCCCTGCAGGCCCTCGACGATGGCGCCGCCGCCTGGCGAGAGGCCGGCGAGGGCATCCTGACCACCGATACCCGGGCCAAGGGCGCCAGCGTGACCCTGGCGCTGGGCAACGAGATGGTGACCATCAATGGCATCGCCAAGGGCTCGGGGATGATCCGTCCCGACATGGCCACCATGCTGGCCTTCGTGGCCACCGATGCGGCCCTGGAGCCGGCGCTGCTCGACCAGCTGCTGCGAGAGGCGGTGGAGCGCTCCTTCAATTGCATCACCGTCGACAGCGATACCTCGACCAACGATGCCTGCCTGCTGATCAGCACCGGTCGCGGCGCCACGGTGGCCGACGAGGCGGCCTTGAGCGCCTTCCGCAACGGCCTGCAGCGGGTGATGACCGAACTGGCCCAGGCGGTGATCCGCGATGGTGAGGGGGCGACCAAGTTCGTCACCCTGCAGGTCGACGAGGCGCACAGCCGTCGCGAGGCGCTTGACGTGGCCTTCACCGTGGCCCACTCGCCGCTGGTCAAGACGGCCCTCTACGCCAGCGACGCCAACTGGGGCCGGATCCTGGCCGCGGTGGGGCGCGCACCCGTCGAGGCGTTCGACGTGGACCGAGTCACCCTCGACCTGGGCGAGGTGCGCCTGGTCGAGCATGGCGGACGCGCCCCGGGGTATACCGAGGAGGCCGGCAGTGCAGTGATGGCCCGCGAGGAGATCGTCATCCGCATCGCCCTGGGGCGCGGCGAGCAGAGCGCCACGGTGTGGACCTCGGACCTGTCCCACGACTACGTGACCATCAATGCCGACTATCGCAGCTGAGCGGTGCAGACGCTCGGCAGTCAGACAGCCATCATCCCGCGCGGCGGCGAGCACGCGTGGATCAGCGGACCGGAGTCAATGAACACAATGGTGAAGAGAAGGGTGCATGTGGCGGCCGCTGCCATCATCAGCGCCGATGGCCGCGAGGTGCTCCTCGCCCGTCGACCCTCCAATGTTGATCACGGAGGGCTCTGGGAGTTTCCCGGCGGCAAGCTGGCACCCTACGAGACCGGCCTGGAGGCACTGAAACGCGAGCTCCATGAGGAACTCGGCGTCGAGATCCGGCGGGCGCAACCGCTGATTCGCATCCACCACGAATATTCCGACAAGCACATCCTGCTGGATGTGTGGCAGGTGCACGACTTCGCCGGCGAGCCGTTCGGTCGCGAGGGGCAGGCGGTGCGCTGGGTACCCATGACCGACCTGGTGAACTACCCCTTCCCGGCGGCCAACCTGCCGATCCTGCGGGCGGTCACGCTGCCCACCGAGTTCCTGATCACCGGCGAGGAGGCCGACGGGGAGCGGTTCATGGAGCGACTGGCCCGTGCCCTCGACGAGGACGGGGTGCGCCTGGTCCAGCTGCGCGCCAAGTCGCTGGATGAGGTGGATTTCCTGAGGCGCGCTGAGCAGGCCCTGGCGCTGTGTCATGAGCGCGGCGCCCGCCTGGTGCTCAATGGCGAGCCCTCGCTGCTGGAAGCCGTGGCCGCCGATGGCATCCACCTGACCAGCGACCGGCTGATGAGCCTGGAGCGGCGCGCGTTGCCCGAGGGCAAGTGGCTCTCCGCTTCGACCCATAATCGTCGTCAGCTGGAGCAGGCACGCCGCATCGGCTGTGACTTCGTGACCCTCTCGCCGCTGCGCACCACGCCCTCCCATCCGGATGTGGCGCCGATTGGCTGGCATGACTTCCAGCAGCTGGTGGAGCACGCCGGCATGCCGGTCTTCGCACTGGGCGGCATGACGCGATTCGATGCGCATCATGCCCGGGCCGTGGGGGCCCAGGGCATCGCCTCGATCCGCGATTTCTGGAAATAACCCCAGCTTAGAGCTGTAAGCTTTAAGCTGTAAGACACCCCCATCGGCCTAGGCTTGTGGGGGTGGCGTGTTTTCCAGGCTCAGGTCAGCCTGGCTTACGGCTTACGGCTTACGGCTTACGGCTTACGGCTTACGGCTTACGGCTTACGGCTTACGGCTTACGGCTTCGCGCGAAGCGCGGTCAGTCCCGGTAGCGACGCGTCAGGTCGCCATAGGCGTCGATGCGGCGGTCCCGGAGGTAGGGCCAGATGCGCCGCACCTCCTCGCTGCGCGTCATGTCCAGCGTCACCAGCATCCGTTCCGCCTCCTGGCCGGCATGGGCGAGCAGCTCACCCTGGGGACCGCAGATGAAGCTGCCGCCCCAGAAGTCGATGCCCGGCGTCGCCGCGGACGGGTCCGCTTCGTGGCCGACCCGGTTGGCGACGATCACCGGCAGGCCATTGGCCACGCCGTGGCTGCGCTGGATCAGGGTCCAGGCCTCCTTCTGTCGCCGCTTCTCCGGGGTGTCGTCCGGCGGATGCCAGCCGATGGCGGTGGGGTAGAGCAGCAGCTCCGCGCCGGCCAGGGCCATCAGCCGTGCCGCTTCCGGGTACCACTGGTCCCAGCACACCAGCACGCCCAGGCGGCCGAGCGAGGTGTCGATCGGCTGGAAGCCCTGGCCGCGGCCGTCGTCCTGGTCCCCGGGGGTGAAGTAGAACTTCTCGTAGAAGCCCGGGTCGTCGGGGATATGCATCTTGCGGTACTGGCCCACCCGGCCGCGGTCACGGTCGTAGACCACGGCGGTATTGTGGTAGAGGCCGGGCGCGCGGCGTTCGAACAGCGACCCCACCAGCACGATGTCGAGTTCCTTCGCCAGGGTCGCCAGCCGCGTGCCGGTCGGCCCGTCGAGGGGCTCGGCCAGGTCGAAGACCTCGGTCTCCTCGGTCTGGCAGAAGTAGTGGGTGGCATGCAGCTCCTGCAGCATCACCAGCTGGGCGCCGGCGGTGGCCAGCTCGCGGATGCCGGCCTCGCTCTCGGCGAGACTCCTGGCCTTGTCGGGCCAGGCGGGCTGCTGGACCAGGCCCACCTTCAGGGTGCGGGACACGATGAGTTCTCCTCGAATGTTCGAAACTCGAGACTGATCCGGGAACAGTCCTTCGAGGGGGCGCTGTAAACCCTTCCCTGGGCGCTACCGACGCCATCCCTGGCGTAGGACCCCCTCTGTGGACTGTCCCCGGCGCCTCTTGATCTCAGTTGAATGCTGCCAGGCTGCCCTGGGGCAGCTGCATGGTCAGGCAGTGCAGGCTGCCGTGCTGGCGGATCACGCTCAGGCAGTCGATGGGGATGATATCGCGGCCCGGAAAGGCCTCGCCCAGGGCGACGAGCGCCCGGCTGTCGGCACCGTCGCCATAGGTCGGGACCAGCACGGCGCCATTGATGATCAGGAAGTTGGCGTAGGTCGCCGGCAGTCGGTGGCCGTCCACCGGGTCATGACAAGCCCGCGGCCAGGGCAGGGGCACCAGCCGGTAGGGCTCGCCGTCGGCCCGGCGCAGGGCGCGCAGCTCGGCCTCCATGGCGGCCAGTGCCGGATAGTGCGGGTCGGCCGGATCGTCGCACCTGACATAGGCCAGCGTGGCCGGGTCGCAGAAACGCACCAGGGTATCCACATGGCTGTCGGTATCGTCGCCCTGCAGATGGCCGTTGACCAGCCACAGCACCCGCGCGATCCCGAGCTCCGCCATCAGGCGTGCCTCGAGGGTCGTCCTGTCGAGGCCGGGATTGCGGTTGGGGTTGAGCAGGCAGGCCTCGGTGGTCAGCAGGGTGCCCTCGCCATCGGTGTCGATGGCGCCGCCTTCGAGCACCAGGTCGCGGGATTGCACTGCGCAGGCGAAGGTGCCGGCGTCCGCCAGGCGGCGCGTCAGGGTATTGTCGCGGGCGGCCTCGAACTTTCCGCCCCAGCCGGTGAAGACGTAGTCGAGCAGCAGCGTCTCGCCGTCACGCGCCACGCCGAGGGGGCCATGATCACGGGCCCAGGTGTCGTCGGCAGGGGCGACCACCAGCTTCAGGCGTGCGGCCTCGACGCCGAGGCAGGCGAAGCGGTGGGCCAGGTGGCTGCGGGTCGCGGCATCCGGCACGGCGACCAGTACGGCCTGGTAGCGCGCGATGGCGACCACCATGGCCTCCAGCGTCGCCTCGATGCGTTCGAGCAGCGGGGCCCAGTCGCTGTCGGGACAGGGCCAGGTGAGTTGCACGGCATCCTGGGGATGCCATTCGGGGAGCAGGCGATGGGCCATGGGCGGGTCTCGTGCAGGTCGTCTCGGGGCGTGCCGGCGCAATGTAGGCCGCTGCCGGCAATGATGCAATGATCGCGCAAACGGGCGCCGCCGGCGATGCAGCAGATGCCAAAAAACCGTACCATGGCCCCCCGCCGACAAGGAATGTTCCCATGTTCGACCGTCTCCCCTTCCTGATCGGGTTGCGCTACGTGCGCGCCAAGCGTCGCAACCACTTCATCTCCTTCATCTCGCTGACCTCCATGCTGGGCCTCATGCTGGGTGTCGCGGTGCTCATCCTGGTGCTCTCGGTGATGAACGGCTTTGATCAAGAGCTGCGCACCCGGGTGCTGGGCATGGTGCCGCACTCCAAGATCGAGGCGCCGGGCGGGCTCACCGACTGGCAGCCGCTGGCCGAGCGCCTCATGGAACGCGAGCGGGTGATCGGCGCCGCCCCCTATGTCGAGCAGCAGGGCATGTTCTCGGTGGGCGGGCGCAACGAGGGCGCCATGGTCATCGGCATCGAGCCCGAGTGGGAAGGCCGGGTGTCGATCATCGACGACAACATGCGCAACGGAAGCCTGGACGATCTCACCCCCGGCGAGTGGAACATCGTGCTCGGCTCGATCCTGGCGCGTCGCCTGGGCGTCGGCGTGGGCGACCGGGTGACGTTGTTGGTGCCCGAGGCCTCGATCACCCCGGCCGGCGTCTTCCCGCGGCTCAAGCGCTTCATCGTGAGCGGCATCTTCAACGTCGGGGCGGACCTGGATGCCTCCCTGGCCTATGCCCACATCGACGACATGCAGACCCTGGCACGGCTGGGCGACGCAGTCGGCGGCCTGCGCCTGGAGCTGGACGACCTCTTCGCCGCCGGCAGCGAGACCCGGGCGATCATCGATGAGCTGGGATCCGGCTACCGGGGGTTCGACTGGACCTACTCGCGTGGCAACCTCTTCCAGGCCATCCAGATGGAGAAGCGCATGATCGCGCTGCTGCTGACGGTGATCATCGCCGTGGCGGCCTTCAACATCGTCTCCACCCTGGTGATGGTGGTGACCGACAAGCGGGCCGACATCGCCATCCTGCGCACCATCGGCGCCACGCCACGCTCGATCATGGGGATCTTCATCGTCCAGGGACTGGCGATCGGGGTGATCGGCATCCTGGTGGGCGTGACCCTGGGCGTGCTGCTGGCCTTGTCCGTGTCGGATCTCATCGGCTGGGTGGAGAGCACCTTCGGTATCCAGTTCCTCGATGCCGGGGTCTACTTCATCAGCAACCTGCCGTCGCGCCTGATCTGGAGCGATGTGCGCAACATCGTGTCCGCGGCCTTCGTGCTGACCTTCCTCTCCACCCTGTACCCGGCCTGGCGCGCCGCCCGGGTGCAGCCTGCCGAGGTGCTGCGCTATGAATGAGACGGCCATGACCCCAGACGCCGACACGTCCTCCCGTGCAGGACAGGTGATGCTCGAATGCCGCGACCTGACCCGGGTCTATCGCGAGGGACCGCGGGACCTCACCGTGCTCGATGGCCTGGCGATGCAGGTCCTGGCCGGTGAGCGGGTGGCCGTGGTGGGCAGCTCCGGCTCGGGCAAGACGACGCTGCTCAACCTGCTGGGCGGCCTGGATCGCCCGAGTCGCGGCGAGGTGCGTATCGCCGGCGAGTCTCTGCTGGCGCTCAATGACGCCGACCTGGGGCGCTTCCGCAACCGGCGGATCGGCTTCGTCTACCAGTTCCACCACCTGCTGGCGGAGTTCACCGCCCTGGAGAATGCCGCCCTGCCGCTGATCGTGCGCGGCCAGCGAAAGCGGGTGGCCGAAGAGCGCGCCCGCCAGCTGCTGGCGCGGGTCGGCATGGCCGAGCGGGCCGACCACAAGCCGGGCGAGCTCTCGGGAGGCGAGCGCCAGCGGGTGGCCATTGCCCGGGCGCTGGTCACCGACCCCAGCCTGGTGCTGATGGATGAGCCTACCGGCAACCTGGACCGGACCACGGCGGCGAGCATCCTGGCGCTGATGGACGAGCTGGCGAGCAGCGCGGCCTGTGCCTTCGTGATCGTCACCCACGATCCAGGGCTCGCCGCCCATCAGGACCGTGTGCTTCGACTCGAAGGCGGACGCCTGGTCGAGCAAACAGCGGGCGACTGAACCTCCACGCCTCATGAGGGGGTGGCCTCATTTCTCTCGGGCGGCTGGCCGATGCCGCCGGCGTCGACGTGCGCGTGCCTTCCAGCTGCGTGAGACCTGCCAGCGCCACACCAGGCGGATCACCAGGTTGGCCAGCGCGGCAATCACCACGGCCGCGACCAGTGATCCCAGGGCCAGCGACGGCAGGATGTCCATCAGTTGTTCGGCGATCCAGTGGGTCGAGAGTCGTTCCGGCGCCTGGCGTACCGGCATGTCCAGCAGCCAGGCCCCCAGGCGGTAGTTGCCGTAGAAGATCAGCGGCATCGTCAGGGGGTTGGTGATCCACACCAGGCCGATGGAGAGCGGCAGGTTGCAGCGCACCAGCCAGGCCCCGAAGGCGGCCACCAGCATCTGGAAGGGGATCGGCAGCAGGGCGCTGAACAGCCCCACGGAGAAGGCATTGGCCACGCTGCGTCGCGTCAGCACCCACAGCGAAGGGTTGCCGATCAGGTGGCTGACGAAACGCAGGGAGCGTCGGCGCCTGAGGGCATCGGGGTGGGGCAGGTAGCGCTGCAGCAGTCGGCGCGGCATTGAGGAGGGCTCGCGGCTTCCAAACCCGAGCTATTATCCATACAAGTCGCGTGCCTCGCCATGCTGCCCCCTCAACGTGACGTCGCGGCGGGGCGGGCGGGGCGCCATGTTTTCCGTTCAGGGACGATGCCATGCAGCCGGGCCTGGCCATCCCCCTGGCACTCGCCGTGCTGGCCGGCGTGCTGGGGGGCCATCTTGCCGCGCCGGGGGCCATCGAGGCCCTGGCGGTCGGCCTGTTGGTCATGCTGGCCGGGCGTCGTGTGCGTCTCGCCATGGCACTGGTGGTGGTGGCCCTGGTGGCGGTCCAGCTACTGATGGTGCGCGGCGGCGAGCTCGCGCCCGGGCTGACCCGACAGGACCTGAGGCTGGAGGGGCGGCTGGTTTCGGTGGAAAGCGACGCGCGGCTGGCGCGGCTGACGCTGGAGGTTACCGAGTGCCACCCCCTGGCCGAGACGTTGCCCGATTGCCGCGGCCTCGAGCGGGTTCGGCTCTCCTTCTTCGACGCCCCGGCCATGGTGCCCGGCGAGCGCTGGCGGCTGACGGTGCGCCTGCGCCCACCGTCGGGCTTCGCCAACCCCGGCACCTTCGACTATCGCGGCTGGCTGTGGCGGGAGGGCATCCAGGCCAGCGGCTATGTGCGCCGCGAGCCAGCCCCTCGCCGCCTGGCCACCGCCCCCTTCTTGCTGCGCCGGCTGGCGCTGGCCCACCTCGATGAGCAGGGGCTGGCGGCGCGCCATCGTCGCTGGTTGGCGGCCCTGACCCTGGGGGCGAGCGAGCGGCTGGAGACGCGCGACTGGGACCTGCTCAATGCCACCGGCACCACCCACCTGATGGTGATCTCCGGGTTGCACGTGGGGCTGGTGGCCGCCTTCGCCCTGTGGTTGGCCCGGGGGCTGGCCCGGCTGGTCACTCCCGGGGCATGGCGCCTGGCGGTCTGGCCCTGGTGGCTGGCGGGTGCCGCGGCGGTGGGGTATGCCGGCCTGGCCGGCCTGGAGCCTCCTGCACTGCGCGCCATGATCATGACCCTGGTGGGGATGTGGGTGGCCAGCGGGCGCCATGCGCCCGGCCCCTGGCAGGCCTGGTGGCTGGCTCTGGCGCTAGTGTTGTTGGCCGACCCGCTGTCGGCCTGGCGTCCCGGCCTGTGGCTGTCGTTCGCCGCCGTGGCGTTGCTGATCCTGGTCTGGCAGGGGAGGGCGCGCCCGCAAGGGGTGGGCGGCTGGCTGCGGGCCCTGGTCCGCACCCAGCTGCTGCTGGCGCCACTGATGGCGGCGGCGGTGCTGCTGGCCTTCGACCGCCTGGCCCCGGCGGCCCCGCTGGTCAACCTGGTCGCCGTCCCCCTGGTCAGCAGCCTGCTGGTGCCCCTGGGGCTGCTCGGCTGGCTGACGGCCTGGCTGCCGCCGCTCTCGGCGCTGTGCTGGGCCCTGTTCGGCCTGCTGGTCGACGGGCTGGCCTCGCTGCTAAGCCTGGCCGCTACCTGGCTGCCGCTGTGGCGGCCGGCCCCGTCGCGGGTCGTCCCGCTGGGGCTGGCCCTGGGCCTCGCCGCCCTGCTGTGGGCGCTGCCCGGCCTGGTCCCGCGCCTGCGGCTGGTCGGCACGGCCCTGTTGCTGCTGGTGCCGCTTGGCCTCTCCTCCTCGTCCCCGGTGCCCGTCGAAGGGCTGCTGAGGGTCCGTGTCCACGACGTGGGCCAGGGCCAGCTGGTCGAGCTGCGCACCGCCGGCTATCGCGCCCTCTATGACACCGGGCCGCGCTTCGGTTCCGGCTTCATGCCGCTCGGCTCACTGTGGCCGCCGGGGCAGCACTTCGACGACGTCCTCATCAGCCATGCCGACCAGGATCATGCCGGCGGCCTGCCGGCCCTGCGCGAGCAGCACCGGGTGACACGCTTCCTGGCGCCGCCCGGCGAGGTCCTCGACGTGGCGGCCGAGCCCTGCACGGCCGGACGCGAGTGGCGACGCGACGGCGTGACTTTCCGGATTCTCTGGCCACCGGCCGAGACCGGCGAGCTCTCGTCCAACGACCGCTCCTGCGTGCTGCTGGCGAGCGTCGGCGAGCACCATGTGCTGATCACCGGCGATGTGGGGCGCAATGCCGAGCGACGCTTCCTCGCCGCGCTTCCCTCGACGGTGACTCTGCTGGTGGCGGGGCACCACGGCAGCGCCACCAGTTCCGGCCTCTTGCTGGTGCGGCGCCTGGCGCCTCGCCATGTGGTCTTCAGTGCGGCGCGCGACAACCCCTTCGGCCATCCGGCGGGCTCGGTCGTGCGCCGCTTTCGTGAGGTCGGCAGCTGCCTGTGGAACACCGCCCGGGACGGTGCCGTGACCCTGTGGCTCGGCGCGGACGCCCGCCGCGATGTCCGCACCGAGCGGCCGGCCGCCTGGCGGCAGGGCGGTGTCGGTGGGAGCTGCCTTGCGTTAGAATCGCCTCACTGACTCCCGGTCTCGGGGCCGGTTATCTGCAAGGGGAAACCGCATGGACATGATGGATGCCCTGATCGCCGGCGGCTGGTTGATGGTGCCGCTGCTGGGTTGTTCGCTGGTGGCCACGGTGATCATCATCGAGCGCCTGTGGACCCTCAGGACGCGTCGCATCGCGCCCTACGGGCTGGGGCAGGAGGTCTGCCGGCTGGTGGCGCGGGGGCAGGTCAACCTCTACTGGCTGGAAGGGCACTCCCCGCTGGGCGGCGTACTCGCCGCCGGGCTGCGTAATGCCCGGCTCGGCCACGAGCAGGTGCGCGCGCGGCTTCAGGAGGCGGCCACCGCGGTGATCCATGACATGGAGCGCTTCCTGAGCCCGCTGGGCACCATCGCCGCCATTACGCCCTTGATCGGCCTGCTGGGCACCGTGGTCGGCATGATCGAGGTCTTCGCGGTGATCGTCACCGGCGACGGGGCCAGCCGCACCGCCGACCTGGCCGGCGGGATCTCCCGCGCGCTGGTCACCACCGCGGCAGGTCTCACCGTGGCGATCCCGGCGCTGATGTTCCACCGCTACTTCCAGCGCCGGGTCGAGGACATCACGGTGCGCATGGAGGAGCAGGCCGGCCAGGTGGTCGAGTACCTCGCCCACTACCCGGGCGAGCTGGTGCTGGCCGAGCGGCACGGTGAAGAGTCCCGGCCGGGCCAGCGCGGCGACGAGCAGCTGGAGGCCGATGGGCGCATCGCGCCCAGGGTGAAGCAGCCGTGAGGTTTCCCCGACGGCGGCGCGACCCGGTGGAGGTCAACCTGACCCCGCTAATCGACGTGGTCTTCCTGTTGCTGATCTTCTTCATGGTCTCGACAACCTTCGAGACCCGCCAGGCGCTGGAGCTCGAGCTCCCCGAGAGCGCGAGTGGCCAGGACATGGAGGCATCGCCGGTGACGCTGGTGGTGACCGCCGCGGGCGAATACCGGCTGGGCGAGCGGGTCCACACCGCCGAGACGCTGGGCGAGGCCCTGGCCGCCGAGGCCGAGCAGGCCCGTGAATTCGGCCTGGTGGTGGAGGCCGATGGGCGTGCCGCCCACGCCGACGTGGTGCGCGTCCTGGACCGTGCCGCCGGCCTGCAGATTCGGCACGTGCGCATCGCCACCGCGGCGGCCTCAACCCCTCAAGCGGAGACACCGTGATCGAACATTCCGGCTGGACCCTCTACAAGCGCCTGCTGGGCTATGTGAAGCCCTACTGGCGGGCCTTCGCCCTGGCGATCCTCGGCTATGTCATCTATGCCGCCTCGAGCACCGCCCTGGCGGAGATGATGAAGCGGCTTATCGACGGCATCCAGAGCCCCGATGCCGCCTTCCGTCTCTTCCTGCCGCTGTTTGTGGTGGGCATGTTCGCGGCCCGCGGGCTGGGCACCTTCCTCGGCACCTATTTCATGAGCAGCGTGGCCCGCAACCTGGTGCACGTCCTGCGCTGCGACGTCTTCAACCACATGCTGCACCTGCCGGGGCACTTCTTCGATGGCCACTCCACGGGGCAGCTGATCTCGCGGGTCACCTACCATGTCGAGCAGGTCACCGGGGCCGCCACCAAGGCGGTCACCATCCTGCTGCGCGAGGGACTCTTCGTGATCGGCCTGGTGATCTATCTGCTGTGGACCAACTGGATGCTGACCCTGCTGTTCCTGGCCGTGACGCCGCTGATCGGCGTAGTGGTCAGCTATGCCAGCAAGCGCTTCCGGCGCATCTCGCGGCGTATCCAGCGCTCCATGGGCGACGTCACCCATGTGGCCTCCGAGGCGCTCTCCGGCTACCGGGTGGTGCGTACCCACGGGGCCGAGGAGTACGAGAAGGCGCGCTTCGCCGCGGCCAGCGAGGTCAACCGCCGGCAGAGCATGAAGGAGGCCTTGACCAAGGCGACCAGTACCCCGGTGATCCAGCTGCTGGTGGCGCTGTCGCTGGCGGTGCTGGTGTGGCTGGCCATGTCGCCGACCCTGCTGGACGCCATGACCCCCGGTGAGTTCGTGGCCTTCGTCACCGCCGCCGCGCTGATGGCCAAGCCGGTGCGCCAGCTTACCGAGATCAACAGCGAGATCCAGAAGGGCGTCGCCGCCGCCGGGGAGCTCTTCGGCCTGCTCGAGGAGCCCCCCGAGAGCGACGAGGGCACCCGTGATCCCGGGCGCCTCGCCGGGCGGGTTCGCCTCGAGGGGGTGCGCTTCGCCTACGGCGATGACCAGCCCGAGGTGCTCAAGGGCATCGACCTGGAGGTGGCGCCCGGCGAAATGATCGCCATCGTCGGCCGCTCCGGCAGCGGCAAGTCGACCCTGGTGGGCCTGCTGCCGCGCTTCTATCACCCGACGGCGGGGCGTATCATGATCGATGAGGTGGCCTTGGAGGCGTTCCGCCTACAGCCGCTGCGCCGCCAGATCGCCCTGGTCTCCCAGCAGGTCACCCTGTTCAATGCCAGCATCGCCGACAACATCGCCTACGGGATCGACGATCCCGATCGGGCGGCGATCGAGGCCGCGGCCCGGGCCGCCCACGCCCACGAGTTCATCGAACGCATGCCGGGGGGCTATGACGCCCTGGTCGGCGAGAATGGCGTGATGCTCTCCGGCGGCCAGCGCCAGCGCCTGGCCATCGCCCGGGCGATCTTCAAGGATGCGCCGCTGCTGGTGCTCGACGAGGCGACCTCTGCGCTGGATACCGAGTCGGAGCGGCATATCCAGGCGGCCCTGGAAGAAGTCTGCCGGGGACGCACCACCTTCGTCATCGCCCACCGCCTCTCGACCATCGAGCGCGCCGACCGCATCCTGGTGCTCGAGCAGGGCGAGGTCGTCGAGCAGGGCAGCCATGCCGCGCTGCTCGCCCGGGACGGGGCCTATGCGGCGCTGCATCGGCTGCAGTTCCAGGAGCCCGCCTGATCCATGGCGGGCCGTCTCGGCGAGCGCTGGCTGGCGGCAGCCTATCGGGGCGATGCCTGGCTTCACGCCCTGCGACCGCTGGAGGCCCTCTATCGCCTGGTCGTGCGGCGTCGCGCCGCGGCCTTCGCCTCGGGCAGGCGGGCCGTCTGGCAGGCGCCGGTGCCGGTGATCGTGGTCGGCAACATCACCCTGGGCGGCACCGGCAAGTCGCCGCTGGTGGCCTGGCTGGCGCGCTTTCTCGCCGAGCGGGGCTGGGCGCCCGGCATCCTCTCACGGGGCTATGGCGGTCGCAGCGACCGCTATCCATTGCTGCTGGACGCCGACACGCCGGTCACTGCCTGCGGCGATGAGCCGCGCATGCTGGCGGACCAGACGGGGGTGCCGGTGGTGGTCGACCCCGATCGCGCCCAGGGCGCGAGGCGACTGCTGGCGGCGGGGTGCGATATCCTGATCGGCGATGATGGCCTGCAGCACCTGGCGCTGGGCCGTGACCTGGAGCTGGTGGTCGTGGATGGCCGTCGCGGCTTCGGCAACGGGCGCTGCCTGCCGGCGGGGCCGCTGCGCGAGCCGCTGACGCGGCTCGACGGGGTGGATGCCGTGGTGATCAACGGCGAGCCGGCCTTCGACCCGCCGGCTGGGGCCCACGGCATGGCCCTGGTGGCGTCGGCCTGGCGCCGCCTCGGCGACGACCGGCGCGTGCCACCCACGCCGCCACCCTTCGCCGGTCCGGTGCATGCCCTGGCCGGGATCGGTCACCCGGCGCGCTTCTTCGCTACCCTGGAGGCGCTGGGCGTGGAGCCGATCCCCCACGCCTTCGGCGACCACCATCGCTTCACGGCGGCCGACCTGGCCTTCGCCGACCATCGGCCGGTGGTGATGACGGCCAAGGACGCGGTCAAGTGTCGCGAGCTGGCGCCCGTCGACAGCTGGGTCCTCGAGGTGGAGGCCCAGCCCGACGCCGCCTTCATCGACTGGCTGCAGGCGCGGCTGGTGTCACTCTCAACCCAATGAAACCCATCCGAGGGGGAGTCATGGACAAGGAACTGCTGGCGATGCTGGTCTGCCCGCTGTGCAAGGGCAAGCTGAAATACGACCGCGAGGCCGCGGAGCTGGCGTGTCGCTACGATGGCCTCGCCTACCCGATTCGTGACGGCATCCCGGTGATGCTGCCCGAGGAGGCCCGAGTGATGGACGTCGACGAGAAACTGCACGACTCCCCCGGTCGCGCCGGCGAGTCCTGAGGAGGTCCCATGCAGGAGTTCATCGCCGTCATCCCGGCGCGCTTCGCCTCCTCGCGGCTGCCCGGCAAGCCGCTCGCCGAGATCGCGGGCGAGCCCATGGTGGCCCACGTCTGGCGACGCGCACGGGAAAGCGCTGCCGCCCGGGTGGTGGTGGCCACCGATGACCGGCGCGTCGCCGAGGCGCTGGCCCCTTGCGGTGCCGAGGTGCTGCTGACCGCCGACGACCATCCCTCGGGCACCGACCGGCTGGCCGAGGTGGCCGAGCGACTGGGCCTGGCCGATGACGCCGTGCTGGTCAATGTTCAGGGCGACGAGCCGCTGATCCCGCCGCTGCTGATTGACCAGGTGGCGGCGCGGCTCTTCGAGGACCCGGATGCCTCCATCGCCACCCTGGCCGAGCCGATCAGCGACGTCGAGACGCTCTTCAACCCCAATGCGGTCAAGGTGGTGCGTGCGCTCTCCGGGCGTGCTCTCTACTTCTCGCGGGCTCCCATCCCCTGGGACAGGGACGCCTTCGCGCGTCGGCCCGAGCTGCTCGAGACCGACGCCTGGCTGCGCCACATCGGCCTTTATGCCTATCGGGCGGGCTTTCTCGCCGAGTATCGCGACTGGCCCCCCTCGCCGCTGGAGCGCCTGGAGCAGCTCGAGCAGTTGCGGGCCCTGCACCATGGCCATGCCATCCAGGTGGCCCTGGCTCGGGTAGTGCACCCGGCGGGTGTGGACACCGAGGAGGACTTGGCGCGTGTTCGCGAGCTGCTGCAGCGCCCGGGAGGTCACTGATGCGCGTGCTCTTCGTCTGTCTCGGCAATAGCTGTCGCTCGCCCACCGCCGAGGGCGTGTTCCGTCGCCTGCTCGAGGCGCGCCGGGAGCCCGGGTCTTGAGCCTGGCGCTTCGGGCCCCTCACGACCTCTCCCGGGCCAATACCCTGGGCCTGCCGTGCCGGGCGGAGCGCTTCGTCTCACCCGGAAGCATCGGCGACCTGCGTGAGGCGCTGGACCTGGCCCATCACGAGGGCTGGCCGCTGACCCTGCTGGGTGGCGGCAGCAACCTGATCCTGCCGGCATGGCTCCCGGGCCTGGTGGTGCGGCCCGCCATGTGCGACTGGTGGCTGGAGGAGGGCGAAGGCGACAGCGTCCTCGTCCATGCCGAGGCCGCGGTGGTGTGGCACGAGCTGGTCATGGCGCTGGCCGCCAGGGGCCTGTGGGGCATCGAGAATCTGGCGCTTATTCCCGGGCACTGCGGGGCCGCGCCAATCCAGAACATCGGCGCCTATGGCGTGGAACTCAGTGATCTCATCGAGGCAGTGCATCTGGTCCATCTCGACGATGGCCGCGAGGCGGTACTCTCGCCGGCGGCGTGTGCCTTCGGCTATCGCGACAGCGTCTTCAAGGGCGCCCTGGACGGGCGCGTGGTGATCACCCGGCTGGTGCTGCGCCTGTCGCGCACACCGAGTCCCCGGCTCGGCTACGGTGACCTGGCCGGCCGGGTCGGTGCCGAGCCCTCGGCGCGGGAGGTGGCCGAGGCGGTCTGCGCGATCCGCCGCGAGAAGCTGCCCGACCCGGCCCTGCTGGGCAATGCCGGGAGCTTCTTCAAGAACCCCCTGGTGGCGGCCGACCTGGCCCGGCGGCTAGTCGACGACCATCCGACGCTGCCGCACTTCCCCCAGCCCGACGGGCGCGTGAAGCTGGCGGCCGGCTGGCTGATCGACCACTGCGGCCTCAAGGGCTGGCGACAGGGCCATTTCGGCGTGCATGAGCGCCAGGCGCTGGTGCTGGTGCACTTCGGTGGAGGCAATGCGGCGGAACTGATCGACTTTGCCGGGCGGGTGGCCGACACCGTGCGCGAACGTTTCAGCGTGACGCTGGAGCGCGAGCCCCGTCTGGCCGTGCCGGCCTGATTCTGCCCGGTTCTTCCCGGCCCTGACACGACAGCGCCCGCAGCCATGGCTGCGGGCGCTGTCATTGGTGCAGGGGGAAAGCGGGGGCTCAGCCCTGCTTGCCCTCCTGGGCCTTGGCCTCCTGCTCACGACGGCGGATCTCCCGCGGGTCGTTGTGAGCGCGGCGACGGCGGCTGGCGCGGCTCTCCGTCGTCTTCTCCTCGGCCTTCGCTTTCTCGACAGCCTTCTCCTCCGACTGGACGTCAGCCTGCGGTTCGGCGGGTTTCTCGGCCGGCTTCTGCTCGGCCTTGGGCTCGGCTTTCGCTTCGGCGGGCTTCTGCTCGGCCTTGGGCTCGGCCTTGGGCTCGGCTTTCGCTTCGGCGGGCTTCTGCTCGGCCTTGGGCTCGGCTTTCGCTTCGGCGGGTTTCTCGGCCGGCTTCTGCTCGGCCTTGGGCTCGGCTTTCGCTTCGGCGGGCTTCTGCTCGGCCTTGGGCTCGGCTTTCGCTTCGGCGGGCTTCTCGGCCGGCTTCTGCTCGGCCTTGGGCTCGGCTTTCGCTTCGGCGGGCTTCTGCTCGGCCTTCGCTTCAGCAGGCGCCGGTTCGGCCTTGGCTGCCTGGCCACTTGGCTGCTTGGCTGCCTCGTTGTCGGCCTTCGCCTCGACGGGCTCGGTCGGTTTCTGCTCGGCCTTGGGCGCCTCTGGCTTGGGCTCGGCTTTCGCTTCGGCAGGCGCCGGTTCGCCCTTGGCTGCCTGGCCGCTTGGCTGCTTGGCTGCCTCAGTGTCGGCCTTCGCCTCGGCAGGCTTCTCGGCCGGCTTGGCGTCGGCGTTCACTTCAGCCGGCTGGGCCTCGTCCTTGACTGCCTCGGCTTCGGGCTTGACCTCGGCCTGCAGGCGTTGCTGCTCGGCCTCGGCCTTGGGGTTGATGGCATGCTTGCGCGTGCGTTGGCGCGGGTTGTTGCGAGTGCGCTTGGGCTTGCCGTCATCCACCGGGGCCTCGGCGGCTGCCGGCGTCTCGGCACGCTTTTCGCTTGGCATCTCGGCCGGCTTGTCACTGCCTTTCTGGCGGCGGGCGTCGTCGCGGGGCTTCTCGTCACGGGGCTTCTCGTCACGGGGCTTCTGATCACGGGGCTTTTCATCACGATCCTTGGGCGCCTCCTGTGAGCGTGCCTGGCGGCCCTCTTCCGGGCGACCGCCGCGTGCACGACCGCCGCGGCTGCCGCGGCCCTCGGTGCCGGCGGGCTTGCTTTCGCCCCGCTCGCCTTCCTGGCGTGATGAACCGCGCCGTTCATCGCTGCGCGGGCGACGCTGGCGGCCGTTGCGGCCGCCGCGCTCGTCGTCGCGCTGGGCGGGCTGGTGTGCGCCTTGATCAGAGCGTGCCTCGCCCGAGCGGGCGGACGGTTTCTGCTCGGTACGGGCAGGTGCCTCGTCGCTGCCGAGCAGCTTGGTCAGGCCCTTGACCAGGCGACCCAGCACGCCGGCCTGGGGTTCGGCGACGGGCGGGGCGGCCGGTGCCTTGGGCGTTGCCTTGGCCGCTGCCTTGGGCGGCGTTGGTGCTGGCGCCTCCTCCTGCTGCAGGGACGCGGGCGCCGGCTCGTGGTGGACCACCGTCTTGACGGCGGCCTCGGCGCGCTGGACCGGCTTGCCGAAGGCGGCCTCTGGCTCCTGGCCCACCTCGGTGTCGGTGGAGAGCTCGAAGCTGGACAGGGTCGCGGCGCCTTCCTCGTCCACGTGGTCGTCGCGAAAGCGCTGGACGTCGTAGTGGGGCGTGTCCATGTCCGGGTTGGGCAGCATCAAGACGCGCACGCCCTGGCGCCGCTCGATCTCGGCCAGCACGGCGCGCTTCTCGTTGAGCAGGTAGGTGGCCACCGGCACCGGCAGGATGGCGCGGATCTGGGCGCTGCGCTCCTTCATCGCCTCTTCCTCGATCAGGCGCATGATGGAGAGCGAGATGGAGCGCACGTCGCGGATGGTGCCCTGGCCGTCGCAGCGCGGGCAGACCACGCCGCTGGTCTCGCCCAGCGAGGGGCGCAGGCGCTGGCGGGACATCTCCATCAGGCCGAAGCGCGAGATGCGGCCGATCTGCACCCGGGCGCGGTCGAGCTTGAGCGCGTCGCGCATGCGGTTCTCGACCTCACGCTGGTTGCGCGCCGGGCTCATGTCGATGAAGTCGATCACCACCAGGCCGCCGATGTCGCGCAGGCGCAGCTGGCGGGCGATCTCGTCGGCCGCCTCCAGGTTGGTTTGCAGCGCGGTCTCCTCGATGTCGCTGCCGCGGGTGGCCCGCGCCGAGTTGATGTCGATGGAGACCAGCGCCTCGGTGTGGTCGATGACGGTGGAGCCGCCGGAGGGCAGCTTGACCTCGCGCTCGTAGGCGGTCTCGATCTGCGACTCGATCTGGAAGCGCGAGAAGAGCGGGACCTCGTCGACGTAGAGCTTGATCTTCTGCTGGTAGGAGGGCATCACCTGGCGGATGAAGGCCAGCGCCTCCTGGTGAACCTGCTCGCTGTCGATCAGCACCTCGCCGATGTCCTGGCGCAGGTAGTCGCGCATGGCGCGGATGATGACGTTGGATTCGCGGTAGATCAGGAAGGGCGCCGGGCGCTTGCCGGCCTCCTCGGTGACCGATTCCCAGACCTGCACCAGGTAGTCCAGGTCCCACTGCAGTTCCTCGGGGGAGCGGCCGATACCGGCCGTGCGCACGATCAGGCCCATCTTGTCGGGCACGGTCAGCTGGCTCATGGCCTCCTTGAGCTGGCTGCGCTCCTCGCCCTCGATGCGCCGCGAGATGCCGCCAGCCCGGGGGTTGTTGGGCATCAGCACCAGGAAGCGACCGGCGAGGCTGATGAAGGTGGTCAGGGCGGCGCCCTTGTTGCCGCGCTCCTCCTTGTCCACCTGGACGATGACTTCCTGGCCCTCCTTGAGCACTTCCTTGATGCTGGGGCGGCCCGAGGGTTCCTTCAGGAAGTAGTCGCGGGACACCTCCTTGAGGGGCAAGAAGCCGTGGCGGTCGGCACCGAAGTCGACGAAGGCGGCTTCGAGGGAGGGTTCTACGCGGGTGATCTTGCCGCGGTAGATGTTGGCTTTCTTCTGTTCCCGGGCACCGGACTCGATGTCCAGGTCGTAGAGGCGTTGTCCATCGACCAGCGCGACCCGCAGCTCTTCGGGCTGGGTCGCATTGATGAGCATCCGTTTCATGTCGTCTCGCAAGTAGGGACGCGCCGGACGGCGTTCAGCGACGGAGACGAACCGCTGGTTGCTGCGTGCTTGTGCTCAGCGCATGTCGCGGATGCGGTAGTGCGCCCGACCGGCTCGAGTCATCCTTGCACGATGACTCCGATTCGGCATGATCATGTTGAGTACGGGGCGGAGGCAGGACATGTCTCGGTGGGACGTCACCCATCCGGCCCTGCGGTCACCGCCAACACCTGGCATTCATCGATTCGCCAACGCCGGCCATCGGCACGTTGTTGTACGTATCCCGTGATCTTCGGCCGTGCTGCAAGGAGCGCGACCGAAGCCGGGCGTGGCGTTGTAGCGCTTGCTTGTCGGCGGCGGGACCCCGGATTGGCGAGGATCGTCGCGGCCTGATCTTTTCGCTCCGGCCTGCGTGTCTGTCGTGCAGGCGCTCTGGCGGGTCGTGACAACCCATTGAAGCGAGGTGGCAATATAACAGCAAAGGGGGTGGCCAGCAATTGGCGCAGGATGGCTCGCACTGCGGTAGAATGCGCCTTTCGAGCGGGTATCCAGTGGAGTGGCGGCATGGCCGAAGGGCGCGAGGTGCAGTGGGTGGAAGTGGCCGAGGGCCAGGTCGGCCAGCGGGTCGACAACTTCCTGTTGACGCGCATGAAGGGGGCGCCCAGGGCGCTCATCTATCGCATCGTGCGCAAGGGCGAGGTACGGGTGAACAAGAAGCGGGTCAAGGCCGATACCCGCTTGGCGTTGGGCGACCTGGTGCGGATCCCGCCGCTGCGCCTCAGCCCCCGCGAGGCGGTCCGCGAGGTCAGCGACAACCTGCGCAACTTGCTCGCCGGCAGCGTGCTGCTGGAGGGGCGCGACTGGCTTGTGATCAACAAGCCCTCGGGACTCGCCGTGCATGGCGGCAGCGGGGTGAAGATCGGCCTGATCGAGGCCTTGCGCCAGGTGCGCGAGGACCTCGACTTCCTGGAGCTGGTCCATCGCCTGGATCGTGACACCTCGGGCTGCCTGCTGCTGGCCAAGTCGCGCCCGGCGCTGCTGGCGCTCAACGCCTCGCTCAAGGAGCGCCAGATGGACAAGCAGTACCTGGCGCTGGTGGCCGGGCGCTGGCCGGCACGACGCGACTTCGTCAGCGCCCGGCTCGACCGCTTCGAGCTCGCCAACGGCGAGCGACGGGTGCGGGTCGATGCGGCCGGCAAGGTGGCCCGCACACGCTTCGCGGTGCGCGAGGCCTTCGAGAGGGTCACCCTGATCGAGGCCGAGCCGGTCACCGGGCGGACCCACCAGATCCGCGTGCATGCGGCCCATGCCGGCCATCCGCTGCTCGGCGACGACAAGTACGGCAGCCGCGAGAGCCAGCGGCTATCCGCCACACTGGGCCTGTCGCGGCTATTCCTGCATGCCGCGGCCCTGACCTTTCCCGAACCCAGCAGTGGCCGCCCGGTGCGGATCAAGGCGCCGCTGCCTGCTGAGCTCGAAACGGCGCTTGCCCGCGCCCGCCAGTCCCGCTGACACGGAGGCTTCATGCGCTATCGACTGGCCATCTTCGACTGGGATGGCACCCTGATGGACTCCATCGCGCGGATCGTCTCCAGCATGCAGGCGGCGTCTCGGGAAGCTGGCTGGGGCGAGCTGGAGGCGGAGGCGGTCCGCAACATCATCGGCCTGGGGCTGCCCGAGGCTATCGCCAGCCTCTGTCCCGGCATCGACGCCGAGCGTGGCGAGCTGCTCAGGGCGCGCTATGCCCATCACTTCGTCGAGGGCGATACCGGCCCCATGCGCTTCTATCCCGGGGTCGAGGCCGGGCTGGTCGGGCTGCGGGGCAGGGCTGGCCAGCGCCTGGCCGTGGCCACCGGCAAGAGTCGTCGCGGCCTGGACCGCATCTTCCGCGAGAGTGATAGCGGTGGCTGGTTCCATGCCAGCCGTACCGCCGACGAGACGCTCTCCAAGCCGCATCCTCGGATGCTCGAGGAGCTCCTCGTCGAGCTCGATGTCGCGGTCGGCGAGGCGGTGATGATTGGCGATACCGAATACGACCTCGAGATGGCCCGGGCGCTGGGCATGGACCGGGTGGCGGTGACCTGGGGCGTGCATGCCCCGGCGCGCCTGGCCGCCAGCCGCCCGGTATTCACCGCCGAGGCGGTGCCCGACCTCTTCGACTGGCTGCACGGCTAGCTGACCAAGGAACAGGACGACCATGAGTGACGACGACAAGCGCGACGATCGCTGGACCCGCGGACCGGAGCTGACCCCGGAACAGGCGCGCCGCGAGCGCGAGACGGAGCGAGCTGGCGCGGCGCCGCCGCCCGGCGAGGATGCCGAGACGCTGCGTGAGCGCCAGCGCCTGGCCCAGCTGGAGATGATGGGCCGCTGGATCGACGGGGTCTTGGTGGAGCAGCGACGTTCGCGGCGCTGGAAGCTGTTCTTCCGCTTCTTCTTTGCGCTGCTGATCCTGGCCTCGCTGTCGGTCACGCTCTACGGGATCCTGGGCACCCCGGGCGCCGGGACGCCTGCCCGGCCGCACCTCGGCGTCGTCGAGGTCACGGGAGTGATCGACAGCGATTCGCCGGCCAGCGCCGAGCGCATCATCGAGGGCCTGGAGCGGGCCTGGAAGGCGGAACAGGCCGAGGCGGTGGTGCTGCATATCAACAGCCCTGGCGGCAGCCCCGTGCAATCCCAGCGCATCTTCGAGGCGGTAATGCGGTTGCGCGAGTCCGGCGACAAGCCAGTGCTGGCGGTGATCGAGGATATCGGCGCCAGTGGCGCCTACTACGTGGCCGCGGCGGCCGACGAGATCATCGCCGCACCGGCCAGCCTGGTGGGCTCGATTGGGGTCATCCACGCCGGTTTCGGCTTCGAGGAGGCCATCGGGCGCCTGGGCGTCGAGCGTCGTGTCTTCACGGCCGGCGAGAACAAGGCGTTCCTCGACCCCTTCTCGGACATCGCCCCGGCACAGCGCGAGTTCTGGCAGGCGGTGCTGACCACCACCCACCGCCAGTTCATCGACGACGTGCGCGAGGGGCGCGGCGACCGACTGGCCGACGACGAGCGGCTGTTCAGCGGGTTGATCTGGAGCGGCGAGCAGGCCCTCGAGCTGGGGCTGGTGGACCGGCTCGACAGCCTCGATGGCGTGGCCCGCGCCAGGCTCGGCGAGGCGCGCCTGCGCAACTACACGCCGCGCCTGGATCCTCTCGAACGGATCTCCCGCCAGTTCGGCCGGGTCGCCGCCGAGTGGTTGGGGGTGTCGCGCGCCGACTCGCCGCTGCGCTATCAGCTACCTTGAGAGCGCCCAGCGTCGAGCAGGCTGTCGAGCACTGCTATCGAGCGGCCCCGGGCCTTTTGACAGAGGCAGGGGGAGTGCCTATCATTGCGCGCCTATGTTGACCTCAAGACTCCCCGGTAGGGTCGAGCCTTACAAGCTCGTGGCCCGTGCCGAACACCTGGAAGGCCTGGTGGCGCTCGCCGAGATGGCGCGGCTTGCCGAGGAAGTCGGTGCCCAGTCCGGCGATGCCCAGGTATGGCTGGATTTCGCCATCGACCCCCAGGGGCGACGGGAGATCCGTGGCCATCTGAAGGCCGAGCTGCAGCTGCCGTGCCGGCGCTGCCTGGAGCCCATGGTTCATCAGGTCGAGAGCGATTTCCGGCTGGGCATGATCACCAGTGACGCCCTGGCCGCGGAGTTGCCGAGCACCCATGAGCCGGTGCTGGTGGAAAACGAACAGCTGAATCTGCTGGCGGTGGTCGAGGATGAACTCATCCTCAGCCTGCCCCAGGGGGTTTACCACGACGAGGCCGAGTGTTCGGTTTCGCGCGACCAGCTGAACAGCGGGGAGGCGACCGATGCGTCGGCCAGCACCCCGGCGAGCCCTTTCGATGTGCTGCGGCAGATCAAGGGCAAACCCTGATACATCCTCGTTTCACTCTGGAGTGACAACCCATGGCAGTTCAAAAGAACCGCAAGACCCGTTCCAAGCGTGGCATGCGTCGCAGCCACGACGCCCTCACCGTTACGGCCCTGTCCCAGGACAAGGAGACCGGCACCACTCATCTGCGCCACCATGTGGCACCGGATGGTTATTACCGTGGCCGCAAGGTCGTCGAGGTCTGACGCGACGGCGTTCCGGGTGATAATGGCGGGTCGTTGACGTGCGGATCGCCATCGATGCGATGGGCGGGGACCTCGGTCCCCGCCCGGCCGTCATGGGCTCCGCCGCGGCCGTCAGTGCCGATCCTGATCTCGAGCTGTGCCTGTTCGGCCCCGCCGGGCTGCTGGAAGACGAGATAGCCCGCCTGCCGCGGCAGCTTGCCGCGGCGGCGTCGCGTCTGCGGGTCAGCGATGCCCCGGCGGTTGTCCAGCAGTCCCAGCGACCCAGCGAGGCGCTGCGTCACGGGGGCGATACCAGCATGGCCCGGATGCTCGACGGCGTCGCCGGCGGCGACGCCGTGGCCGGGGTCAGCGCCGGCAACACCGGGGCGCTGATGGCGCTGGCCCGGCGTGCCCTGGGCACGGTGGCGGGGATTCCCCGGCCGGCCATCAGCACCGCCATTCCCACCCGTGACCTGGGTCGCTGCTACCTGCTCGACCTGGGCGCCAACGTGGAGGCCAGTGCCGAGCGGCTGGTCGACTTCGCCCTGATGGGGGAGGTGATGGCGCGCCACGTCGACGGCCTCGTCGCGCCGCGGGTGGCGCTGCTCAATGTCGGTGTCGAGGGCACCAAGGGCACGCGCAGCGTGCGCGACGCCGATGCCTGGCTGCGCCGGCACCCCGACATCGCCTACCTGGGGTACGTGGAGGGCGACGGGATCTTCACTGGCGCCGCCGACGTGGTGGTCTGTGATGGTTTCGTCGGCAATGCCGTGCTCAAGGCCAGCGAAGGCCTGACGCGGCTGCTGGTCGAGCGGGTCCAGGCGACCTTCGAGGCCCACTGGAGCAGCCGGCTGGTGGGGCTGCTCGCCCGTCCGGCGCTGCGTCGGCTCAAGGGCGAGCTCGATCCCGTGCGCTACAATGGCGCCAGCCTGCTGGGGCTGGCCGGGATCGTGATCAAGAGCCACGGCAGTGCCGATGCCACTGGCTTTCGCTATGCCGTGCAACGGGCGGTGAACGAAGTGAGGCGCGACCTGCCGAGCCGGCTGGCCGCGGAACTGGACCACCGCCGGTCCCCTGTCGACTCGGCCGTCCGCGGCCGAACCGAGAGCGGATCCAGGCCCGACGGGCCGATCATGCCGGACGCGACCGGCATCGACGACAGTCAACAAGCGCAAAGGTGATCGACATGACGCAACCCCTTGCCCTCATCTTTCCCGGGCAGGGCTCCCAGCAGATCGGCATGCTGCGCGAGCTGGCAGAGCGCTACAGCGTGGTGCGCACGACCTTCGAGGAAGCGGCCGATGCCCTCGGCTACGACCTCTGGCAGGTGGTGCAGGAGGGGCCGGCCGAGGCGCTCAATGCCACCGCCTGCACCCAGCCGGCACTGCTTGCCGCCAGCGTGGCGGTCTGGCGCGTCTGGCAGGAGCTCGAGGGGCCGCGCCCCGGGGCCATGGCCGGCCACAGCCTGGGCGAGTACAGCGCCCTGGTCTGTGCCGGGGCGCTGCCCTTCGCCCAGGGCGTGCGCCTGGTGAAGCTGCGCGGCGAGGCGATGCAGACGGCCGTGCCCGCCGGCGAGGGCGCCATGGCGGCGATTCTCGGTCTCGCTGACGAGGCGGTGGAGCAGGCCTGTGCCCGGGTCGCCGACGGCGACGTGGTCGCTGCCGTCAACTACAATGCCCCGGGGCAGGTGGTGATCGCCGGCAGCAAGGCCGCCGTGGAGCGCGCCATCGCCGCCTGCCAGGAAGCCGGCGCCAAGCGCGCGATGCCGCTGCCGGTCTCGGTGCCGTCGCACTGCGAGCTGATGCGTCCGGCCGCCGAGCGCCTGGCGGCGGCCATGCAGGAGGTCGAGCTGCGCTCGCCACGCTACACGGTGTTCCAGAACGTCGATGCCCAGGCCCATGCCGACGTGGCGACCCTGCGCACCCGGCTGATCGAGCAGCTCTACCAGCCGGTGCGCTGGACCTCCTGCATCGAGGCGATGACCGCCCGCGGTGCCGAGGTGTACATCGAGTGCGGTCCGGGCAAGGTGCTCACCGGGCTCAACAAGCGAATCGCCAGAGGTAGCAAGGGGCTGGCGGTCAATGACCCGGACAGCCTCTCCGCGGCCCTCGAGCTGGCCAGGGATGCCGTCGGCCAGTCGCCGTCGGCCAATGGCTGAACCATCTCCCGGACGTAGACGGATAGAGAGACCATGACAACCGAGCGTAGAGTCGCCCTCATCACCGGGGCCAGTCGCGGCATCGGCCGTGCCATCGCCCACGAGCTGGGCCGCCAGGGGCGTATCGTGATCGGTACCGCCACCACCGATGCCGGTGCCGAGCGCATCGGTGCCGACCTCGCGGACGCGGGGATCGAGGGGGCCGGTCGCCAGCTGGACGTCACCGACCAGGCTAGCGTCGATACGCTGGTCAAGGCGGTCACCGAGGCGTTCGGTGCCCCCACCATCCTGGTCAACAATGCCGGCATCACGCGCGACAACCTGTTGATGCGCATGAAGGAAGACGAGTGGGACTCGGTGATCGACACCAACCTCAAGTCGGTTTATCGCGTCGGCAAGGCCTGCCTGCGCGGCATGACCCGGGCGCGTTTCGGCCGCATCGTCTCGATCAGTTCGGTGGTGGCCACCATGGGCAATCTCGGGCAGACCAACTATGCCGCCGCCAAGGCGGGCATGGAGGGTTTTACCCGGGCCCTGGCCCGTGAGGTTGCCTCGCGGGCGATTACCGTCAATGCGGTGGCGCCGGGTTTCATCGCCACCGACATGACCCAATCCTTGCCGGAGGAGCAGCACAAGGCGCTGCTCGGCCAGATTCCGCTGGCGCGGCTCGGCGAGCCCGAGGAGATCGCCGCGGCGGTGGGCTTCCTGACCGGCGACACGGCGGGTTATATCACCGGCGAGACCCTGCATGTCAACGGCGGCATGAACATGCGTTGAAGCCTCCGGGGGGAGGCGGTTGCGCCGACCCGGGGGCGTCTATAAACTACCCCGCAGCTTCCGGCTAGCGGACCTGGATCCTTAACGGCTGGTTTTGCGAACGGCCAATGTGAACGACTGGAGTACGTCATAATGAGCACCATCGAAGAGCGCGTGAAGAAGGTTGTGGCCGAGCGTCTGAACGTCAAGGAAGAAGACATCCAGAACTCCTCTTCCTTCACCGAGGACCTCGGCGCCGATTCCCTGGATACCGTCGAGCTGGTGATGGCGCTCGAAGAGGAGTTCGACACCGAGATTCCCGACGAGGAAGCCGAGAAGATCACGACCGTTCAGGAAGCCATCGACTACGTCAACGCCCACCAGTAAGGTGGCGGTCGATACCGCTTGCTGAGGCGTCCGGGGCCAGTGCCCCGTGGAGAGCCGTCCTGCCATGTCAGGACGGCTCTCGTGCTATGCGCGACAGGAACTTGCCGAGCCCGCACAGGTCGGGGAGACTCGGGTATAATGCGCGCAATGACGGCCCCGCGGGGTCGTGTCACCAAGGTTGTCTGGAGGAAAGCTGATGGCTCGTAGAAGGGTTGTGGTGACCGGGCTGGGCCTGGTCACGCCGGTGGGGAATACCGTGGAGGAGAGCTGGGCCAGCATCCTGGCCGGCAAGAGCGGTGTCGCGCCCATCGAACACTTCGATGTCAGCGCCTTCAACACGCGCTTCGGCGGGTCGGTAAAGGACTTCGACATCAGCCCATACCTCAATCCCAAGGAGGCCCGCAAGATGGACCTCTTCATCCAGTACGGGATGGCCGCCGGTGCCCAGGCGATCCAGGATGCCGGGATCGAGTGTCACGACGGCAATGCCGATCGCATCGGCGTGGCCATCGGCTCGGGGATCGGTGGCCTGCCGATGATCGAGCACAACCACAATGCCTTGCTCAAGGGCGGGGCGCGGCGGATCTCGCCCTTCTTCGTCCCGGGGTCGATCATCAACATGATCTCCGGCAACCTGGCGATCCAGCACGGCTTCCGCGGGCCCAACATCGCCATCACCACGGCCTGTACCACCGGGACCCACAACATCGGCTACAGCGCCCGCACCATCGCCTACGGCGATGCCGACGTGATGGTCTGCGGGGGCGCCGAGATGGCGACCACGCCGCTGGGCCTGGGGGGCTTCTCGGCGGCCCGGGCGCTCTCCACGCGCAACGACGACCCGGCCGCGGCGAGTCGGCCCTGGGACCGCGACCGCGACGGCTTCGTGCTCTCCGATGGCGCCGGCGTGGTGGTGCTCGAGGAGTACGAGCAGGCGAAGGCCCGCGGGGCGACCCTCTATGCCGAGCTCACCGGCTTCGGCATGAGCGATGATGCCTACCACATGACCGCGCCGCCGGAAGATGGTCACGGTGCCGCCCGGTCCATGCGCAATGCCATCCGCGATGCCGGCATCGACCCCTCGGCCGTCGACTACATCAATGCCCACGGCACCTCGACCGCGGCCGGCGACCTGGCCGAGAGTCGTGCCGTCGAGCAGGTGATGGGCGGGGCCGCGAAATCGGTGGCCGTCAGTTCCACCAAGTCGATGATCGGCCACCTGCTGGGGGCCGCCGGTGCCGTCGAGGCGGTGTTCTGCGTGCTGGCCATCCGTGACCAGGTGGCACCGCCGACCATCAACCTGGACAACCCCCAGGAAGGCTGCAATCTCGATTACGTGCCCCACACGGCTCGCGAGATGAAGGTCGACGTCAGCCTGTCGAACTCCTTCGGCTTCGGCGGCACCAACGGCACCCTGGTCTTCGTCAAGGTGTGAGGCCCGAGGCGCGCCAGGTAGGAGCCGGGGGCTGGCCGCTGGACGATCGCGGCGTTGCCTATGGGGATGGTCTCTTCGAGACCGTGCTGGTGCGTGATGGTGCGCCGCGGCTGTGGGAGGCCCACCTGGCGCGCCTGGCGCGCGGCTGTCAGGTGCTGGGCTTGCCCATGCCGGCGGAGCATCGGCTCGCCGCCCCCCTGGTTGATGCGCCACCGGGCCTGGCGGTGCTCAAACTGATGCTGACCCGGGGCAGCGGCGGGCGCGGCTATGCCTCTCCCGCGGCGCCCGCGCCCCGGCTGCGCTGGCAGCTGTCGCCCTTCGTCCCCGACACAGCTCGCTGGAAGGCGGGCGTGCGGGTCCGCCACTGTCGCCTGCGGCTGGGCGTCCAGCCGGTGCTCGCCGGGCTCAAGCACCTCAACCGCCTGGAGAACGTGCTGGCGCGGGGCGAGTGGGCGGATGCCGATATCGCCGAGGGGCTGCTCTGCGACAGCGAGGACCGGCTGGTGGAAGCCACCTGCATGAACCTCTTCTGGCAGCGCGAGGGGCGGCTCGAGACGCCGCGCCTGGACCGCTGTGGCGTGGCCGGCACGCTGCGCGCGGTGCTGCTCGAGCGCCTGCCCATCGCGGAGGTCGATGCTGCCCCCGGGGTGCTGGCCAGTGCCGAGGCGGTCTGGCTCGGCAACTCGGTGCAGGGGCTCTGGCCGGTGGCCCGGCTCGACGGGGCCGGGGGAGAGGCCCCGCAGCGCTGGACCATCGGCGCGGTGCATCGCCGCCTGCAGGCGGTGGCCCATGCGCCGCTGGGCTATCCGACACGGCTTGACAACTGAACGAGGACGACCCGCATGGGGCGTGTGCTGAAGATTCTGCTGGTTCTGGCCATCCTGGCGGCCCTGGTGGCGTTCGCCGGGCATCGCTATTGGCAGTCGCGGCTGGAGGCCCCCATTGCCTTGGAGGAGCCGACCCTCTACGAGGTGCCCGACGGCGCTGGCTACCACCGGGTGGTCAGCGAGCTGACCGAGCGGGGGATCCTCGTCGATGCCTGGGCCTTTCGGCTGCTCGCCCGCCTGGAGCCCGAGGCCCTGCCGCGCCTTCGCCCCGGGGAGTACCGCCTGGTGCCCGGCATGAACGGGCGCGAGCTGCTGTCCCTGCTGGGCAGCAACGAGGTGGTCCGCTATCCGCTGACCGTTCCCGAGGGCTGGACCTTCCGCCAGATGCGCGAGCTGCTCGATGCCGCGCCGAAGCTGGAGCACCGCACCGCGGGCCTCTCCGACGCGGAGCTGATGGCCCGGCTCGACCGCGAGGGGCGTCACCCCGAGGGCTGGTTCTTCCCGGATACCTACCAGTATCGCAAGGGGCTCAGCGACCTGGATATCCTGCGCCAGGCCCTGGAACGCATGGAGGCCACCCTCGACGAGGTCTGGGCCGGACGCGACGACGACCTGCCTCTGGAGAGTCCCTACCAGGCGTTGATCATGGCCTCGCTGATCGAGCGCGAGACCGGAGCGCCCGAGGAGCGCCCCGAGATCGCCGGCGTCTTCATGCGTCGCCTGGAGCGGGGCATGCGACTGCAGACCGATCCCACCGTGATCTACGGCATGGGGGAGCGCTTCGATGGCAACATCACCCGCGCCGATCTGCGCGAGGCCACGCCCTACAACACCTACGTGATCGAGGGCATGCCGCCCACGCCGATCGCCCTACCCGGGCGGGCGGCGCTGGAGGCGGCGGTGCAGCCGGAGGAGGGCGAGGCGCTCTACTTCGTCGCCAAAGGCGACGGCACCCACCACTTCTCGCGTACCCTGCGCGAGCACAACAACGCGGTGAACAGGTATATCCGCAATCGCTGACTGGAGCAGGCATGTGCAATAACGACCCGGATCGGCCTGCGAGGGACGCCGGGGACAGGCCGCAGAGGAGGTCCTACGCCAGGGATGGCGTCGGTAGCGTACACGGAGGTATAAATAACGCCTCCTCGATGGTCCGGCACCCCGGGGCCTGTCGTCGGGAAAGTCTTGAGCGGAATGACAATCAAGGAAAAGGTCGCTTCATTACCCTGGAAGGCGGGGAGGGAGTGGGCAAGTCCACCAACCTGGCCCTGGTGGTCGACCATCTGCGGGCCCGCGGGCATGAGGTGGTGGCGACCCGCGAGCCCGGCGGCACCCCGCGTGCCGAGGCGATGCGCCGCCTGCTGATCGACCCCGCCGGCGAGGAGCCCCTCGACCCGGATGCCGAACTGCTGCTGGTGTTCGCCGCCCGGGCCCAGCACCTGGCCAGGGTGATCCGCCCGGCGCTGGCGCGAGGCGCCTGGGTGGTCTGCGATCGCTTCACCGATGCTACCTATGCCTACCAGGGGGGCGGGCGCGGCATCGAGACGGCCCGCATTGCCGAGCTCGAGGCCTTCGTCCAGCAGGGCCTCACGCCCGACCTGACGCTGCTGCTGGACATGCCCATGGCCGATGCCCAGCAGCGGCTCGACGGGCGCCTCCAGGGGCAGGGCGGCGAGCGCGACCGCTTCGAACGTGAGCGCGGCGCCTTCTTCGAGGCGGTGCGCCGGGCCTACCTCGCCCGTGCCGAAGCGGATCCCGGCCGCCTGGTGGTGATCGCTGCCGGTGCCGGCCTGGCGGAGGTTCAGGCGGAGTTGCTGGCGCGGCTGGACGAGCGGCTGGTGGCCTGGTCATGAGCGAGGTCAAGGTCCCCCGTCCGTTGCCCTGGCTGCAGGCGCGGTGGCAGGAACTGGTGCGCCTGGCCGATGCCGGGCGACTGCCCCACGCGTTGCTGATCTCCGGTGCCCACGGCATCGGCAAGCAGTCCCTGGCCGAGGCGCTGGTGTCACGCACCCTCTGTGCCTCGCCGGGAGAGCACGCCTGCGGTCGCTGCCATGCCTGTCACATGCTGGCCTCTGGCTACCACCCTGACCTGCTGCGCGTGGCCCTGGAGGAGGGCAAGCGGCAGATCCGCATCGGCCCGGTCCGCGAGGTCAATGCCTTCGTCGCCCAGACCGCCCAGCAGGGCGGCTACCGCGTGATCGTGATCTCGCCGGCCGAGGCCATGAACGTGGCGGCGTCCAATGCGCTGCTCAAGAGCCTGGAAGAGCCCGGCGGACGGACGTTGTTCGTGCTGCTCTCCGACATTCCCTCGCGGCTGCTGCCCACCATTCGCTCGCGTTGCCAGCACTGGAGCCTGGCGGTGCCGGCCGAGGCCGACTGCCGGGACTGGCTGGCCGAGCGCCTGGGCGGCGAAGAGGAGGCCGGCTTCTGGTTCCGGGCCGCGGGGGGCCTGCCGCTGCGCGCGCTGGAACTCGCCGAACCGGAGTCCCGGGCGCTGCGCCAGCAGCTTCTGGATACCTTCGAGGCGCTGGTCAGAGGCGCCGAGCCGGTGGCCGAGGCGGCCCGCCTGGAGCGCCAGTCCATCGACGCCATCCTGTGGTACGGTATCGCCTGGCTCGAGGACCTGATCCGCCTGGGGCTCTCGGGCGACACCAGCGAGCTGCGCAACCCCGACCTGTTGGTGCTCTATCGCCAGGCGGTCAAGAATGCCCGGGTACGTGACTGGTTCCGCCTGCTGGACTACGCCCGCGAACAGCGTCGCCTGCTGGCCGAGGGGGGCAACCCCAATCCCCAGCTAGCCCTCGAGGCCTGGTTGGTCCGCTGGTCCACGCTGCTGCGCTCTTGACCCGTTGCGCCCTTGACTGAGGAGGCTCCATGGCTGCACAGAAAGCGCTGTCCCTGACGATCCAGGAGGTCCCGACCCTGCTCTCGGCCTACATGCCGGTGCTGGAGCGCGGCGGCATCTTCGTGCCCACTCGCGAGCGCTACGAGCTGGGCCAGGAGGTCTTCCTGCTACTGATGCTCCCGGGGGATGCCGAGCGAGTGCCGGTCACCGGCCAGGTGGTCTGGGTCTCGCCCGAGGGCGTGGCCGGGCGTCGGGTCCCGGGTATCGGTATCCACTTCAGCGCCGAGGACCAGGCCGTGCGAGATCGCATCGAGACCCTGCTGGCCGGCCAGCTCGACAAGGGCGCCCCGACCTATACGCTGTAAGCGCCGAGCGCCATGCCCCTGTGGGAGCGCAGCTTGCTGCGCGATGACGACTGCCGCCATTCTCGCCATGGGCCATAGAAGGGCACTCCCACAGGGTGCCGGTACCCGACATTCAACTTCACTAGCTTCGGTATTCTTGCATGTTTGTCGACTCCCACTGCCATCTCGATCGTCTCGACCCCGCGACCCACGGCAGCGACCTGGCCGCCGCCCTCGACGCCGCCCGGGCCCGGGACGTGCGCCAGTTCCTGGCCATCGCCGTGACCCTCGAGGACCTGCCGGCACTGGCCGAGATCAGTCGTGCCCACGACGACGTGGTGATCTCCGCCGGCATCCATCCGTTGCACCGCGTCGCCGAGGCGCCGAGCGTCGCGGCGATCAAGGAGGCGGCCGACTGCTTCGGCGCCGTGGCCATCGGCGAGTGCGGCCTGGATTATCATTATCTCGGCAAGCACTACCCCGACAAGGCACCCGACGGGGTGCCCTCCCGCGAGGAGCAGCGCGAGCGATTCCGCCGCCAGCTGGTGGCCGCCAGCGAGCTCGAGCTGCCGGTGATCATCCATACCCGCGAGGCCCGCGACGATACCCTGGCGCTGATCCGCGAGCATACCGACCCGGCGGTGGGCGGCGTGCTGCACTGCTTCACCGAGGACCTGGACATGGCCCGCGAGGCGGTGCGCCATGGCTTCTATATCTCGCTGTCCGGCATCGTGACCTTCCGCAACGCCGAATCGCTTCGCGAGCTGGCACGACGGCTGCCGCTGGACCGGCTGCTGATCGAGACCGACAGCCCCTACCTGGCCCCGGTGCCGCACCGTGGCAAGCCCAACGAGCCGGCCTGGGTGGTCGAGGTCGCCGAGTGCATCGCCGGCGAGCGCGGCATCAGCGTCGCGGAGGTCGCGGCCCAGACCACGGCCAACTTCTACCGGCTGTTCCGGGCGGCCGCCCCTGAGGCGCCGGCGGATGTGCGCGAGGCCCTGTCCCATGCCGGCCTGGTCTAGACTCGGGAAACGTACCCTCCGGAGGGCCGTCCCATGACGCTCGATCCGTTGCTGGCCCAGGTCGATCCCGAAGGCGAGATTCCCCCTGTGGATCACTGGCATCCCGAACACCACGGCGAGATGGACCTCACGATCGCCGCCGACGGGCGCTGGATCCATGAGGGTACGCCGATTGCTCGCCCGAGGCTGGTCCGCCTGCTCTCGACCATCCTGCGCCGCGAACCCGATGGCGACTACGTGCTGGTGACACCGGCCGAGCGGCAGCGTATCCGGGTCGAGGACCGTCCCTTCCTGGTGGTGGATGCCGAGCGTGACGAGGAAGGCCGGTGGTGGCTGACCACTAATGTCGGCGACCGCCTGGCGCTCGGCGAGGAGCATCGGCTGGTGCTCAGCGAGACCCCGGCTGGCGAGACGGTGCCGGAGGTCGCAGTGCGCTTCGGGCTCAATGCCCGGCTGGGTCGCAACGTCTACTATCGTCTCGTGGAGCAGGCCGAGACGCGGGAGCTCGGCGAGGGCAGCCTCGAGCTGGGCCTGACCAGCCATGGCACCTGGCACCCCCTGGGGCGGCTGGACGCCGAGGCGCGGCGTGACGGCGAGCCGCCATGACGCTGATCCGCGAGCTGACCCCCGAACAGCGCGCCGTGGTCGCCCATGACCGGGGACACGCCCGGGTGGCGGCGGTAGCCGGTGCCGGCAAGACCACGACCATGGTCGCTCGGGTGCTGCACCTGCTCGCGCAGGGGGTGCCCCCGGCGCGCATCCTGGTGCTGATGTTCAACCGCTCGGCCCGGGAAGACTTCCAGGCCCGCCTGGCCGAGATGGCGCCGGCCGGTCAGGCGCTGCCCGACGTGCGCACCTTCCACTCCCTCGGTCACCGGCTGACCGGTAGCCTGACCCGCTGGGGGGCGCTCGCGCCGCGTCGGCTGCTCACCGCCGACTGGCAGCTCGAGCGGCTGCTGCGTCAGGCCACGCTGGCCGCCCTGGGCGAGGCGCCGGAGGCGCGCGAGACGGCCCTGGAGGCCGAGCGCCTCGAGGCGCTGGCCCACTTCTGCGGACTGGTGAAGGCCGAGATGGCCTCGCCGGCCGAACTCCACCGCCGGCTCGACGTCGGCGAGGAGACGGGCCACTTCGTGGCCGCCTTCGAGCATGCCGAGCGGCTGCTGGCCGACCAGGGGCTGATGACCTTCGCCGACCTGCTCTATCGTCCGCTGCTGGCGCTGGAGGCGGATGCCGCTCTGCGAGGCCGGGTCCAGGGGTTCCTCGACCACGTGGTCATCGACGAGTACCAGGACATCAACACCGCCCAGCAGCGGCTGCTGGCGCTGCTCGCCGGCCGCGATGCCGAGGTCATGGCGGTGGGCGATGCCAACCAGTGCATCTACGAGTGGCGCGGCGCCCACCCCGACACCATGCTGGAGAACTTCACCGCCACCTTCGGGGCGGCCCGTGACTATCCGCTCTCCACCACCTTCCGCCACGGCCACGCCCTGGCCCTTACCGCCAACCACGCCATCGCCGCCAACCGGCGGCGTCCCGACCAGCTCTGCCTGGCCGCGCCGGGCAACCCCGCCACCGGCCTGGCCGTGGGGCAGGGCAGCCAGGAACTGCTGGCCGAGCTCGACGGCTGGCGCCGCGGAGGGCGCGGACTGGACGAGGCCTGCCTGCTGGTGCGCAGCTGGGCGCTGTCGGTGCCGCTGCAGCTGGCGCTGCTCCGCGAGGGCATTCCCTTCCGCCTGGCCCGGGAGGATCGCTTCGTCTTCCGCCTGCCGCTGGTCGAGGCCCTGGCCGGCTACCTGCGCCTCGCCGTCGAGCCCCGCCGGCTCCAGGATCCCGGGCACCTGGCGATGCTGCTGGCTCAGCCCACCCCCTTCGTGGCCCGGGAGCGGATCCTTGCCCTGGCCAACCGGCTGGCCGAGACCCAGCGCTGGCCGGAACGCCACGATCCGCTGCTCGATGGGCTCAGGCCCCACCAGCGACGCACCCTCAAGAAGCGCTGGGCGCTGCTCTGCGAGCTGCCCCGTCGATCGGGCTGGCCGCCGGCGCGTCTGCTCGAGCACGTGGTGTCCGAGGTCGACGCCGAGAAGGTGCTCAAGCGCGCCGCCGCCCGACGCGACAAGGGCGAGGAGGACGTGCGCCTGCTCGACGTGCTGGTCGAGCAGGCCGGGGAGCTGGGCAACGACACCGCGGCCTTCATCGAGCTGCTCTCCCGACCGGTGGAGAACCGCGACGACGGGGTACTGATCAGCACCGTGCATGGCGCCAAGGGCCTGGAGTGGCCGCTGGTGCTGGTGGCGGGGGTCAACGAGGAGGACTTTCCCCACTACACGCGCGACAATCCCCTGACGCCGGGGCGCCTGGAGGAGGAGCGGCGGCTCTTCTACGTGGCCATCACCCGGGCCCGGGAGCGCCTGGTGCTGCTCCATGACGGCGGTGACCACCGCCCCAGTCGCTTCGTCGCCGAGTCCGCCTGGGAGGATGGCCAGCGCGTAGCCCGCCGGCTGGACGGCGCTCAGGTCGGCGAGGCGCAGGGCCCGCTGCCGGTGTCCGAGCCCGACCTGGTGCGCCGCTACCTGGCCTCGCTGGGCCACTCGCTGCCGGTGGTGGCGTGTCCGGCCGCTCAGGACGGGCCCGCCGAGTCCCGGGGCGAGGGCTTCCGGGTCGGTCAACTCCTGCGCCATGCAGTGTTCGGCGAGGGGCGGATCAGCGTGGTGGAGGGCGACCCGGACAACCCGGTGATCGAGGTACGCTTCCACCACGCCGGTTGGCGCCGCCTGATCGCCCGCCGGGCCCCCATCGAATTGCTTGAGGGAGTCAACGCATGACCTATCCGCTGATCACGGCCACCGCGCTGGCCGACGCCCTCGAGGGTGCCCACCCGCCTCGGGTCCTGGACTGTCGTGCCCGCCTGGGCGAGCCCGATGCGGGCCGCCGGCTGTGGTGGGAGGCCCACCTGCCGAGCAGCCATCATCTCGACCTCGACCGTGACCTGGCCGGGCCGCCGGGGCAGGGCGGCCGGCATCCGCTGCCCACGCCCGCGGCCTTCACTGCGGTGATCCAGAGGCTGGGGATCAGGCCGGGGCAGCCGGTGGTGGTCTATGACGACATGGGCGGCCAGCTCGCGGCGGCGCGGGCCTGGTGGATGCTCGCCTGCTGGGCGGACCATCCCGACGTACGCCTCCTCGACGGTGGCCTCAGGGCTTGGCTGGCGGCGGGGGGCGAACTGCGGGAAGACGGCGACCCCGAGGCCATGCCGGCAGGCTCCGACTGGCAGCCGGCCTTCCATGACCAGAGCCACGTCACGGCCGGGGAGCTGCTGGTGGGCTCGGCGACCCGCATCGACGCCCGCGCCAGGGAGCGCTTCCGCGGCGAGGTGGAGCCCATCGATCCGGTGGCGGGCCACATCCCCGGTGCCGTGTGCCGGCCCAGTGCCGACAACCTCACCGCTGACGGCCACTTCAAGCCCGCCGGGACGCTGGCCAGCGAGCTGCCCGAGGGCGAATCATCGATTGCCTACTGCGGCTCCGGGGTCACCGCCTGCCACACCATCCTCGCCTATGCGGTGGCCGGCCGACCCCTGCCCAGGCTCTACCCCGGCTCCTGGAGCGAGTGGATCCGCGACCCCGCCCGGCCCATCGCCACCGGCGACTGATCCCGGGCTACGCCCGGAGCGGTAAGCCATAAGCTTGAAGCTGTAAGAAAATCTGGGCCAACCTTGTCTCGAGAGCTTCGGTTCAATGATGGCGTCTTGACTTACGGCTTACGGCTTACGGCTTACGGCTTACGGCTTACGGCTTACGGCTTACGCGCCGAGCGGAGCGGAGCTCGACGCGGGACGCTTACATATTGGGATAGTTGGGCCCGCCGCCGCCTTCCGGTGCCACCCAGGTGATGTTCTGGGCCGGGTCCTTGATGTCGCAGGTCTTGCAGTGGATGCAGTTCTGGAAGTTGATCTGGAACTTGGGCTTGCCTGCGTCGTCCTCGATCACCTCGTACACGCCCACCGGGCAGTAGCGCTGGGCCGGCTCGGCGTACTCGGGCAGGTTGTCGCGGATCGGCAGCTCGGGGTCGGCCAGCCTCAGGTGGCAGGGCTGGTCCTCCTCGTGGTTGGTGTTGGAGAGGAACACCGAGGAGGGCTTGTCGAAGGAGAGCTTGCCGTCGGGCCGGGGGTAGTCGATCTTCTCGCACTCATTGGCGGGCTTGAGGGTCGCATGGTCCGGCGTGGTGTCGTGGACGGCGGGCAACCGGCCGCCGAGCAGCTGGTCGGCGAAGTTGTAGGCGCCGCCCAGGTAGGTGCCGTACTTGTGGATCGCCGGGCCGAAGCTGGCGCTCGCCTTGAGCTCGGCGAAGGCCCAGCTGGCTTCCCACTTCTCGGTGAAGGCGGTCAGCTCCTTGCCACCCTCGTCGCCTTCCGCCGTTGCTTCACGATCGTTTAGCGCCTCGAACACCGCCTCGGCGGCTACCAGGCCGGACTTCATGGCGGTGTGCAGGCCCTTGATCTTGGCGAAGTTCAGCGTGCCGGCGTCGCAGCCGATCAGCAGGCCACCGGGAAATGTCATCTTCGGCAGGCAGTTCAACCCGCCCTTGGCGATGGCCCGGGCACCATAGGCGACCCGCTTGCCGCCCTCCAGGTGCCTGGCGAGCACCGGATGGTGCTTCATGCGCTGGAATTCGTCGAAGGGCGACAGCCAGGGATTCTGGTAGGAGAGGTCCATGATCAGGCCGACCACCACCTGCTGGTTCTCGGCATGGTAGAGGAACCAGCCGCCATGAGTGTGCTTGTCCAGGGGCCAGCCGGAACCATGCAGCACCAGCCCGGGCTCATGCTGCTCGGCGGGCACGTCCCACAGCTCCTTCAGGCCGATACCGTAGTGCTGCGGGTCCTTGCCCGCGTCGAGCTCGAAGCGCTCGATCAGCCGCTTGCCCAGGTGGCCGCGGGCGCCCTCGGCGAACAGGGTGTACTTGGCGCGCAGCTCCATGCCCGGCATGTGGCCATCCTTGGGCGCCCCGTCGGCGCCCACCCCCATGTCGCCGATCAGGATGCCGCGCACGGTGCCGTCCTCGTCGTGGATCACCTCCTGGGCGGCGAAGCCGGGGAAGATCTCCACACCCAGCGCCTCGGCCTGCTCGGCCAGCCAGCGGCAGAGGTTGCCGGCGCTGATCACGTAGCGCGTGAGGTCGCCGCCGGTGTTGTGCATGGAGGGCGGCACCAGGGCATTGGGCAGCTTCTGGCCCTTCTCGGCATCCTTGAGCAGGTAGACCTCGTCGCGGGTCGCCGGCGTGGTCAGCGGCGCGCCACGCTCTTCCCAGTCGGGGAAGAGCTCCTGCAGGGCGCGGGGTTCGAAGATCGCCCCGGAGAGGATATGGGCGCCCACCTCGGAGCCCTTCTCCACCACGCACACCGTGAGCTCCTGGTCGGCCTCATTGGCCTGCTGCATCAGGCGGCACGCGGCGGCCAGGCCCGAGGGCCCGGCGCCGACGATGACCACATCGAAATCCATGGAATCGCGTTCGACTTGTTCTTCCACCTGAGCTCTCCTCACTGTTCACTGTCCCGGCGACGTGGCCACCGGATGCGACCAACGTCGGAAGGATTTAAAACGGTCGTTTGCTTCTAGCCATGCCCCATGATAGGCATAATAGCGTTAAAGGGTCACCCCCTGCGATGGTGCAGTGCGTCATGGCCTGGCTGTTCCCCGGCGGCGCGAGGATTGTTGATCAGGATGTGGCTATGGCACATTGGATATGTTTTACGGTGCTGCGCCTATCAAACGCTTGCATGAAACGCATAAGGGTATGCCAGCCGGTTCCTAAGGAGGCAGGTCTCCTCCCGCCGCGGCGCGGGGCAGAGGCCGCTTCTCCAACCATCAGGTTCCCAGTGTGAACCAAGCGAGGACACTATGAAGGTACTCGTCGCGGTCAAACGCGTCATCGACTACAACGTCAAGATCCGGGTCAAGCCGGACAACAGTGACGTCGACCTCACCAACGTCAAGATGGCCATGAACCCCTTCTGCGAGATCGCCGTGGAGGAGGCGGTGCGCCTGAAGGAGCGCGGGGTGGCCACCGAGATCGTCGCCGTCACCGTCGGCCCCAAGGCCGCCCAGGAGCAGTTGCGCACCGCCCTGGCGCTGGGCGCCGACCGGGCGATCCACATCCAGACCGACGAGCGCGTCGAGTCGCTGGGTGCGGCCAAGGCGCTGGCCAAGGTGGTCGAGGAGGAGCAGCCGGGCCTGGTGATACTGGGCAAGCAGGCCATCGACACCGACAACAACCAGACCGGCCAGATGCTCGCCGCGCTGACCGGCCGGCCCCAGGGCACCTTCGCCTCTGAAATTACTGTCGAGGGCGAAGGTGATGAAAAGCGGCTGCAGGTGACCCGCGAGATCGACGGCGGCCTGCAGACCATCGAGCTGACCCTGCCGGCCATCGTCACCACCGACCTGCGCCTTAACGAGCCGCGCTACGCCAAGCTGCCCGACATCATGAAGGCCAAGAAGAAGCCGATGGACGTCAAGAGCCCGGCGGAGCTCGGCATCGAGGTGGCCTCGAAGGTCAAGCTGCTCAAGGTCGAGCCGCCGGCCGAGCGCCAGGGCGGCGTCAAGGTGGGCTCGGTGGACGAGCTGGTCGACAAACTCAAG
>NZ_JARANW010000030.1:0-41631 GCF_029889825.1 Halomonas sp. 11-S5
TTAGACTGTGTCATGACCTGCCTCCCTCAATAGTGGCTCTGCGTTTAGGTCCCTCCTCAACGTAACCCACGACGTTGAGGAGGGGCAGGTCAATCCATGATGTCTACGCGAGACTCTGTCATTTTCACGCCGAATTGAGATGACCCTCACCCCTCACTATTACTCACTTTCCCCTTCCGGCAACGGCTCCAGCTGGCGGCTAAGGGCGAGCACGTCGCTGGGCTTGTCACCCGGATCGAAGCTGACCCGCGCCACGGCGTCCTCGCGCAGCGTCGGCCAGCTCGCCTGAAGTTCTTCGGCGGTCACGGCCAGCGCCTGCTCGGCGAGGCGGCGGTGGCGGTCGAAGGCGGTGTCGCCATAGGCGAGCGCGCGCCACAGGCGGTTGGTGAGCGCGGAGAGGCTGGTGTCGCGCTGCATCAAGCTGTCGTGTACGGCCTGGCGATAGGGGGCCAGGTCGTCATCGTCGAGCGTCGCGAGCCGCCCGGTGAAATCGTCCAGGAAGGCATCGATGCGGGCCTGGATCGCCTCGCTTGCGGTGTCGGGAGACTGCACCAGCAGGCTGATGCCCGGCGCGTCCAGCATCGGCGAGTAACCCGCGTTGACCACATAGCCGAGCTGCTCCTCGGTACGCAGGCGCTGGTAGAAGGGTGTCTCCAGTAGCTGGCCCAGCACCGCCAGGCGCGCCTGGCTGTCGAGCGAGCGGTCCGGCCCCTGGAGGTAGCGCAGTGCCAGTGACTCCTCCCGGGTGGTGGCCGGGGTCAGCGCGGGCAGGTCGTCCACCTGCAGTGGGACGAGGTCCGGGATCGCCTCGGCCGCCAGGGACGGAGAGAGCGCCTCGGCGACCAGCCGGGCCTCGCGCTCGGCAAGCGCGGCGCCGAGGTTGCCCACGGCCATGGCTTCCAGACGCAGGTCGGCTAGGAAGCGCTCGCGGAAGTCGCGCAAGTCTTCCACATCGAGCGACTTGCTCGCCTCGAGCAGGGTATCGGTGGACCACTGGGGGCGCACCAGTGCCTCGGCCAGGGTGCGATGGGCCTGCCGGTAGAGAGGATCCTGGGGGGCGTTGCGCCATTCGCGCTGCAGGCGGTAGTGCTCCCGGTCGAAGCTCGCCGCGTCGATCTCGCCCTCCTGCAGTTGGGCGAGGACCCGGGCGATCAGTCGGTCCTGGCGGTCCCGCCAGCCGGAGAACGACAGGGTGATGCCCCGGGCGTGGGCATAGGCCTCGAAGTCATGGCCGGCCAGGCGTGCCGGGTAGAGGGTCTCGTTGAGGCTGTCGCCGAGCCAGCCGGCGAGCAGACGGGAAAGCGCCGCCTCGCGGGCCTCTTGGCTGGCGGCGGGGTGCTGCAGGCTGAAGCGCCACTCCACCTTGGGGGTGTCGAAGCTGTCATCTGCCTTGTGCCAGAGGGTGAAGCCCGGCGCCTCGATGCGCAGCTCGGGAATCTCGTCCTGGCCGTCGAGCAGCTCGAGGTCCTCAGCGATATAGGGGTTGGGTTCGGGCAGGGCGATGCCCGCCAGCGGCTCGGCCTCGCTTGTTGCCTCGACCTCGCGCCAGGGCGCATCGAACCAGGGCGAGACCTGGTCGCCCTCGACGTCCGGGCCGCTGTAGAGCCGCAGCAGCCGGTCGGGTCGCAGGCCGTCGAGCCAGCGCGTGATCTGGTCGCGATCGAAGCCGTCCATGCGGTAGGGCGCGACGTTGACATCCTCCAGCGGATAGCGTGACAGGTTCATGGCCAGGCGCATGGCATCGCCCTGCGGCGAGCCGTGCTGCTGGAAACGGAACTGCTGTTCGGCCAGGCGCGCCTGCTCCTGGTAGCGCCAGGCCTCCAGGCCCGAGGCGCGGATCCGCTCGATGGTGGCCAGCAGGCTGGCCTGGATGCGCTCGAGCTGCTCAGCGCCGTCCGGCGTCAGGCTGATGTCCACGGCGAACAGCGCATGGCGGCCGTCGCCACGCGTCACGCCGGCGGAGAGGCCATCGGCCCAGCCCGCCTCGCGCAGCACCGCGAGCAGGCTGCCCTCGCCCTCGTGACCGAGCAGGTGGGCCAGGTAGTCGGCGGGCTTGTGGCGGTAGGCCTCCTGGGGGTCGGGCACCGGGAACAGGAAGCTGACCCGCTGGCTGTCGCGCACCGACTGCATCTCGGCCGCGCGGGGCAGGGTCTGTTCCGCCACCAGCGGCGCCTCGATGACCGGGCGAGAGAGGCCGCGGTCGGGTATCTCGGCGAAGCGCGCGGTAACCATGGCCTCCAGGTCATCGAGGGGCTGGGGGGCGACCACGGCCAGGTGCATCACGTTGGCATCGTAGTGATCCTCGTAGAAGCCGATCACGCGCTCTCGCAGGCTCGGCTCGCCCGCGGGGCGGTCGGCCAGGGTCTCACGGCTGCCCACGGAGAAGCCGGTGGTCGGGTGGTCGGGATTGAGCAACTGGTCGAGCACGTCCTGGGCACGGCGCCCGTCATCGCGGATGCGCGCCTGGTACTCGGAGTGCACCACGCTGCGCTCGCTCTCCAGGCGGTCGGCATTGAACAGCGGGGCGACGAAGAAGCGGCTGAACCGGTCCAGGGCCCCGGGCAGGGCGTCGGGCTCGATGTTGAAGAAGTAGTTGGTGTCATGGGGGGCGGTAAAGGCGTTGTGGCTGCCCCCGTGGCGCGACAGATAGGCCTGGTAGGCATCCGACTCGGGGTAGGCGTCGGTGCCCAGGAACAGCATGTGCTCGAGGAAGTGGGCCAGGCCGGCCAGGTCCTCCGGGTCCTGGGCGCTGCCCACGCCGACGTTCAGCGAGGCGGCGGCCTGGTCGGCCTCGGGGTCGCTGACCAGCAGCACGCTCAGGCCGTTGTCGAGGGTCAGGGCGCGGTAGTCGCGGTCATCGTGGGGGCTGACCCGCGGCGAGACGACGTCGTCGACGGTTGCCGCCGGCTCGGGTGCCTCGGCCCGGGCGGCCAGGCCCGTGATCAGGGTCGCGGCCACGGCGAGCCAGGCGAGCAGGCGGGCCGTTTGGCGCAAGGGGGCAGGCAAGGGCTGTGTCATCATCGCTCCTGTGGCATGGGCTGGCGCAGCATGGGCCCGGTGGGGTGGGCGCAGGCCGGATCCTGGTTGGCGGGATCGTTCACTCGTCTTGATACCGGAAAGGCGCCCAACAGTTCCCCGGGAGCGGGCGCGAGCAGCGACTGCGCCTCGGCCAATGGGGTCTGTGGGTCGAGCCAGCGCCGGGCATCCTCGGGGGCGATCACCGCCGGCAGGCGGTCGGTGAGCGGGGCGAGCAGCGTTCCCGTGGGCACCGTGATCAGCGCCATGGAATCATTATACTCGCTCAGGGTGGTATGGAAGCGGCACCAGAGCCCCGCCAGCAGCAGCGGGCCCCGGTCGACGCGGGTCACCAGGAAGGGCTGCTTGGCGCGTGGCTGCGGCTTCCACACATAGATGCCGCTGGCCGGCACCAGGCAGCGGCGCGCGCCGAAGGCCTCGCGGAACATGGGGCGGGCCGTCAGCGCCTCGGCCCGGGCGCAGTGAGGCGCATGGTCGAGCACCTTCAGCCAGGGAGGCGTGAGCCCCCAGAAGGCGTTCACCAGGCGCAGCCGGCCCCCTTCCAGGCGCAGGATCGACAGGGGGCGACGCGGGGCCAGATTGGCGCCGGTGATCAGGGTGGTCTCGGCGACCAGGTCGGGCAGCAGGCGCTCGAGTTCGAGGGGGGCGATGTGCAGTCGGCCGGCCATGAGGTCTCCGGGGTGGTGGGGCGTCAGGGTAACCAAGTCGTCCTGGCGAGGAAAGCGGCGAACGGGCGGCGATCCTGTCGCCGGCTTGCGCCGTCATTCGTGTGGGATATCCTGTCGAAAACAGTGTTCGATGAGAGTATCCTTGTTGCCCGACCCGCGATGCCCGCCACCCCTGCGAGGAAGCCGATGGCCCGTCCCAGACAGCATGCCCCCGAGGCACTCCATGCCCAGGTCATGGCCGCATGCGATGCCTGGCTGCAGGAGCATCCGGCCCACACGCTATCGCTGCGTGCTCTCGCCCGGGAGGTCGGCTGTGCGCCGAGTACCCTGCTCAAGCTCTACGGCAGCTTCAGCAACCTGCTGCAGCACGTCAACATCGAGACCCTGGCGCGCCTGCGCGGGGTGATCGAGCCGCTGCTCGCCGACATCGCCCCCGAGGAGCGGCTCAAGGCGCTGGCCAGGGCCTACTGGCAGTTCGCCCGCCAGGATGCCTACCGCTGGCAACTGCTGTTCGACTACCCCCTGGCCCAGGAGGGGGAGCTGGACCAGCGCCAGAACGAGATGATCGAGGGCCTCTTCCTGCGCGTGGAGGCGACCCTCAAGGAGTACCAGCCGGCGCTGGACGACCTGGAGGCACGGCGGCTGAGCCGCACCCTCTGGGGCAGCGTCCATGGCCTGGTCCAGCTGGGGCTCAACGAGCGCCTCGGGTACTGGCAGGGCGAGCCGCTGGAAGTGGGCGAGTTGCTCGACCAGCTGCTCGCGACCATCCTGGCCGGCCTCAGGCACGCGCCCGGCGTGACGTGATGACCTCCTGGCTGTGGGGAGTCACGGGTCTGGCGGTGGCGGCGGGGAGCTGGCGACTGGCCAGTGCGCCCCGGCCCTTTCTGCGCTGGTTGGTCTTCCTGCTGCTTCACCTCGTCTATCGGCTGCGTTTTCGCGGCCGACACCATATTCCCCCGCGTGGCCCGGCCATCGTCGTCTGCAACCACGTCAGCTTCATGGATGCCTTGGTGGTGGGTGGAGCAAGCCCTCGGCCGCTGCGCTTTTTGATGGACAAGCCGGTCTATGAGTCGCCCTGGCTCAACTGGCTGTTCCGTCTGGTGGGGGCCATCCCCGTGGATGCCGACCGTCGCGATCCGGGCAGCGTGCGCCATGCCCTGGTCGAAGTCAGCCGCGCGCTGCGCCAGGGCGAGGTGGTGATGGTGTTTCCCGAAGGCCGCCTGACGCCGAACGGCGAGGTGCAACACTTCCGCCGCGGCCTCGAGCTGATCCTGGCCCGGGATGCGGTGCCGGTGGTGCCCGCCGGGCTGGCCGGTCTCTGGGGCTCCTGGACTTCGCACCATGGCGGCAAGGCGCTGACCAAGCCGCCTCGCCGGTTCCGGGCGCGGGTGGCCCTGTTCTTCGGTGAGCCTCTGCCGGCCGGCGAGGCGAGTCGGCCTAGCGTCGAGGCCCGAGTGCGTGCGCTCAAGGCCGAGGCCGACGGCTGGGCCGACAGCGTTCCGCGGCGAGGGTAGGCATCAGCCGCGGCGCGGGGGACGCCGTACCGGCTGCCAGCAGCGTGCCGCGGTGATCAAGTTGTCGCGGACCTCGAGGATCTCCATGCGCACGCTGCCGATCTGCAGGCAGGCCGGTCCGTCGGGGAAGGACTCCAGGTGCTCGAGGATCACGCCGTTGAGGGTCTTGGGGCCATCCGTGGGCAACTGCCAGCCCAGCGCCTTGTTGATGTCGCGGATATTGGCGGTGCCGTCGATCACGTGGCTGCCGTCTTCCTGCGGGTGGATCTCCTGATGCAGTCCCGCCACGTCGGTGGTGAACTCGCCGACGATCTCCTCGAGGATGTCTTCCAGGGTCACCAGCCCCTCCACGTCGCCGTACTCGTCGACCACGATGCCGATGCGTCGCTTCTGTTTCTGGAAGTTGAGCAGTTGGGTGTGCAGCGGGGTGGACTCGGGGATGAAATAGGGCTCACGGGCCTCCTGGACGATGGCGGCCTTGGTCACCTCGCCGCGGGACAGGAAGCGCGCCGCATTGCGCAGGTGGAGCATGCCGATGATGTTGTTGATATCGCCCTTGTAGACCGGCACCCGGGTGTGCTGGCTGGTGCGAATGTTGGCCAGGATCTCCTCCAGGTCGTCGTCCAGGTCGAGGCCCATCACCTCGTGGCGCGGCACCATGATGTCGTTCACGGTGACGTTCTCCAGATCGAGGATCGACAGCAGCATCGCCTGGTGGCGGCGCGGGATCAGGGTGCCGGCCTCGTGCACCACGGTGCGCAGCTCGTCGCGGGTCAGGTTGTCGGCGCTCCCGTCGATGTACCTGACCCCGAGCAGGCGCAGCAGGCCATTGGAGATCGCGTTGACCAGCCATACCAGCGGGTAGAGCAGCTTGAGCAGCGGCTCGAGCACCAGCGAGGCGGGATAGGCGATGCGCTCCGGCTTGACCGCCGCATAGGTCTTGGGGCTCACTTCGGCGAAGATCAGGATCACGATGGTGAGGATCAGCGGGGCGATGGCTGGGCCGGTGACCTCGCCGAAAAAATGGATGGCGACCACCGTGGCGATCGCCGCGGCCAGGTTGTTGACCAGGTTGTTGCCGATCAGAATCACGCCGATCAGCCGATCGGGGCGGGCCAGCAGGCGCAGTACGCGCTGGGCGGCGCGCTCACCGCTGTTCGCCTGATGGCTCAGGCGATAGCGGTTGATCGACATCATCCCGGTCTCGGAGCTGGAGAAGAAGGCGGAAAGACAGACGAGCAGGAACAGCAGGCCGAACAGCAGTCCCAGCGGGAAGTCGTCACTCAAGTCGAAGGGTCCTCAACGGCGTATCAGGCTCGAGTTGTAGGGGGTCGGTCATCCGGTGTCAAGGCGCGTGCCGGCCTCAGCCGCGGTTGAGCAGGATCTCCAGCACGAACTTGCTGCCGAAGTAGGCCATCAACAGCACCAGGCAGCCCCCCAGGGTCCAGCGCACCGCCCGCATGCCTCGCCAGCCCAGCCGATGATGGCTGAACAGCAGGGTGGCGAAGATCACCCAGGCGGCCAAGGAGAGGATCGACTTGTGGGCCAGGTGCTGGGCGAACATGTTGTCGAGGAACAAAAAGCCGCTGACGATCGACAGGGTCAGCAGGATCATGCCGGCCCAGATCAGCTCGAAGAGGACCCGTTCCATGGTGGTCAGCGGCGGCAGCGACTGGACCACACCGCGGATGTGGTGGTGGCGCAGCGCCTGATTCTGGATGCCGAGCAGCACCGCCTGGATGGCGGCGATGGCCAGCAGCGCGAAGGCCAGTGCGCTGCTCAGGGCGTGCAGGGCGATCCCCGGCGTCATGCCGGTGGCGCGCTCGGGGCTCGGCAGCTCGGTGGCCAGCAGCAGGGTCAGGCCGGCCAGCGGCAGCAGGCCGGTGGCGACGTTGAGGACCGGCTTGACGAGGCTGACCACCAGCAGCACCAGCACGGCCAGGCCGCTGGCCAGCACCGCGCTGGTGGAGAGCCCGGGCAGCAGGGAGTCGCCCCGGACCAGCAGAGTGGCGGCCAGGGGCAGGTGGCAGAGCAGGCCGAGCAGGCCCAGCCCGCGCACCAGCATGGCGCGTGGCGGCACCCGCCGGATCAGGGTCAGCCCCTGCCAGGAGGCGGCCCCGAGATAGAAGATGAAGGCCATGACGGCAAGTGATAGCGGCTGCATCGATCGCTGTCCGTGCGCCTTCGCCAGCGCCTGGTGGTGGGGAATGGAGCCGCCACTATACCGAATCCGCTCGGCCGCGCCCAGCCGGCGGCGCGCCCCTCAGCGGCGAATGCCCGCCATGCATGGAGACTGGTGGCCACAGGGCGTATAATTTTCGACCATTGCAGGGAGCCCCCGGCCGGTGCCGGGTCGGCTCTCCGGCCATCGTCACTGGAGAGGCCCATGTTCCAGAATCTCAGCGAGCGTCTGTCGCAGACGCTCAAGTCGATCAAGGGTCAGGCGCGCCTGACCGAGGACAACGTCAAGGATACCTTACGCGAGGTGCGCCGGGCGCTGCTCGAGGCCGACGTGGCCCTGCCGGTGGTCAAGGCGTTCATCGACCGCGTGCGCGAGCGCGCCGTGGGGCAGGAGGTCTCCCAGAGCCTCTCCCCGGGGCAGCAGTTCGTCAAGATCGTCCAGCAGGAGCTCGAGGCGATCATGGGCGAGGCCAACGAGGGGCTGGTTCTCAAGAGCGCCCCGGCCGTGGTGCTGATGGCCGGCCTGCAGGGCGCGGGCAAGACCACCTCGGTGGCCAAGCTGGCACGCTACCTGCGCGAGCGGGAAAAGAAGAAGGTGCTGGTGGTCTCCGCCGACGTCTATCGGCCGGCGGCCATCGACCAGCTCGAGACCCTGGCCCGCGAGGTCGAGGTCGACTTCTTTCCGTCGCGCTCCGACCAGAAACCCGTCGATATCGCCGAGGCGGCGATCAAGCACGCCAGGATCCAGTTTCATGATGTGGTGATCGTCGATACCGCCGGTCGCCTGGCCATCGACGAGGCGATGATGGCCGAGATTCAGGCGCTGTATAAGGCGGTGGTGCCTGACGAGACGCTGTTCGTCGTCGATGCCATGACCGGCCAGGATGCCGCCAATACCGCCAAGGCCTTCCACGAGGCGCTGCCGCTGACCGGGGTGATCCTCACCAAGGCCGATGGCGATGCCCGCGGCGGTGCGGCGCTCTCGGTGCGCCACATCACCGGCAAGCCGATCAAGTTCATGGGCGTGGGCGAGAAGGTCGACGCACTCGAGCCCTTCCATCCGGACCGCGTGGCCTCGCGCATCCTCGGCATGGGCGACGTGATGTCGCTGATCGAGGACGCCGAGCGCACCGTTGACAAGAAGAAGGCCGAGCAGCTGGCCAAGAAGGTCAAGAAGGGCCAGGGCTTCGATCTCGAGGACTTCCGCGACCAGCTCCAGCAGCTCAAGAAGATGGGTGGCATGGGCGGCCTGATGGGCAAGCTGCCGGGCATGGGGCAGATGGCCGAGATGGCCCAGGGCCCCGGCCCCGAGAAGGAGCTGGGCAAGCTCGAGGCGCTGATCAACTCCATGACCGCCCAAGAGCGGCGCAAGCCCGAGATCATCAACGGCTCGCGCAAGCGGCGCATCGCCGCCGGGGCCGGCCTGCAGGTGCCGGACCTTAACCGCCTGCTCAAGCAGCACAAGCAGATGCAGAAGATGATGAAGAAGGCGGGCAAGAAGGGCGGCATGCAGAAGATGATGCGCGGCATGTCCGGCATGATGGGCGGTGGCGGCCCGGGTGGGCCCGGCGGCATGGGGGGTATGGGCGGCCCTGGCGGCATGCCCCGGCGCTGAGCCGGCGCATGGCGCGGCGTCGAGCGCAAAAAGGTTTCCAAGTCGGGCGGTTTTCCGTAGAATGTCGCGTCTTCACTGGCAAGACCGCGATCGACGCGGCCATCGTCGTGACCGAATGACCCGAAGCCGGGCCGTCGGCCCGCTTTCCGTAGCAGTTCGTCGAGGGCCAGCAGGGTATCGGCACCTCGGCCGAAACATCCGCAACTTCAACCCGAAGGATAATCAACGCATGGTTACCATTCGTCTGGCACGTGGTGGCGCCAAGAAGCGTCCCTTCTACCACCTCACCGTGACCGATTCTCGCAAGTCCCGTGACGGCCGCTTCATCGAGCGCCTGGGCTTCTTCAACCCCGTGGCCCGTGGCCAGGAAGAGCGCCTGCGCGTCGACCTGGAACGCATCAGCCACTGGCAGAGCCAGGGCGCACAGCTCTCCGACCGCGTCGCCGAGCTGGTCAAGGAAGCCCGCAAGCAGGCCTGAAGGGCCTGACTTGCCTGCTGCAACGCAACGGTCCAGGGGTCGTCGATGAGCGAACACGCGCAAGCGCAGCCCGCCGACGATCATGTGGTGCTGGGCAATCTGACCAGCCCCTACGGCGTCAAGGGCTGGCTGAAGGTGTACTCGTACACCAGCCCCATGGAGGGCATCCTCGACTACGCGTCCTGGGTGCTGCGCCAGGGGACAACGCTGACCCGGGTGGGCGTCGTCCAGGGGCGTCGCCAGGGCAAGGGCCTGGTGGCCCGGCTCGAGGGCATCGATAGCCGCGAAGCGGCCGAGGCCCTGGCCGGCGCCGAGATCCTGCTGCCCAAGGCCGAACTGCCCGCGCTCGACGCTGATGACTACTACTGGTATCAGCTGGAAGGGCTCCGGGTGGTGACCCGCGACGGGTTGGCGCTGGGGTGCATCGACTCCCTGTTCGAGACCGGCGCCAACGACGTCATGGTCGTCAAGGGCGAGGTCGACGAGGGCATCGAGGCCCGCGAACGGTTGCTGCCCTACCTGCCAGGCGAGGTGGTGCGGGACGTGGACCTCGAGGCCGGCGTGATGACCGTCGACTGGGATCCCGAATTTTGACGCCCGGCTCGACCCCGGCGGGGCCGGCCATGTGGATCGGGGTGGTGTCGCTGTTTCCCGAGATGTTCGAGGCGATCACTTGCCATGGCGTCACGGGCCGGGCGGTGGACAAGGGGCGCATCGCGCTCGAGTTCTGGAACCCCCGGGACTACGCCACCGACCGGCATCGCACCGTTGACGACCGCCCCTATGGCGGTGGCCCGGGGATGCTGATGAAGGTCGACACCCTGCGCTCGGCCATCCACGCCGCCCGCGAGCGGGCCGAGGCGGCCACCGGGACACGGGCGAAGGTCATCTACCTGTCGCCCCAGGGGCGCCGCCTGGATCAGCGCGGCGTGCAGGAACTGGCATCGGGCCCACCCCTGGTGGTGGTGGCCGGACGCTATGAAGGCATCGATGAGCGGCTGGTGGAAGCCGACATCGATGAGGAGTGGTCGATCGGCGACTATGTGCTCAGCGGCGGCGAGCTGCCGGCCATGGTGCTGATCGATGCCGCGGCAAGGCTGGTGCCCGGGGTGCTGGGCCATCAGGATTCCGCGGTCGAGGACTCCTTCAACGACGGACTGCTGGACTGTCCGCACTACACGCGCCCGGAGGAAGTCGACGGGCGGCGGGTGCCGGAGGTCCTGCTCAGCGGCCACCACGGTGCTATCCGGCGCTGGCGGCTCAAGCAGTCCCTGGGGCGGACCTGGCTCAGGCGTCCCGACCTGCTGGAAGGCAGGACGTTGAGTGCCGAGCAGCGCGAGCTGCTCGAGGAGTTCCTCGAGGACTACGCCCTGTCCACCCGGTAGGTCAGGGCGGAGGTGCAGGACGCCACGACCCCATGAGCGGGCCAGGCGGACCTGTGTCACCAACGCATTCCCGCGCTCTCGAGCTCGTCTCGGGCGCCGGGATCACGATTCGCCGGCGACGCAAGCCGACCAGCGGATCAGGTTATCAAGGAGTCAATGTCATGAGCAGCAAGAGCAAGGTGATCCAGGCGCTCGAGAGCGAGCAGATGAGCAAGGAAGTCCCGGCCTTCGCCCCCGGCGATACCGTGGTCGTCCAGGTCAAGGTCAAGGAAGGCTCCCGCGAGCGCCTCCAGGCCTTCGAAGGCGTGGTCATCGGCAAGCGCAACCGCGGCCTGAACTCGGCCTTCACCGTGCGCAAGATCTCCCACGGGGTCGGCGTCGAGCGGACCTTCCAGACCTACAGCCCGCTGGTCGACTCCATCGAGGTCAAGCGTCGCGGTGACGTGCGCCAGGCCAAGCTGTACTACCTCCGCGAGCGCAGCGGCAGGTCTGCCCGCATTAAGGAAAAGCTGGCCTGAGGCGAGAGCCCCTGCCGGCCCGTGGTGTCGGGACCCCAGGCCCCGCACCCCTTGCGAAACCCCGTCACCGCTGCCGCGGGGCGGGGTTTCGTGCTGCTGGGACTTGTCCGGGAGCCGTATGGAAACCACCATGGATGCGGGCGCGCTGGTCGACGCCTTCCTCGACGGCCTGTGGCTGGAGCGGGGCGCGAGCGACAATACCCTGGCCGCCTATCGCCACGACCTGAGCGCCTGGCAGGCTCGCCTCGAGAGTGTCGACCAGCGGCTGCTGGCACCGGCCAGCGCGGTGTTGCCGGCCTGGCTCGACGCGCGTCGCGAGGCCGGTTACAGCCTGCGCAGCAACGCTCGGCTGCTCTCCAGCCTGCGCGGCTTCTACCGCTGGGCGCTGGCCGAGGGGCTTGTCGATCACGACCCGCTGGCCGAGGTGCGACTGCCCCGGGTGCGCCCCTCGCTCCCCGATACCCTGGAGGAGGCCGAGGTGGAGCGCCTGCTCGCCGCCCCGGACCTTTCCACCGATCTGGGCCTGCGCGACCGGGCGATGCTCGAGGTCCTCTATGGCGCCGGGCTGCGGGTCAGCGAGCTGGTCGGGCTGACCACCGACGCGGTCAATCTGCGCCAGGGCGTGGTTCGGGTGCGGGGCAAGGGCGACAAGGACCGCCTGGTGCCACTGGGCGAGGAGGCCGTGGCGTGCCTGTCGCGCTACTTGCGTGGCGCCCGGGGTGCGCTGATGGTCGACATCACCCGGCCGGCGCTGTTTCCCGGGCGCGGCGACCGTTGCCTGACGCGCCAGGCCTTCTGGCACCGTATCAAGGCCCATGCGCGGTCCGCCGGCATCGACCGACCGCTGTCGCCGCACACCCTGCGCCACGCCTTCGCCACCCATCTGTTGAATCATGGGGCCAACCTGCGTGTCGTACAGCTGCTGCTCGGTCATAGCGACCTCTCGACCACCCAGATCTATACCCATGTCGCGCAGGTGCGACTGGAAGCCCTGCACGCCGACCATCATCCTCGAGGCTGACTCATGAGACGATCGACCCTTACCCTCGGCGGCGCACTGTTCGCCGTCTCCCTGGCCCTGCTGCCCGTCGCCCAGGCCGATATGGCCGAGCAGCTGGCCGAGACGCTCACGGTCAATGGCCAGTCCATGTCCGTGGAACGCGTGCGCGAGACACCGCTGGACGGCTTCTTCGAGGTCAGGCTGGAGAGCGGCGAGACCTTCTACAGCAACGCCGAGGGCAGCCACTTCCTGGTCGGTGACCTCTACGAGAATGGCGAGGGCGGCCTGGTCAACCTCACCGAGCAGGGGCGCAACGCCGAGCGCGCCGCGCGTCTCGCCGCGGTGCCGGAGAGCGAGCGGGTGATCTTCCGCGGTGCCGGCGAGCCACGCGCCACGCTGGTGGTCTTCACCGACACCACCTGCCCCTACTGCCGGCAGCTCCATGAGGAGGTGCCGCGGCTCAACGAACTGGGCATCGAGGTGCACTACCTGGCCTTCCCGCGCAGCGGCCTGCGCTCGCCGGGGGGGCGGCAGCTGCAGCAGGTGTGGTGCGCCGACAATCCGGCCGAGGCCCTGTCCGCGGCCAAGCGTGACGAAGCGCTGCCGGGTGCCGCCGACTGCGACAATCCGGTCGAGGAACAGTATCATCTGGGCATGGCGCTCGGCGTCCAGGGCACACCGGCGATCGTGCTGCCCGACGGTCGCCTGGTGCCCGGCTATGTGCCGGCGGAGCGCCTGGCCGCCATGCTCGGCCTGAACGAGTGATGACCGACGTCGACGAACGTCGGCACGGCGGGCCCGGACGGGGCCCGATCCACGCTGAGACACACGCCAGAACGAGGGGAATGACATTGAAACCGGTGAGAGTGGGAATCTGTGGCCTGGGGACCGTCGGTGGCGGAACCTTCAACGTGCTGACACGCAATGCCGACGACATCGCCCGGCGCGCGGGGCGTCCGATCGTCATCGAGCAGGTCGCCTTCCGCAGCCTCAATCCCGACTGTGACACCACCGGCATCCGGACCACCTCCGACGTCTTCGAGGTGGCCACCAACCCCGACATCGACGTGCTGGTCGAGCTGATCGGCGGCTACGACGTGGCCCGCGAGCTGGTGCTCACCGCCATCGACAACGGCAAGCACGTGGTCACCGCCAACAAGGCGCTGATCGCCGTGCACGGCAACGAGATCTTCCGCGCCGCCCACGAGAAGGGCGTGATCGTCGCCTTCGAGGCGGCGGTGGCCGGCGGCATCCCGGTGATCAAGTCGCTGCGCGAGGGCCTGGGCGCCAACCGCATCGAGTGGGTGGCCGGTATCATCAACGGCACCGGCAACTACATCCTGACCCACATGCGCGACGAGGGGCGTGCCTTCGAGGACGTGCTCGCCGAGGCCCAGGCACTGGGCTACGCCGAGGCCGACCCGACCTTCGACGTCGAGGGCATCGACGCCGCCCACAAGCTGACCATTCTCGCTTCCATCGCCTATGGCGTGCCGCTGCAGTTCGACAAGGCCTACACCGAGGGCATCTCGCGCATCACCGCCGATGACGTGGAGCAGGCCGACAACCTGGGCTACATCATCAAGCACCTGGGCATCTCCAAGCGCACCGAGGCGGGCCTCGAGCTGCGCGTGCACCCGACCCTGATTCCCAAGGAGCGGCTGCTGGCCAGCGTCCATGGCGTCAAGAACGCCATCGCCATCATGGGCGATGCCGTGGGGCCGACCCTCTACTACGGCGCCGGTGCCGGCGCCGAGCCCACCGCCTCCGCGGTGGTCGCCGACCTGCTGGACGTGGCGCGCGACATCGCCACCGACCACCACTATCGGGTGCCCTACCTGGCCTTCAGCGGCATCGGCGAGCCGGAGTGCGACCTGCCGATCATGCCCATGGAGGACATCATCACCGCCTACTACCTGAGGCTGCTGGCGGTGGACCGCCCCGGCGTGCTGGCACGGGTGGCGACGATCCTCTCCGAGCAGGGGATCTCGATCGAGGCGCTGATCCAGAAGGAGGCCACCGAGGGCGAGCTGGTGCCGATCATCCTGTTGACCCATCGCACCCGCGAGAAGCAGATGAACGAGGCGATGCGCCTGATCGAGTCGCTGGCCGACATCGCCGGCCCGGTGACGCGGATCCGCGTCGAGTCGCTGGACGAGCAGGAGTAAGCCATGCGCTATATCAGTACCCGCGGGCAGGCGCCCGCGCTCTCCTTCGAGGAAGTCGTGCTCACCGGCATGGCCAGCGACGGCGGCCTCTATGTGCCGGAGGATGTCCCGCCGCTCTCCCATGACGACCTGGCGGCCATGGCCGGGCTCTCCTACGCCGAGATCGCCTTCCGGGTCATGAAGCCCTACGTCAACGGCGAGATCGACGACGCGACCTTCCGCGGCATCGTCGAGGAGGCCTATGCCACCTTCAGCCACGACGCCGTGGTGCCGCTCAATCAACTCGATGCCAACCACTTCCTGCTGGAGCTGTTCCACGGCCCGACGCTGGCCTTCAAGGACGTGGCCCTGCAGCTGCTCGGCCGCATCCTCGACCACTTCCTGCAGAAGCGCGGCGAGCGGGCCGTCATCATGGGGGCGACCTCCGGCGACACCGGCTCGGCGGCCATCGAGGGCTGCCGCCACTGCGACAACCTCGACATCTTCATCCTCCACCCCTACCAGCGGGTCTCGGAGGTGCAGCGCCGCCAGATGACCACGGTGCTGGCCGACAACGTCTTCAATGTCGCCATCGAGGGCAACTTCGATGACGCCCAGGCCATGGTCAAGGCGAGCTTCGCCGACCAGGGCTTCCTCGATGGCACCCGGCTGGTGGCGGTGAACTCCATCAACTGGGCGCGCATCATGGCCCAGATCGTCTACTACGTCGCCTCGGCCGTGGCGCTGGGTGCGCCGCACCGCCAAGTGAGCTTCTGCGTGCCCTCGGCCAACTTCGGCAACGTCTTCGCCGGCTACATGGCCAAGCGCATGGGACTGCCGGTGAAGCAGTTCATCATCGCCACCAACGCCAACGACATTCTGCACCGCACCCTGGCCGACAACGACTTCTCCAAGCAGGCGCTGGTGGCCACCCTGGCGCCCTCCATGGACATCGTGGTGTCCTCCAACTTCGAGCGGTTGCTGTTCGAGGCCTACGAGCGCGACGGGTCGGCGGTAAAGGCCCTGCTCGAGCGCTTCCAGAGCGAGCCCTCGGCGCTGGCCGAGGCGCCGCTGGCCAGGCTGCGCGAGTCCTTCGCCAGCCACAGCGTGAGTGATGCCACCATCCTTGAGGTGATCCGCGAGGCGCATCACCGCACCCAGGAGATCCTCGACCCGCACACCGCCACCGGCTACCGTGCCGCCGAGCGGGCGCGCGCCGATGCGACGACCCCGGTGATCACCCTGGCCACGGCCCACCCGGCCAAGTTCGCCGAGGCGGTGGTCAAGGCCGGCTTCCCGGGCGTGCCGTTGCCGCCGCACATGGATGACCTGCTGGAGCGCGAGGAGCGCTATACCGTGCTGCCCGCGGAGCTTTCCGCCGTGCAGCAGTTCGTTGCCGAGAACCGCCGCTGAAGTGCATGCCCCAACGCCATCACTAGCGAGGGGCGCCGGGGGCAGGCCGAAGAGGAGGTCCTACGCCAGGGATGGCGTCGGTAGCGCCCAGGGAGGGGTTTACAGCGCCTCCTCGCAGGCCTGTCGCCGGATCAGCCCCGAGCGGGCATCTGTCTCCCATCTCTCTTCTTCGTGTCTCTTAATTGCAGGAGCATGGCTTGGACGCTGCCACCACCGATCCCATTGATCTGCAGGCGCGCTTGCGCCCCCGCATCCAGCCCAGGCCCCGCGATGAGGCGCTCTATGCCCGTGCCCGCGAAGAGGGCCTGACCGAGCTCCAGGCGCGGGTGCTGGCGGGGCGGCTTTCCGGCTACCAGGGCGAGCTGGCGCCGCTGGTCTCGCCCAGCCTGCGCCACCTGGCCCACCCCGAGAAGCTCGCCGACGCACGCCGTGCGGCAGAGCGCATCGCCCAGGCGGTGGTGGATGGCGAGCATATCGGCATCCTCACCGACTACGACGTGGACGGCATCACCTCCCACGTGGTGATCCGGCGCACCCTGGTCGAGCTCTTCGGGGTGCCCGAGGCCCGCCTGCACAGCCTGATCGGCCACCGTATCCATGACGGCTACGGCATCAGCCTGCCGCTAGTGGAGCGCACCCTGGCACTCTCGCCGCAGCCGAGCCTGGTGATCACCGCCGACTGCGGCAGCTCCGACGAGCCGCGCATCGCCCGACTCAAGGCCGCCGGCATCGAGGTGGTGGTCAGCGACCACCACGCCCTGCCGCAGGAGGGCCCGCCGGCCTCGGCCTACGCCGTGGTTAATCCCACCCGCGACGACTGCGACTATCCCGACCCGACCATCGCCGGCTGCATGGTGGCGTGGCTCGTGATGTCGCTGGCCCGCCGGGTGCTGGTCGAGTGGGGCGTGCTGGCGCCGGCCACCCCGAAGCTCTCGCCCTGGCTCTCCTACGTGGCGCTGGGCACGGTGGCCGACTGCGTCTCGCTGGGTGGCAGCGTGGCCAACCGCGCGGTGGTGACCCACGGCCTGACGCTGATCAATCGCATGGAGGCCGCCTGCTGGCGGGCCATGGCGGCGCGCCTGGGGGCCGACAGCGTGCCCTTCGACGCCGAGACCCTGGCCTTCCAGATGGGGCCGCGAATCAATGCCCGTTCGCGCCTCGACGATCCCTATGCGGCGCTGCACTACATGCTGGCGGCGGATGACGCCACTGCGGCACGGCATCTGGAAACGCTGGATCAGGATAACCAGTCGCGCAAGGCGATCGAGGCCGAGATGGCCGAGGAGGCCAAGGCCCTGGCCCTGCCGGCCCTGGTCGCCGAAGAGCCCGCCATCGTCGTCTTCCTGGAGGATGGTCACCCGGGCGTGCAGGGCATCGTCGCCTCCCGGCTGGTGCAGGCCTTTGGCCGACCGGCCCTGGTGCTGACCCCGGCGGCGGCCCCCGGCATGCTCACCGGCTCCGGGCGCTCCATCGAGGGGCTGCACCTGCGCGACGCCCTGCAGCGGACCTTCGAGTTGGCCCCCGAGGCGCTGCCGCGCTTCGGGGGCCACCGCGGCGCCGCCGGGGTGGGGGTACCGCGCGAGCACCTGGCGGCCTTCCGTACGGCCTTCCTGCGGGCGGTGGGCGAGCAGCTGGGCGATACCGAACTCTGTCCTCGGATATTCACCGACGGCGAGCTGGCGCCCCATCAGCTCGGCCTCGCCACCCTGGACGAGCTCGAGCGACTTGCGCCCTACGGCCGGGAGTTCGATGCCCCGCTGTTCCAGGGCGAGTTCCTGGTCGAGGCGCTGCGTCCGGTGGGGGCTGATGGCAGCCACCTGATGCTGGAGCTCTCCGCTGGGGCCACGAGCCTCAAGGCGATCTGGTTCCGTGCCCTGACCCCCGGTGAGATGCCGGCCTTCGGCGTCGGCGCCACGCTGCACTGCGCCTTCAAGCTCAACCGCAACCGCTGGCGGGGGCGCGAGAGTCTCCAGCTGATGATCGAGCACGCGAGCGCTCACGAATTCTAAAGGAGCCCTTGATGGATCCCCAGGAACTACCCACCGACCCCCATCGCCCCCATGAGGACGTGATGGCGATGCTGGTCGGCACGCTCTTCGTCGCCCTCGGCGTGAGCTTCTATACCCAGGCGATGCTGCTCACCGGTAGTACTGCGGGCCTGGCCTTCCTGCTGCAGTACGCCACCGGCTGGCGCTTCGGCATCTGGTTCTTCCTGATCAACCTGCCGTTCTACTGGCTGGCCGTGCGTCGCATGGGCTGGTCGTTCACCCTGCGTACCTTCGTGGCCATCGGCCTGGTCTCGGTGTTCTCGGAACTCACCGCCAGCTGGATCCGCATCGAGTGGCTGCAGCCGTTCTACGCGGCCCTGATGGGCGGCAGCCTGATCGGCATCGGCATGCTGGTGCTGTTTCGCCACCGCACGAGCCTCGGCGGCATCAATATCCTCTCGCTCTTCCTGCAGGACCGCTACGGCTGGCGGGCGGGCTACGTGCAGCTGGGCATCGATGCGCTCATCATGCTGGTCGCCCTGCTGGTGCTGCCGGTGGAGCGGGTGGGGCTCTCGGTGCTCGGCGCCGTGGCGCTCAACCTGATCATCGCGCTGAACCACAAGCCGGGGCGTTATATGGGGGTCAGCTGAGGCATGGTGGCTCAGTAATTGGGCCAGACGCCGGGGGTGGCCAGCTCCAGCAGGTGGCTGTCGGGGTCGCGGAAATAGACGCTTTCTCCGCCCCGCGGCCAGTGGGTGCGCCCCTCGATGGCAATGCCGTGGTCCTCGAGCTGGCCTTCCCACGCCGCGAGCTCGCGGGCGGCGATGGCGAAGGCGAGGTGCACTCGGCCGCTGCCGTCGTGGGGCGGGATGGTGCCCATCTCGTTGGGCAGCACCACGGTCTCCAGTGTCTCGCCGCGCAGGAAGAGCAACAGCACCGAGCCGGCCCCGGCGTCATAGGCGGTGAAGCGATGGTCGGCGTTGAAGGGCAAAAGCCCCATCACGCCCTCGAAGAAGCTCCGCGCCCGGGCCATGTCCTCCACGTAGAGCGCGGTCTCCAGCACACCGTTGAGCCCGGGCATGGCCACCTCCGATCCTTGCATGTTCCTTCAGTCTAGCAAGGGTCAGCGCTGGCTCCCCCAGAACCACCAGGCGATCAGGGCGATCAGGGCCAGGCCGGCGAGATTGACGATCCAGCTCATCGTGCGTCCTCCTGCTTCTGGGGGTTGACCCTGTCATCGCCCGCGGCCTCGGCGGAGGGGCGGAACAGGCGCAGCCGGTTGGCGTTGCTGACCACGGTGATCGAGGAGAGCGACATGGCGGCCCCGGCGATCATCGGCGAGAGCAGGGTGCCGGTAAGGGGGTAGAGCACTCCGGCGGCGATGGGAATGCCCAGGGTGTTGTAGCCGAAGGCGCCCACCAGGTTCTGCTTGATGTTACGCAGGGTGGCCCGGCTGACTTCGATGGCGGCAGCCACGCCATGCAGCGAGCCACGTACCAGGGTGATGCCGGCACTCTCGATGGCCACGTCGGTGCCCTGGCCGATGGCGAAGCCCACGTCGGCGCGGGCGAGTGCCGGGGCGTCATTGATGCCGTCGCCGACCATGCCCACGACCTCGCCCTCGGCCTGACGGCGCTCGATCTCGGCGTGCTTGTCTTCGGGCAGCAGGCCGGCGCGGAAGTCGTCGATGCCGACCTCGCGGGCGATGGCCCCGGCGGTGTGGGCGTTGTCGCCGGTGAGCATCACCACCTTGAGGCCGTCGGCCTGCAGGCGCTTCACGGCGGCGATGGTGTCTTGGCGCAAGGGGTCGCTGATGCCGAATAGCGCGGTCAGCCGCCCGTCTACGGCGAGGTAGACCACGGTGCGTGCTTTCTGCTCGAGACCCGACGCGATCTCACGGCCGCTGGCCAGGTCGATATCGGCCTCTTCCAGCAGGCGGGCATTGCCCAGCAGCAGCGCTCGGCCGTCGGCACTGGTCGCCTTGACCCCACCGCCGGTGACGGTATCGAAGTCGCGAATCTCGCCGGGTGTGGCCTGCCGGGCTTCCGCATGCCCCATCAGGGCGGCCGCCAGCGGGTGCTCGGAGCCGCGCTCCAGGGCCGCCACCAGGCCCAATACGTCCTGCTCGTCGCCCTCGATCACCTCCGCTTCCGTCACCTCGGGCTTGCCCTCGGTCAGGGTGCCGGTCTTGTCCACCACCAGGGTGGTGAGCTTGCTGGCGGTCTGCAGGGCATCGCCGCTTCTCACCAGCACGCCGTGCTCGGCTGCCTTGCCGACGCCGATCATGGTGGAGATCGGTGTGGCCAGGCCCAGGGCGCAGGGGCAGGCGATGATCAGTACCGTGGTGGCGGTGACCAGCATATGGATCACCCGTGGCTCGGCACCAACGTTGAACCAGGCCAGCGCGGTGATCACGGCGATGATCATCACCGAGGGCACGAAGACGCTCGACACCTTGTCAGCCAACTTGCCGATGGGGGGGCGGGAGTTCTGGGCGCTGGCCACCTGCTCGGTGATCTGGCCCAGGCGGGTGTCATTGCCAACGCGGGTGGCGCGGTAGACCAGCGAGCCCTTGCCGTTGACCGTGCCGGCGCTCACCTCGTCGCCCTCGCCCTTGGTCACCGGCAGGGGCTCGCCGGTGAGCATGGATTCGTCGATATGGCTCTGCCCCTCGGTGACCTCGCCGTCCACCGGCAGGCGCTCGCCGGGGCGCACGCGGATGTGGTCCCCCTCGCGGACCTCATCGATCTCGACCTCGCGCTCCTCGCCGTCGCGGATCACCCGTGCGGTGCGGCTCTGCAGGTCGAGCAGCCGCTTGAGGGCGTCGCTGGTCCGGCCCCGCGCCCGTAGCTCCAGGGCATTGCCCAGCAGCACCAGGCCGATGACCATCGCCGAGGCTTCGAAGTAGATGCCGCGGGCCACCTCAGGCAGCCAGGGCCCGAAGGCGACCACCGCCATGGAGTAGAGCCAGGCGGTGCCGGTACCCATGGCGATCAGGGTATCCATGTTGGCCTGGTGGTGCCGGAAGTTCTTCCAGGCATTGATGAAGAAGTGGCGGCCGGGGAAGGCCATCACCGCCAGCGTCAGCGCCCCGATCGCCAGCCAGTAGAGCCGCCCGCTACCCACGGGCTGGGGGTGGAAGACGAACATGCTGGCCATCAGCGGCACGGCCAGGGCCAGCGACCAGGCGCTCCCCTTCAGGCGCCGGCGATAGTCCCGCTCGTCACGCTCGGCGCGGGCCTGCTCGGCCTCGCGCATGTCGACGATGGGTTCGGCACCGTAGCCCACGTCCTCCACGGCACGGACCAGGGCATCCGCGGCGGCCTGGCCGCGGACCTGGGCCGTATGGGTACCGAAGTTGACCTCAGCGCTGACCACGCCGGGCGTGCGCTCCAGGGCCTGCTGGACGCTCTTCACGCAGCTGGCGCAGGTCATGCCGCTGATCGACAGCCGCCGGGTGGTGGCACGTGTGTCGCCCTCTTCCGCCTCTGGAACCCTCGCCTTCTCGGGTGTTTCCTCGGCGGAGGGACGCTCGGGCTCTTGCGCGGGGGAGGGCTCGGCAGACTGCGACGCTCGAGCGGCCGGGTAGCCGGCCTCTTCCAGCAGCCGGTCAAGAATGGCGCCCTCCAGGGCCGTCTCCACCTCAAGGCGCTTCTCGTCCGGGATGCCGACCACCTCGGCCTCCGGGTCCTCGGCCTGGATCGCCTTGCGCATCCTGCCCACACACCCCTGGCAGCTCATGCCGGGCACCCGGCGCTCGTGACGTTGCCTGCCGGTGGCCGGGTAGCCTGCCTCGGCCAGGGCCTCGTCCAGGGTACCATCGGCCAGGGTGGTGGTGACCTCGAGGCGCTTCTCGGCAGGGGTGCCGGTAACCTCGGCCTTCGCGTCCCGGGCCTGGATGGCCCGGCGCATCGTGGCCACGCAGCCCTGGCAGTTCATGCCGGGGACCTGGCGTTCCAGGGGCTGTCTGGCGTTCATTGGGTCTCCTCGCCGGTCTCGTGGCCGGCAGTGAGCGGTTCGGGAAAGCTCTCGATCAGGCGGCAGAGGCTGTGGCCGTCGGGGGTGCCGTCGGGCATCTCCTCCCAGGCGGCCAGGGCCTGCTCCATGCGCTGTGCCAGGGATTGCAGCTCACGGATCCGTTCGCGGATCTGCGGCAGCCGGCTGGCCAGCAGGTCGCGCACCATGGGGCAGGGCGAGTCGCCATGGTCAGCGTGGTCGAGGATGTCGCGGATCTCGGCCACGCCGAAGCCCAGGGTGCGGGCCCGCTGGATGAAGCGCAGCCGATCCAGGTCACCCTGCCCGAACAGCTGGTAGCCGTTCTTGGGATGGCGCTCGGGATGCAGCAGCCCCTCGCGAGTGTAGTGGCGCACGGTCTCGGCGGTGACGCCGGCCAGGCGTGCCAGTTCGCTGACCTTCATGGCGGAGCCTCTCGGGGATGTCATCCGGCAAGTGTAAAACCCTTGGGTTACCCATAGGTCAAGGGACAATGGAACCGCGCCGGCCACGGTGAGCATGAATTACCTAAGTCAATGAAAGTTCGAGGGATGAAACGGCCGTGCGACCAAAGTATTAGCATTTTTTGTTTTCAAACGGCCGTTTGTGCTTGATCCCGGATGGTGGATTCGCAAACACTGGCCTGGACCTGGCCGCCCCGCGGCAAGAACGACAACAATCCTTCACCAGGAAAAGGGATGCCTCGCCATATGCCCAACACCTTCAACAAGCTGACCGTTGCCATCGCCCTCGCCTCCACGACGCTGATCGCCAGCCAGGCCGCCGCCTCAGGCTTCCAGGTCCGCGAGCAGAGTGCCAAGACCCTGGCCAATGCCCTCTCCAATGCCGCCGCGGGGGCCGAGGACGCCAGCTTCATGGCCTACAACCCGGCCGCCATCGGCAATATCGACGGCAACCAGGTCGTCGGCGGGGTGGCCTATATCGATGCCAATTTCGACCTGCAGGATGCCGAAGCCTACCCTACCGGAACGTCCCCCCTACTTAGCTACGATAGAGGTGGTTCGCGACAAGGGGGCGAGACGGCGGTGGTGCCGAGTTTCGCCGCCAAGACCCAGTTGAACGAGCAGTTCGACCTGGGCCTGGCCATCTATGCCCCCTACGGGCTCTCCACCAAGTATGACGAGGACTGGGTCGGCCGCTACCACGCCATCGAGACCGAGCTGAAGACGATCGACTTCCAGCCGACACTCAACTACCGGGCCACCGACCGCCTCAACCTGGCCGTGGGCCTGAGGGCGCAATATGTGGATGCGACGTTGTCTAATGCGGTGGATTTTGGCTCCGCGGCTGCTCTGAAGGGAGATCCTAGAGCGATCCCCGGGCGTGACGACGTGATCGGTACGGTTGAGGGTGATGACTGGGGATACGGCTATACGCTGGGTGCGCTCTTCCAGGTCACTGACAAGACACGGCTTGGTGCCAGCTACCGCTCCAAAATTGACCTGACCCTCGAAGGGGATGTCGGGTTCAGCGGAACGACTGCGTATTCTTCCGCTGCCGTGGCGAATGAGTCCGATCCACGTATCACCGATAAAGGAGGGAAGGCCGACCTGACGACGCCGGCCAGCCTGAATCTGGGCGTCTACCACCAGCTGACCGATCGACTGGCGCTGATGGCCAATGCCGAATGGACCGAGTGGAGCAGCTTCGATGAGCTGGTGGTCGAGTTCGAGGACGGCACCAATAGCCCAACCACCGAGAACTGGGAGGATACCTGGGCCTTCTCGGTGGGCGCCAACTATGCGCTGACCCCGCAGTGGCTACTGCGTGCCGGCCTGGGCCTCGACGAGAGCCCGGTGCCCAGCGCCGAGTTCCGCACCCCGCGGGTGCCGGATGCCGACCGCCAGTGGGCGACCCTCGGCGCCACCTGGATGCCCACGCCCGAGCTCGGCGTCACCGCCGGCTACATGCATGTCTTCGCCGACGATGGCGATATCGACCAGCAGGCGACCCCCACCAACGAGAACGCGACCAAGGGTAACCTCTCGGGGACCTACGAGGTCTCGGCGGATGTCTTCGCCCTCTCGGTGGACTACCGCTTCTAAGCCTCGATCCTCCGCCCCACCTCGAGACCCGGCTTCGGCCGGGTCTTGTCGTCATGGGCTCCCGCCGGCATCAGGGCTATTGTCGTTGGGCGTAGCGAGGGGCGCCGGGGGCAGGCCGAAGAGGAGGTCCTACGCCAGGGATGGCGTCGGTAGCGCCCATGGAAGGGTTTACAGCGCCTCCTCGCAGGCCTGCCGACGGATCAGCCCCGATCAGCGCTGCTATCTGCGATACCCCTGCCTTCGGCGTGGGGATGGATGCGGCAGGGCGGCACTTTCGCTACAATAGGCGCCTTTTCCGTGCCGTCGGGGCCCTGGCATCGCGCCCGCGCCGCGGCGGCCGTCTTTCCACTGCAGATTCAGGCGAGCGAGCCCATGCTGGAAACCAACCCGATTCACCACCTGATCAAGGACCTGTCTGAGCGGACAGACGTCCTGAGGGGGTATCTTTGACTATGCTGAAAAGAAGGATCGGCTAGAGGAAGTCACCCGCGAGCTCGAGGACCCGAACGTCTGGAGCGACCCGGACAATGCCCAGAAGCTCGGCAAGGAGCGGGCGACCCTGGAGGTGATCGTGGCTACCATCGATGATCTCGACCAGGGGCTCGGCGACAGCCGCGACCTGCTCGAACTCGCCGAGATGGAGGACGACGAGGGCACCGTCGCCGAGGTCCAGAAGGAGCTCGAGGGGCTGCAGGCCAGCCTCGAGAAGCTCGAGTTCCGGCGCATGTTCTCCGGCGAGATGGACGAGAACAACGCCTATCTCGACATCCAGGCCGGCTCCGGCGGCACCGAGGCCCAGGACTGGGCCAACATGCTGCTGCGCATGTACCTGCGCTGGGCCGAGCACCACGGCTTCAAGGCCGAGATCATCGAGGTCTCCGCCGGCGAGGTGGCGGGCATCAAGTCCGCCTCGGTGCATGTCCAGGGTGAGTATGCCTTCGGCTGGCTGCGTACCGAGACCGGCGTTCACCGCCTGGTGCGCAAGAGCCCCTTCGACTCCGGTGGCCGTCGGCATACCTCGTTCGCCTCGGTGTTCCTGTCGCCGGAGGTCGATGACAGCTTCGAGGTCGAAATCAATCCCTCTGACCTGCGCACCGATACCTACCGCTCCAGCGGGGCCGGTGGCCAGCACGTCAACACCACCGACTCGGCCGTACGCATCACCCACGAGCCCACCGGCATCGTGGTGGCCTGCCAGAGCCAGCGCAGCCAGCACGCCAACCGCGACTTCGCCATGAAGCAGCTCAAGGCGAAGCTGTGGGAACACGAGATGCAGAAGCGCAACGCCGCCAAGCAGGAGGCCGAAGACTCCAAGGCCGATATCGGCTGGGGCAGCCAGATCCGCTCCTATGTGCTGGATGACCAGCGCATCAAGGACCTGCGCACCGGCGTGCAGTCGAGCAGCTGTGACAAGGTGCTGGACGGTGACCTGGATCAGTTTATCGTCGCCAGCCTTAAACAAGGCCTCTAGCCGCAAGCCCGATGCCGCCTGCGGGGGAGGCCTTCGGCCTCCATTCGCTCAGCAAGCTGGGCTCCCACAAGGTCCGCACGGCGTCAGGCGTGTCCCCGACTTCGTATCAAAGATTTCCAACAGGTAGCGAAATGGCGAACGAAAGCTCCTCTCCGGATAGCCCTTCACAGAATAGCCCGCAGAACGACGAGAACCGCCTGATTGCGGAGCGTCGTGCCAAGCTGGCCGCTCGCCGCGAGCGTGCCGCCGAGACCGGGGAAAGCGCCTTTCCCAACGACTTCCGTCGCGACAGCCTGGCGGCCGAGTTGATCGATGAGCTTGGCGACCGTGAGAAGGCCGACCTGGAGTCGCTGGACCGTCGAGCCGCCGTGTCCGGGCGGATCATGCGCAAGCGCGGGCCCTTCATCGTCATCCAGGACCCGTCCGGGACGATCCAGCTCTATGTCGACAAGAAGGGGCTGCCGGCCGAGGTGCTGGAGGACGTCAAGGGCTGGGATATCGGCGATATCGTGGCGGCCCGGGGGCCGGTGCACAAGTCGGGCAAGGGCGACCTCTACGTGATGATGGTGGAGGCCAGGCTGCTCACCAAGAGCTTGCGCCCGCTGCCCGACAAGTTCCACGGCCTCACCGACATGGAGGCGCGCTACCGCCAGCGCTACGTCGACCTGATCATGAACCCCGACTCGCGCCAGGTGTTCGAGACCCGCGCCGGGGTGATCAGCGCCATGCGACGCTTCTTCGAGGATCGCGGCTTCATGGAAGTGGAAACCCCCATGCTGCAGCCGATTCCCGGCGGCGCCACGGCACGCCCCTTCGTCACCCACCACAATGCGCTGGACATCGACATGTACCTGCGCATCGCCCCGGAGCTCTACCTCAAGCGCCTGGTGGTGGGCGGCTTCGAGAAGGTCTTCGAGATCAACCGCAACTTCAGGAATGAAGGGCTTTCCACCCGCCACAACCCCGAATTCACCATGATCGAGTTCTATCAGGCCCATGCGGACCACAATGACCTGATGGACCTCACCGAGGAGATGCTGCGCAGCGTGACCCAGAAGGTGCTGGGCACCACCATGGTGGTGAATACCGTGCGCAACGGCGAGGGCGAGGTGCTGGAGACCTTCGAGTACGACTTCGGCCAGCCGCTGCGGCGCATCACGGTGTTCGATGCCATCCTCGCGTTCAACCCGGAGATCTACGCCGAGGCGCTGGCCGACGCGTCCGCCGCGCGCCAGATCGCCGAGCGCCTGGACATCGACGTCAAGGATGGCTGGGGGCTGGGCAAGGTCCAGATCGAGATCTTCGAGAAGACGGTGGAGCACCGTCTCCAGCAGCCCACCTTCATCACCGAGTACCCCACCGAGGTGAGCCCGCTGGCGCGGCGCAAGGACGCGAACCCCTTCGTCACCGAGCGCTTCGAGTTCTTCGTCGGCGGCCGTGAGATCGCCAACGGCTTCTCGGAGCTCAACGACGCCGAGGACCAGGCCGAGCGCTTCCGCGCCCAGGCCGCGGAGAAGGAGGCCGGCGACCTGGAGGCGATGTACTTCGACGCCGACTACGTGCGGGCGCTGGAGGTTGGTCTGCCGCCCACCGCCGGCGAGGGCATCGGCATCGACCGGCTGGTGATGCTGTTCACCGACAGCGCTTCCATTCGAGACGTGCTGCTCTTTCCGGCGATGCGCCCGGAAGTCGATTGACAGGTGATACGTTGAGGGGCGCCGGAGGTAGGTCGAAGAGGAGGTCCTACGCCAGGGATGGCGTCGGTAGCGCCCAGGGAGGGGTTTACAGCGCCTCCTCGTAGGCCTTCCGCCGGATCAGCCCCGCCCCAGCGTGTCTATGATCGGAAGTGTTGGCAAGGGGCGGCCCGAGTACCCATAATGGTCGTCGTTTCGACGTCGAGGAGACCGTGATGAAACTGCTCAACCGCTCCGCCCTGAGCGTCAGGCCGACCCGGCATTTCGTGGATTGGGTCAATGCGCTCGAACCCACGATGGAGGGTGATGACCTGACCCTGGCCGACGTCGAACACGAAAGCACCGTCTACCTGATCCCGGAGATGGACGCGCCCGAGGCCCTGGAGGCCTTCGTGCGCGAGCGCTACCTCGAGATCCTGGAGACCGAGCTGCGCGCCTGGGAAGAGGACGAGCGCCAGTGGCCGGAGGCCCTGGACTGGGCGCTGTTCCAGCGCTTCCTGCAGGTCGAGCACAGCTACCTGGCCATCGACCTCGACAACGAGGCGGCACTGGAGATCTCCGAGGTGGATGACGCCCTCCTCCTGGAGACGGACCAGGACTGACCCTCCTGCCCGACAGCGATCATGGGAAACCGGCTTCGGCCGGTTTCCTCGTTATGGACCCCGCAGTGATGGAAGCAGGATGAGTCGACTCTTCACGACCCGCCCCGGCGACGACGGCCTGCCGGGCCCCGAGCGGCGCCTGGCGGTACTGGCGCTGGTCGTCGGTACCCTGATGGCGGTGGTGGACACCACCATGGTCAACATCGCGTTGCCCTCCATGGCGGCCGACCTCGGGGTCTCCGCCTCCCGGGTGGTCTGGGTCACCAACCTCTTCCAGGTCGTCTGTGCCGCCTTCCTGCTGGTCTTTGCCGCCCTCAGCGAGCTGGTCAGCCGCCGGCGACTCTATGTCGCCGGGGTGGCGCTGTTCACCCTGGCGGCCCTGGGCAGCGCCCTGGCACCGAACCTGGAAATTCTGTTGCTCTTCCGTGCCCTGCAGGGCCTCGGGGCAGCGGCGACCCTGTCCATCGGCCCGTCGCTCTACCGCTCGATCTTTCCCTCGCGGCTGCTCGGCAGCGCCCTGGGGCTCTCCGCCCTGGTGGTGGCCGGTGGCTACGCCGCGGGACCGACTCTCGGTGGGCTGGTGCTCTCGGTGGCCAACTGGCCCTGGCTATTCGCCTTGCACGTGCCGCTGGGACTCTGCGCGTCCTGGCTGGCCTGGCGGGCGCTGCCCCGGGAGGCGGGGCGGCGCGATGGCTTCGACTGGCGCGGCGCGCTGTGTTCGGTGGCCATGCTGGCCGGGCTCTTCCTCGGCCTGGACGGTGTCGGCCACGGAGCGCCGGCCTGGCAGGTGCTCGCCTGGCTGGCACTGAGCCTGCTCAGTGCCGTGCTCTTCGTGCAGCGCCAGCGCCGGGCCCGCCATCCGCTGCTGCCGCTCTCGCTCTTCGACGAGCGACGCTTCACGCTGGCGGTCTCGGCCTCGGGGCTCGCCTTCGTCGGCCAGGGCCTGGCCTTCGTGGCACTCTCCTTCCTCTATCAGCAGGAGATGGGCTTCACGCCGCTGGAGACCGCCTGGATGTTCACCCCCTGGCCGCTGGCGATCATGCTGGTGGGCCCCCTGGCCGGGCAGCTGGCCGACCGGGTCAACCCCAGCCTGCTCTCCAGCGGCGGCCTGGTGCTGCTGCTGCTGGGACTGGCGGCCCTGGCCGGGCTCGACGCCGACGCCAGAGTGGCGGACAGCCTGTGGCGCACGGCGCTCTGCGGGCTGGGCTTCGGGCTCTTCCAGCCGCCCAACAATCGCGAGATGATGGCCAGCGTGCCCCGCGAGCGCAGTGCCAGGGCGTCCGGCGTGATGAGCACGGCCCGCACGGTGGGCCAGTCGCTGGGCGTCGCCCTGGTGGGGGCCTTCCTGGCCGCCGGGGCGCCGGTGCAGGCGACCCTCTGGGCCGGGGCGGGCGCCTGTGGGTTGTCGCTCGCGGCGAGCCTGGGGCGGGTGTCGCTGGCCGGGCGGGCCCAGCGCGAGGCGCGCCGTACCGAGCCGCGGCGGGCGTCGTCGGACCCGAACTGAAGGCGTACAATGGGCCCATCACTCACTCAGCATCGGAACCCCGACATGAGCATCCAGGCCACCATCGAAGACAAGCTCAGGGCCCTTGAGCCCGCCTTCCTGGCGGTGGAGAACGAGAGCCATCGGCATAACGTGCCGGCGAATTCCGAGACCCACTTCAAGGTCACCCTGGCCGCCTCCCGCTTCGAGGGGCTGATGCCGGTCAAGAGGCACCAGCAGATCTATGCGCTGCTCGCCGACGAGCTCGCCGGCCCCGTCCACGCCTTGGCCCTGCACCTCTTCACGCCCGAGGAGTGGGAGGCCAGCGGCCGCTCCCGCCCCGACTCCCCCGACTGCCGGGGCGGCGACCGGTCGTGACCCCGGAGCCGCAGCGCCTGCAGTACCTGGAGGCCATGGGCCTGACGGCCTGGGCCTCCCGCTATCGCCTGCCCAATGCCCTACCCACGCAGGCCTGTGAGTGGGAGGCCGCCGCGCCGGTGGCCGAGGTCCGCCGCGCCCCGGGGGAGCGGCTGCATGCGCTGCTCGACGAGGCCGTGGAGGCGCAGGTCGCCGCCCCACGAGCGGCCCCCGCCGAGCCCGAACCGCGCCATCGTCCCGCGGCCGGCAGGGCCCGCGCGCTGCTCGGTGACCTGGCGCCCAGCGACGAACCGGGGGCCACGCCCGAGGCGGTGAGCCCAGGCCCCGTGCGTCACCGCGGGGAGGCGCTGCGCTTCACCCTGCAGGTGGCCTGCCTGGATGGCCGCTGGCTGGTGCTGCTGCCCGGGGAGGCACCGCCCGGCGGCGTGGAGTTGCGCCTGTTGCGCCATCTGCTGCAGGCCGCTGGCGTGGTGCCCGAGCAGATGCCGGCCTTCGAGGCCTTCCGCTGGCCTCAGGTGGAAGGATTGCCGGTGGAGGTGCCGCTGGAGGAGGCCCGGGAGGGGCTCCAGGCCTTCCTGGCCGGCCGGCAGCGGCGAGGCTGGGTACCGGAACGGCTGCTGGTGTTCGGGGAAGACGAGACCCTCGCCAAGCTGCTGACTCTCTCCGAGGGCCACTGCCCGCTGCTGGCACTGCCGGCCTGGCAGGGGCCTGCGTTGGGCGAGCTGGCCGGTAGTGCCGAGGCCAAGCGCGTCCTCTGGCCGCAGATGGCAGGCTGGCGCGATGCCTGGCGAGCGGGTCGTGAGGTCGACTGAAACCTTTCGCCGGCTGGTGCCGGCCGACCTGGCGATGCTGTCGGCGCTGGAGCAGGCCGCCAGCCCCGACCCCTGGACGCCACACCAGCTGCAGGCGGCGCTGGTCGATTCCGATACCCGGGTGTTCGGCATCGAGCATGGGGCGTGCCTGGTCGGCCATGTGGTGGTGGTGCGGCTGCCCTTCGATGCGGAGCTGCAGGCGATCCTGGTGGTCCGGGAGGCGCGTCGCCAGGGAGCGGCGGGGCGCTTGCTGGCGGCGGGGATCGAGCAGGCGCGGACTTGGCGCAGCGAGCGCCTGCTGCTGGAGGTCAGGGCGGGCAACGAGGCGGCCCTGGCGCTCTACCGGCGTGCGGGATTCGGCGAGGACGGCCGGCGCCGTGGCTACTACCCGGCGCGCCTCGGCGGCCAGCGGGAGGATGCGCTGCTGATGTCGCGCCCGCTGGCCTGATGCTGCCTCAACTGCTGGCGGTCGTCTCGACCTCGTCGAACTTGCCCAGCAGGGCGGAGAGGCGACGCTCCCACTCCTCGCGCTCCTGCTTCAGGCGGGCGTTTTCCTCGCGCAGCTCCTCGGCTTCCATCCTCATCAACTCCAGGGCCTCGACGGCGCTGGTGACCTTCTGTTCGAGCTGGTTGAAGAGTTCGATACTCATCCTGTTCTCCTGACGACATCCTGCTGGTGGGGCGTGCCCGATGGGGTTCCTTCAGCGCGCAGCGTAACGCCGTGCTCGGGGCTCAGCAAGCGTCGCCGTCGGGCGACCTCGCGCCAGGCGGATGCCGGCGGTAGAGCCGCCCGGTGCTGTCGCCGGCGCGCACCTCGCGGTGCAGTTGCCAGCTGACGGGCACCTCGGGGGCGAGCGCCGACTCGGTTTCCACATAGACGAGGGCATCCTCGGCGAGCCAGCCGTCCTCCAGGGCATCGCAGCAGGCCTCGGCGAGCCCCTGGCGGAAGGGCGGGTCGAGGAACACCAAGGAGAAAGGGACGGGGTCGCCGGTGAGGAAGGCCAGGGCATCGGCGGTGACCAGGCGTCCGCGCTCGGTGGCCCCCAGGGTCGCGAGGTTGTCGGCCAGCTGGCGCGCCACCCGGGCGTCGTGCTCGACGAACACCGCCTGCCGGGCGCCCCGCGAGAGAGCTTCCAGGCCGAGCGCCCCGGTGCCGGCGAAGAGGTCGAGGACCCGTGCCCCGGGCGTGGTGGCGGCAAGCCAGTTGAACAGCGTCTCGCGCACCCGGTCGGGGGTCGGGCGCAGCCCCGGGCGGTCGAGCACCGGCAGTTGGCGGCGCCGGTACTCGCCGCCGATCAGGCGCAGCCGTCCGGGGGCCCGGCGGCCGGCGTTCTGGCGGCCGGGACCCTTGGTGGGTGTAGCGGCCGATCGGTGGGGCTTTCGAGAGGCGGGGCGGCGTCGTGTCATGGGGGCGGATTGTAACCGCCGGCTTGTCCACAGTCATGGTGCGCGATGGTAGGATGAGGCGATTCGTTCATCCGTGAGGCGTGATCCCCCCATGTTCGGTATTTTCAAGCGCAAGAAGCAGCAGGAAGAGCGGCAGACGACACCGCAACAGGAGGCCGAGCGCCGGTCGGAAGAGAAAGCGGCAGACGACGTCACCGAGACCGCGCCGCCGGCGGAGGCTACCGACGAGGTCGACGAACCGGCCCGGGACACGGCCGCCGAGCCAGAAGCGGCACCCGAGATGCCGGCCCCCGAACCCGAGCCTGCGCCGCCCAGGGCGGCCCTGCAGGAGAAGCCGGTCGCCGAGAAGACGGGCTGGTTCGCGCGTATCCGCGCCGGGCTCGGCAAGACGCGCGCCAACCTCACCGATGGTCTGGCCGACCTCTTCATGGGCCGCAAGCAGATCGACGACGATCTCATGGAGGAGCTCGAGACCCAGCTGCTGATGGCGGACGTGGGCATCGAGGCCACCACCGAGATCATCGACCGGCTCACCGACCGGGTCTCGCGCAAGGAGCTCAAGGAGCCCCCGGCGCTCTACCGTGCCCTGCAGGAGGAACTCGCGGCGATGCTCGAACCGGTCACCCGGCCGCTGGCGCTGCCGCCCAAGGGCGCAGGCCCCTTCGTGATCCTGGTGGTGGGGGTCAACGGCGTGGGCAAGACCACCACCATCGGCAAGCTGACCCAGCGCTTCCAGCGCGAGGGCCGCAGCGTGATGCTGGCCGCCGGCGACACCTTCCGGGCAGCGGCGGTGGAGCAGCTCAAGGTCTGGGGCGAACGCAATGACGTGCCGGTGATCGCCCAGCACACCGGGGCCGACAGCGCCTCGGTGATCTTCGATGCCCTCTCCGCCGCCCGCGCGCGTGGCGTCGACGTGCTGATCGCCGACACCGCCGGCCGCCTGCACAACAAGGCCCACCTCATGGAGGAGCTCAAGAAGGTCCACCGGGTGATGGGCAAGCTCGACGCCAGTGCTCCCCATGAGGTGATGCTGGTGCTCGATGCCGGGACCGGCCAGAACGCCCTCGCCCAGGCCTCGACCTTCAACGAGGCGGTGCCAGTCACCGGCATCACCCTGACCAAGCTCGACGGCACCGCCAAGGGCGGCATCATCTTTGCCCTGGCGCGCCAGCTCGGCACGCCGATCCGCTTCATCGGTGTCGGCGAGTCGCTGGATGACCTGCGCCCCTTCGCGGCCAGTGAGTTCGTCGCTGCCCTGTTCGACCGCGAGCCGGTGTCGCCCGAGTCATGATCGCCTTCGAGCACGTCGGCAAGCGCTATGGAGGGCGCTATGATGCGCTCGCCAACATCGACTTCCGAGTGCGGCGCGGCGAGATGGTCTTCCTCACCGGCCACTCCGGCGCGGGCAAGAGCTCGCTGCTGCGCCTGATCATGCGCCTGGAGCGACCCAGTCGCGGCAAAGTGCGGGTGGCGGGCCATGACATCGACCGCCTGCACCACAGCCAGATTCCCTTCTATCGGCGCCAGATCGGCGTGGTCTTCCAGGACCACCAGCTGCTCTTCGACCGCTCGATCTATCACAACGTGGCCTTGCCGCTGGAGATCCAGGGGGTCGAGCACCGCGAGGCGGCGCGGCGGGTACGAGCGGCGCTGGACAAGGTGGGGCTGTTGCACCGCGAGGCCGCGCTGCCCATCGAGCTCTCCGGCGGCGAGCAGCAGCGGGTGGGCATCGCCCGGGCGGTGGTCAACAAGCCGGCGCTGTTGCTCGCCGACGAACCCACCGGCAACCTCGACCCCCAGCTCTCCGCCGACATCATGGCGCTGTTCGAGGACTTCAACCGCATCGGCACCACGGTGATGGTCGCCAGCCACGACCTGGCGTTGATCGCCCGTCTGCGTCACCGCACCCTGCGGCTCCACGAGGGGCGCCTGGTGGCCGACGAGGAGGTCGCATGAGTCGCGAATCCGCTCCCTCGCCCCGTGGCGCACGCACCCACCGGTCGGCAGGCGGCGTCCGCTGGCGGTCCTGGGCGCGTCACCATCGCGTCATGGCCCTCGATAGTGCGCGCCGCCTGCTGCGCCGGCCACTGGGCAGCCTGCTGACCATGCTGGCCATCGCCATCGCCCTGGTGCTACCCGCGGGGCTCTGGTTGACCCTGGACAGCGCCCGCCTGCTCGACGCCGAGCTGGAGGAGAGCGCCACCCTCACCGCCTACCTGGCCACCGGGATCGGGGAGGGCGAGGCCGGTCGCATCGAAGAGGCGCTGGCCGCCCAGGCCGGCGTCGCGGCGACCCGGTTGATCACCGCCGCCGAGGGCATGGCCGAGTTCCAGCAGGCGCTGGGGCTGCGCGATGCCTTGGCCCGGCTCGAGGGCAATCCCCTGCCGGCCAGCGTGGTGGTGCGCCCCGGGAACCCCGATCCGGAGGCGGTGCGACGGCTCGCCGAGGCCCTCGAGGCCGTCCCCGGGGTCGACGAGGTGCGCCTGGATCTCGCCTGGCTCGAGCGCCTGCGCCACCTCGCCGAGCTGGGCCAGCGGGTCACCCTGGCGCTGGGCGTGCTGTTCGGGCTGGGCGTGCTGCTGGTGGTGGGCAACACCATCCGGCTCGCCGTGGAGAATCGCCGCCAGGAGATCGAGGTGGTGACCCTGATCGGCGCCACCCACGCCTTCGTGCGTCGCCCCTTCCTCTACAGTGGGGCCTGGTTCGGGCTGGGCGGCGGCCTGCTGGCCTGGGGCCTGCTGACCCTGGGCAGCGACTGGCTCTCGGCGCCGGTCTCGGCCCTGGCGGCGAGCTATGGGGCCAGCTTCCACCTGCCGCGGCTGGGCGCCGAGGGGTCTACAATATTGCTTGCCTGTAGTACACTGCTTGGCTGGCTGGGTGCCTGGATCGCCGTGAATCGGCACCTGGCGGAGATCCGGCCGCGCTGAGGCGGGTGGTTGGACGATTCTTCGCCTCATCTGGCTACATACGGAACTTTCCACGGCCTTTGCCGTCGTATTCAGCCACCATGAACAGCACTATGGGCTTCGAAGGAGACAACCTGCACATGAGCACCAGTCTTCTGCCGGTGGGTCAGCTCTCCCCGGGTCATGACCTGAACGGTTACATCCAGGCGGTCAACAGCATTCCCATGCTGACCGTCGACGAGGAGCGGGATCTGGCGTACCGGCTGCACGACGAGGGGGACCTCGAGGCGGCACGACGCCTGGTGCTCTCGCATCTGCGCTTCGTCGTCTACATCGCGCGCAGTTACTCCGGCTACGGCCTGCCCCAGGCCGACCTCATCCAGGAAGGCAACGTCGGCCTGATGAAGGCCGTCAAGCGCTTCGACCCCAACCAGGGGGTGCGGCTGGTCTCCTTCGCCGTGCACTGGATCAAGGCCGAGATCCACGAGTTCGTGCTGCGCAACTGGCGCATCGTCAAGATCGCCACGACCAAGGCCCAGCGCAAGCTGTTCTTCAACCTGCGCGGCGCCAAGAAGCGCCTGGCCTGGCTGAACAGCGACGAGGTGGAGGCCATCGCCAAGGACCTGGACGTCAAGCCCGAGGTGGTACGCGAGATGGAAGGTCGCCTGTCGGCCCATGACGCCGGCTTCGATGCCTCGCCGGGGGAGGACGACGAGTCCGCCTACCAGGCGCCGGTGCACTTCCTCGATGATGCCAGCGCCGACCCGGCCACCCAGCTCGAGGACAGCGACTGGGAGCAGGATGCCACCCATCGCCTGCAGCAGGCCCTGGAGGCCCTCGACGAGCGCTCCCGGGACATCCTTCAGCGTCGCTGGCTGGGGGACGACAAGGCCACCCTGCACGAGCTGGCCGACGTCTACGGCGTCTCCGCCGAGCGCATCCGCCAGCTCGAGAAGAACGCCATGAAGAAGATCCGCCTGCAGATCGGGGATGCCCTGGTGGCGTGACCGCCGGTAGCGCCGAGCTTCAAGCGCCAAGCTGCAAGGAACCCCCGAAGGTCTCGCCCTTAGGGGGTTCCTCGTTTGGGGCCTGCTGTTCGCTTGCCCCTGTTATGCCGTCTGCGGGCTCTCCCGCAGCAGCTGGGCCGAGAGCAGCGCCCACTGGTCGTCCCAGTGCTCGGTGGGACGGTGGCGGAAGTCGCTGCGCACGTAGCGCGAGATCTGCCCCTCGAGGTGGGCCAGCAGCAGGTTGGCAGCCGCCGAGACCGGCAGCGAGGGGCGCCGCCCCTCGCGTAGCTCCGCCTCGCGCAGCACCTGCTTGAGCTGGGTCTCGAGGCGCTCGAAGAGCTGGTGGATGCGAAGGCGCAGCCGTGCCGTCTCGCCGGTCAGGGCGTCGCCGCCCAGCAGGCGCGACAGCCCCGGGTTCTTCTCGGCGAAGGCCAGCACCAGGGTGAGGATCTGGCCGCAGCGCGGCACCGCCTCCGGCACCTCCTCGAGGATGCGGCCGATGCGCTCGAAGAGGGCCTCCTCGATGAAGGCGATCAGCCCCTCGAACATCCGTGCCTTGCTGGGGAAGTGGCGATAGAGCGCCGCCTCCGAGACGCCGACCTGGCGGGCCAGGGCGGCCACGGTGATGCGCTTGCCGCTGTCCTCCTCCAGCATCAGGGCGAGGCCCTGCAGAATCTGCTCGCGGCGACTGGGGGTTGGTGTTTCCTGCGTCATGTCGTTATGTTCTTGTCGGTTCGGTGGATCGGGCCGGGGGGCTCAGCCGGCGTTCGGGTCCTGGGGAATGTCGGTGATCAGGGTGCCCACCCCGGCGTTGGTGAAGATCTCCAGCAGGGTGGCATGGGGCACCCGGCCATCGATGATGTGGGCGCTCGCGACGCCGCCCTTCACGGCGTCCAGGGCGCAGCGGATCTTCGGCAGCATGCCGCCATGGATGGTGCCGTCGGCGATCAGGGCATCCACCTGCTCGGTGGTCAGCCCGGTGAGCACCTCGCCCTCGGCGTTCATCAGGCCGGCGACGTTGGTCAGCAGCATCAGCTTCTCGGCATCCAGGGCCTCGGCTATCTTGCCGGCCACCAGGTCGGCATTGATGTTGTAGCTGCGACCCTTCGCGTCCACGCCGATGGGGGCGATCACCGGGATGAAGTCGCGGGCGGCGAGCATCTCGAGGAGGTCGGTGGAGATGTGCTCCACCTCCCCCACGTGGCCGATGTCGATGATCTCCGGCGCGGTCATCTCCGGGCTCTGGTGTTCCACCTTGAGCTGTCGGGCGCGGATCTGCGCGCCGTCCTTGCCGGTCAGGCCGATGGCCTTGCCGCCGCACTGGTTGATCAGGTTGACGATGCCCTTGTTGACCAAGCCGCCCAGTACCATCTCCACCACGTCCATGGTCTCGGCATCGGTCACCCGCATGCCGTTGACGAAGCGCGACTCGATGTTGAGCTTCGCGAGCAGGTCGCCGATCTGCGGGCCGCCGCCGTGCACCACCACCGGATTGATGCCGACCTCCTTCATCAGCACCATGTCGCGGGCGAAGGAGTCGATCAGGGTGTTCTCGGTCATGGCGTTGCCGCCGTACTTCACCACCACGGTCTTGCCGGAGAAGCGCTGGATGTAGGGCAGTGCCTCGGAGAGCACCTCCACCACCAGGCGCGGGTCGCGGGTCTGTTCGGTCATCGGTCGGGTTCCCTCTCCTGTCTATGCGGCGAACCGCCCCTCACAGGGGCAACTCGAGGTCGGGTGACACCTGGGTGAGGGCGTCGGTGAAGCGGCCGCGGATGCGGGCCAGGGCGGCGTCGTCCTTGCCCTCGAAGCGCAGCACCAGCACCGGCGTGGTGTTGGAGGCGCGGCACAGGCCCCAGCCGTCCGGGTAGTCGACGCGGATGCCGTCCAGGGTCGTCTTGACGCCCTCCTCGCCGAAGTCGCCCTCCCGGGCCAGCCGGTCCACCAGCGCGAACTTGGTCGCGTCGGTGACCGTGATATTGATCTCCGGGGTGCCGACGTCCTGGGGGTAGCGAGCGAAGAAGGTATCGGCATCGTCGGCCTGCTTCGACAGGATCTCCAGCAGGCGGGCGGCGGCGTAGAGGCCGTCGTCGAAGCCGTACCAGCGCTCCTGGAAGAAGATATGGCCGCTCATCTCGCCGGCCAGCAGGGCGCCGGTCTCCTTCATGCGCGCCTTGATCAGCGAGTGCCCGGTGCGCCACATCTCCGGCGTCCCGCCGGCGTCCTCGATCACCCGGGTCAGGTTGCCGGTGCACTTGACGTCGAAGATCACGCGGGCGTCGCGATTGCGTGACAGCATGTCCTCGGCGAAGGCCATCAGCAGGTGGTCGGGGTAGATCAGCGTGCCACTCGGGGTGATCACGCCGAGGCGGTCGCCGTCGCCATCGAAGGCCAGCCCGATGTCGGCGCCGGTCTCCTGCACCGTGCGGATCAGGTCCTGGAGGTTCTCGGGCTTGCCCGGGTCCGGGTGGTGGTTGGGGAAGGTGCCGTCGATCTCGGCGAACAGCGGAATCGTCTCGGCACCGAGGCGCTCGACCAGCGCCGGGCCCAGTTCGCCGGCCACGCCGTTGCCGCAGTCAACCACCGCCTTGAGCGGGCGGGCAAGCGTGACGTCGCCGAGGATGCGCGCCAGGTAGGCGTCACGCACGTCCTCCTGGCGCACGCTGCCCTGGCCCTCGCTGAGCTCGCCGCTGGCCAGGCGGGTGTGCAGGGCGGTGATGGCATCACCGGAGAGCGTCTCGCCACCCAGCACGATCTTGAAGCCGTTGTAGTCCGGCGGGTTGTGGCTGCCGGTGACCATCACGCCCGAGGCCGTGCCCTCGAGCACGTGGGTGGCGAAGTAGAGTACCGGCGTGGGGACCATGCCGATGTCGACGACGTCGCAACCCGACGACAGCAGGCCGCGGGTCAGGGCGGCCAGCAGGCGCGGGCCGGAGAGGCGGCCGTCGCGGGCCACCACCACGGTGGACTCGCCGCGCGACCGGGCCTCGCTGCCGATGGCGCGGCCGATCTGCTCGACACCTGGCTCGGTCAGGGTGTCGTCGACGATGCCGCGGATGTCGTAGGCGCGGAAGATCGAGGCGGGGACTGCCTGGCTCGCTTCTTGGGTCATGGGGTCCGTCCTGTGTGGAGGTTCGAGTGGCTGGGTGCCGTCTCAGTGCCGGCCGGAACTGCCGAACCCACCGGTGCCACGCTGGTCGGTGCCCCGGTGGCTGGCGTCGAAGTCCTCGACGACCTCGAGCTCGGCCTGCACCACCGGCACGAGCAGGTACTGTGCCAGCCTCTCGAAGGGCTCGATGGTGAAGGGCGCGTCGCCACGGTTCCAGGTGGAGATCATCAGCTCGCCCTGGTAGTCGGAATCGATCAGGCCCACCAGGTTGCCCAGCACGATGCCGTGCTTATGGCCCAGGCCCGAGCGGGGCAGGATCATCCCGGCGAGGGCCGGGTCGGCGATGTGGATGGCAAGCCCGGTGCGCACCAGCTCGCACTGCCCGGGCGCCAGAGTCAGGGGGGCATCGAGCAGGGCGCGCAGGTCCATGCCGGCGGATCCTTGGGTGGCGTAGTGAGGCAGATGATCGCGCAGGCGCTCGTCGAGCAGCTTGACGGCGAGGCGCGGGCGATCGGGGAGGGTGGGCATCGGGGATCCTCGAGTGTTCGGTGTCAAGGGGCGTGGCGGGGCGACAGGCAGGCCAGGGCGCGGCGCACCACCGCCAGGGCGAGTTGCGACTTGGGCTGGGGGGCGAGACTCTCGCTGCCTTCCCTGTCGCCTTCCCGCCACAGCAGCAGGGCGGCGTTGTCGTCGCTGCCGAAGCCGAGCCCGGCCCGGGCGACGTCGTTGGCGACGATCATGTCGAGCCCCTTGCGGGCCAGCTTGTCCCGGGCATAGGCCTCCAGGTCGCGGGTCTCGGCGGCGAACCCCACCACCAGCGGGCGCTGCGCCTCGGGCAGGGCGGCCACGGAGGCGATGATGTCGGGATTTTTCACCAGGCGCAGGGTGAGGCCCTCCTCGCCCTCGACCTTCTTGATCTTGTGCTCGGCGGCCGCCTCGGCTCGGTAGTCGGCCACCGCGGCGCAGCCGATGAAGATATCGCTGTCGGCGGCCAGCCGCTGGGCGGCCTCGTGCATCTCCCGGGCGGTCTCCACGTCGGTGCGCTCGACGCCAGCCGGTGTCGGCAGGGCGACCGGGCCACTGATCAGCCGCACCCGCGCCCCCAGCGCGGCGGCGGCGGCGGCCAGGGCGAAGCCCATCTTGCCGGAGCTGTGGTTGGAGAGGTAGCGCACCGGATCGAGCGGCTCCCGGGTCGGACCGGCGGTGATGGTGACGGTCAGACCGTCGGCCTCCTTTGAGGCGGGTGCCATAGGGAGCAGCGCCGCCACGATCGCCTCGGGCTCCAGCATGCGCCCCGGTCCCACGTCGCCGCAGGCCTGGTCGCCGCTCTCCGGCCCCAGCAGCTGCCAGCCGTCCTCGGCCAGCTGGCGCGCATTGCGCTGCGTGGCCGGATGGCGCCACATGGCCTGGTTCATGGCCGGGGCCATCACCGTCTCGGCCTCGCTCGCCAGGCACAGGGTGGTCAGCAGGTCGTCCGCCAGGCCCTGGGCGAGGCGCGCCATCAGGTCGGCGGTGCCCGGGGCGATCAGGATGGTGTCGGCCCAGCGGGCCAGCTCGATATGCCCCATGCCGGCCTCGGCCTGGGGGTCGAGCAGCGAGGTGCGTACGGCTTCACCCGTCAGGGCTTGCAGCGTCAAGGGCGTGATGAAGGCCTGGGCGCCCTCGGTCATCACCACGCGCACCTCGCAGCCGGCCTGGGTGAGCAGGCGGGCAAGCTGGGCGCTCTTGTAGGCGGCGATGCCGGCGCTGATGCCGAGCAGTACGCGTCGGCGGGAGAGTGTCGACATGGCGGTATCCGAGCGAAAATCGGGTCGTCTACCTTACCACCGGTGCCCGACCTTGCGTAGCCGCTGGACCGACTACACTGACAGTCACGGATGTCAGGCAGGGAGGCAGGGATGTCGATTCGAGACTGGCCGGAGGGGGAGCGCCCCCGGGAGAAGTTGCTGGCGCTGGGCGTGGAGGCGCTCTCCGATGCCGAACTGCTGGCGATCTTCCTGCGCGTCGGTGTGGAGGGGCGCTCGGCGGTGGACCTGGCCCGGGACCTGCTGTCGGCCTTCGGCGGGCTTCGCCAGCTGCTGGAGGCCGACCAGGCTCGCTTCTGCGCCGAGCACGGCATGGGCATGGCCAAGTATGTCCAACTCCAGGCCACCCTGGAGCTGTCGCGGCGGCATCTCGCCAGCCAGCTGAGCCGGGGCGATGCGCTGACCTCGCCCTCGCTGGTGCGTGCCTACCTCGCCGCCCAGCTGCGCCATCTCGGCCATGAGGAGTTTGCCGCGCTTTTCCTCGACAGCCAGCATCGCGTGATCCGCTACGAGTCGCTGTTCCGCGGCACCCTGGACAGTGCCTCGGTCTACCCTCGAGAGGTGGCTCGCCGTGCCCTGGAGCTGGGCGCCGGCGCCATCATCTTCGCCCACAACCACCCCTCCGGCGTGGCCGAGCCCAGTGACGCCGACCGGCGCATCACCGAGCGCCTGCGCGAGGCGCTCGGGCTCTTCGAGGTGCGCGTGCTGGACCACTTCGTGGTGGGCGATGGCGAGGTGGTCTCCTTCGCGGAACGGGGGTGGTTGTGAAACCGGCATGCGTGATGGGAAAACGACAGGGCTATCGCAGTTGGATCTGACGAGGGGCGCCGGGGACAGGTCGTAGAGGGGGTCCTACGCCAGGGGTGAGGAGCATTGCTCCGAACGGGCTGGCCATGGATGGCCAGCACCGGCCCTGCAAGCGGAGCAGGACGCGAGAGCGAAGCAGGGCGTCGGT
>NZ_JARANW010000031.1:0-40122 GCF_029889825.1 Halomonas sp. 11-S5
TCGGCGCTATGACCTCAAGGCCATGATCCCGCGGTTTCTCACGGTAGCCGCCCGAACACCGCCGATGCCATACCGGTTCCTGAAGATGGCTGAGCCTTATGCGTAATCAGGTAGCCTTTTGTATGCCCTTGAACGCAAGCTGGCCGTGCCGGGCTTCGAAAAATGATGCGAGAGGAATGGCGATAATGGCCGACGATCTGATTCTGGACGTGCAGGATGTGAAGAAGGCTTACGACGGCCTGGAGGTGCTCAAGGGCATCGGCTTCAGTCTGAGAAAGGGTGAGACCAAGGTGCTGATCGGCCCCTCTGGCTCGGGCAAGAGCACCCTGCTGCGCTGTATCAATCATCTCACGGTGCCGGATACCGGGCGCATCTACCTCAACGGCGATGAGGTATTGGATTCCAACATCGACGCCATGCGGGCGCGTATGGGTTTTGTCTTCCAGGACTTCAACCTCTTCTCTCACCTGACGGTGCTCGACAACGTGCGCCTCTGTCAGATCAAGGTCAACGGGTCGGACAAGGAGGCCGCTACCCAGCGGGCGCATCGTGAGCTGGAGCGGGTCGGCCTTGGCGACAAGGCCGACGCCTACCCGGCTGAGCTCTCCGGTGGACAGCAGCAGCGCGTCTCAATCGCCCGGGCCTTGGCCATGGACCCCGACGTGCTGCTGTTCGACGAGCCTACTTCGGCGCTGGACCCGGAATTGACCGGCGAGGTGGTGAGGGTGATGCAGCAGCTGGCCGTCGAGGGTATGACCATGGTGGTGGTAACCCACGAGATGAGCTTCGCTCGCCAGGCCGCCGACGAGATCATCTTCATCGAGAACGGTCACATCGTCGAGCAGGGGCCACCGGAGACCATGTTCACCGAGTCCACGCACGAGCGGACCCGGGCCTTCCTCAACGTTATAGCGAAGCACGGGTGAACCATGCGGGAATTCATCGAGTTCGGCATCGAGTGGCTACCCGAACTGCTCAAGGGCGTTCCGGTTGCGTTGGCGCTTTGGGTGATCGCTATCACTCTGGGTTTTTTCCTGGGGTTGGTACTTTGCTGGGCCAGGGTCTACGGTAACCGGCTCTTCTACTGGATCAGCACCGTCTACGTGGAGCTGTTTCGCGGCACACCGATGCTGGTGCAGATGTTCTTCATCTATTTGGGGCTGCCTCATCTGGGTATCGTCTTTGATGCCTTCACCGCCGCGGTGATCGCCATCACCCTCAACAGCGCCGCCTACCAGGCCGAGTACTTCCGCGGTTCGGTGCTGTCGGTGCCCAAAGGGCAATTGGTGGCGGCGCGGGCCTGTGGTATGACCCAGTGGCAAGCGATTCGGTACATCATGCTGCCCCAGGCGCTACGCCGGGTGATCCCGCAGTGGTCGAATGAAGCGATCATCGAACTCAAGTTCACTTCCATTGCCTACACCATCGGCGTAGTGGAGATCACTTCCATCGCATCGGATATTGGCTCGCGCACCCTGGACTTCTTCCTGGTATTCCTCTGGGCGGGACTTATCTATCTGGTGCTCACCTCTACGGTGGCGAGCCTGCTGGGACTCCTCGAGCGGCGGACTTACGTACCCGGGGTGACCAGTCACTGATACTTCAGGGCTACCCGAGCGATCTTTCTGGCCAGGCGAGAGATCACGCAGAGGGGCAACAAGAAGACGCCCGGGTAAGCACCCGGGCGTCTCGCTCTTTCCGGCGGTAGAGCCGGGCGTTTCGCCCGGCTCAGGCCGCTTTCAGGCCTGGAGCTTCTCCAGATCGAAGCGGTCGGCGTTCATCACCTTGGTCCAGGCCTTGACGAAGTCCTTGACGAACTTCTCCTGGTTGTCGTCCTGGGCGTAGACCTCGGCGTAGGAGCGCAGGATGGAGTTGGAACCGAGCACCAGGTCGATGCGGCTGGCGGTCCACTTCACATGGTCGGTCTTGCGGTCGCGAATCTCGTAGGCATTGTTGCCCGCCGGCTTCCAGGTGTTGCCCATGTCGGTCAGGTTGACGAAGAAGTCGTTGGTCAGCTGGCCCTCGCGGTCGGTGAAGACGCCATGCTTGCTGCCGCCGTGGTTGGTGCCGAGCATGCGCATGCCGCCGATCAGCACGGTCATCTCCGGCGCGGTCAGTCCCATCAGCTGGGCGCGGTCGAGCAGCATCTCCTCCGGCTTGACCACGTAGTCCTTCTTCTGCCAGTTGCGGAAGCCATCGGCCAGCGGCTCCAGGTACTCGAACGAGGGGGCGTCGGTCATCTCGTCGCTGGCGTCGCCGCGACCCGGCGCGAAGGGCACCAGGATATCGTGTCCGGCGGCCTTCGCCGCCTGCTCGATGCCCACGCTGCCACCCAGCACGATGACGTCGGCCACGCTGGCGCCGCTGTCGGCGGCGATCTTCTCGTAGACCTTGAGTACCTTGGCCAGGCGGTCCGGCTCGTTGCCTTCCCAGTCCTTCTGCGGGGCCAGGCGGATGCGCGCACCATTGGCGCCGCCGCGCATGTCGGAGCCGCGGAAGGTACGGGCGCTGTCCCAGGCGGTGCTGACCATCTCGCCGGTGGAGAGGCCGCTCTCGGCGACCTGTTTCTTGACCGCCTCGACGGAGTAGTCGCTGCTGCCGGCCGGCACCGGATCCTGCCAGATCAGTTCCTCGTCCGGCACTTCCGGGCCGATGTAGCGGGCCTTGGGCCCCATGTCGCGGTGGGTCAGCTTGAACCAGGCGCGGGCGAAGCAGTCCTTGAAGTATTCGGGATCCTGGCGAAACTTGTCGATGATCCTGCGGTAGTCAGGATGCATCTTCATCGCCATGTCCGCATCGGTCATCATCGGGTTATGGCGAGTGGACATGTCGGTGGCGTCGACCGGCTTGTCCTCCTCCTTCATGTCCACCGGCTCCCACTGGTTGGCACCGGCAGGGCTCTTCTTGAGCTCCCACTCGTGGTCGAGCAGTGCATCGAAGTAGCCCATGTCGAACTGGGTCGGGTTCTTGGTCCAGGCCCCTTCCAGGCCGGAGGTGACGGCGTTGGCGGCCTTGCCCTGCATGTTGGGGTTGAGCCAGCCGAAGCCCTGGGCCTCGACGTCGGCGCCTTCCGGCTCCGGCCCAAGGGCCTCGGCGTCGCCGTTGCCGTGGGTCTTGCCGACCGTATGACCGCCGGCGGTCAGGGCCGCGGTCTCCTCGTCGTTCATGGCCATGCGGGCGAAGGTCTCGCGGACCTGTTCGCCGGTCTTGATGGGGTCCGGCTGGCCGTTGACGCCCTCTGGGTTCACGTAGATCAGGCCCATCTGGACCGCGGCCAGCGGGTTCTCCATGGTGTCGGGCTTGTCGACGTCGCCGTAGCGCTCGTCGGAGGGGGCCAGCCACTCCTTCTCGGCGCCCCAGTAGATGTCCTTCTCGGGGTGCCAGATGTCCTCGCGGCCGAAGGAGAAACCGAAGGTCTTGAAGCCCATGGACTCATAGGCGACGTTGCCGGCCAGGATGATCAGGTCGGCCCAGCTGATCTGGTTGCCGTACTTCTTCTTGATTGGCCACAGCAGGCGACGCGCCTTGTCGAGGTTGCCGTTGTCCGGCCAGGAGTTGATGGGAGCGAAGCGCTGATTGCCGGTGCCGCCGCCGCCACGGCCGTCGGCGATGCGGTAGGTGCCCGCCGCGTGCCAGGCCATGCGGATCATCAGGCCACCGTAGTGGCCCCAGTCGGCCGGCCACCACGCCTGGCTCTCGGTCATCAGGGCGTGCATGTCCTTCTTGAGCGCGTCGAAGTCGAGCTTCTTGACCTCCTCGCGATAGTCGAAGTCCTCGCCCATCGGGTCGGTCTTGCGATCGTGCTGATGCAGGATGTCCAGGTTCAGGGACTCCGGCCACCAGTCGGTGTTGGAATGACCGCTGGCGGTCTGGCCTCCGTGCATCACCGGACACTTGCCGGCGTTCTGCTGATCACCCATATCGCTCTCCCATCTGGCTGCGTTGTTGGAACTGCTACCTGTGTATAGACGATGGCAGTCCGGCGGAACAATGAGCCGTATCAACCATGAACCCTGAGACAGCGTGATGGCCGGGGCTCCTTGTCCTGTGACTTCAACTTACGCTCCGGCGGTCCATTAGCTCAATGTGACATTGCCGACCGTGTCGATAGCTATTTTGTATCGGAGGCGGGAGGTGGCACCACCATCGCCTTCGCCTCGCCCATCAGGAAGGCGCAGTTGGCCTCCAGGGCCTCGCGCAGGAAGTCCCACAGCAGGCGGACCTTGGCCAGGCGTCGCTGCTCCTGGCGGGCGGTGATCCAGAAGTGGCGCACGATCTCCACGTCGTCATCCAGCACGTTCACCAGGGCGTCCGAGGTGCTCGCCATGAAGCAGGGCAGCACGGCGAGCCCGGCGCTATGCAGGCAGGCGGCGTGCTGGGTGGTCACGCTGGTGCTGCGCAGGGCGAAGTGCGGGCCGGGATGGCCGACCACCGCCGGGTCGAGCAGGGGCTCCAGGTAGCTGAGCTGCTCGCTGAAGATCAGGTCGTCGACGTAGCCCACCAGCCGGTGATCGCCCAGCTCGGGCAGCCGGGCCGGGGTGCCGTGGCGGGCGAGGTATCCCTGGCTGCCGTAGAGGCGCAGCCGATAGTCGCACAGCCGCGAGATCACGAGCCCCGGGCTCACCGGGCGCTCCACGGTGATGGCGAGGTCCGCCTCGTGGCGGCTCAGGTTGACCACCCGGGGCAGGGCGAGCAGGTCCAGGGTCACGCCGGGGTGGCGTTCGCAGAAGGCCGAGAGCAGCGGAGCGATCACCCAGGTGCCGAAGCCCTCGGTGACGCCGAGGCGGATCTGGCCGCTGATCTGGTGGTTCTTGTCGGTGAGGCTCTCGCCGGCCTCGAAGGCGTGGCGGGCCATCTCCTCGGCGTGGGCGAGCAGTTGCTGGCCGGCCTCGGTGAGGTGGTAGCCGTGGGTGCTGCGCTCGAACAGCTGGGTGTTGAGCGCCTGCTCGAAGCGCCGGGTGCGCCGCGACAGGGTGGAGTGGTCGAGCCCCAGCCGGCGGGCGGCGTCGGTGAGCCGCTCGCTGCGCGCCACCTCGAGGAAGATCTGGATATCCTGCCAGTCGAGCATGGAGGTCTCCCGTGGCCGTGTGGTTGTGCATGGATGCACAAACAATGTGCCCGAGTGCCCGTTGTCATGCCATCCGACGTCTGTATAGACTCGATGTCACCACGGTTCGTGTATAGATACACATAAAGTCTAATGTCCCCGCCGCCGCGGCGCCTGACGATGGCCGAACAACGACAAGCCAGACTCGCGGTCGGGGCAGGAACAGCACAGAGGAGCATGCCACCATGTCCGTTCGCGAGATTCCCATGTACATCGACGGCCAGCCCGTCCAGTCCCAGAGCCAGGAGTGGCGCGACGTGGTCAATCCGGCCACCCAGGAAGTGGTCGCCCGGGTGCCGTTCTGCACCGCCGAGGAGGTCGAGCAGGCGGTGGCCAGTGCCAAGGAGGCCTTCAAGACCTGGCGCAAGGTGCCGCTGGGCAAGCGCATGCGCATCATGCTCAAGCTCCAGGCGCTGATCCGCGAGAACACCGATGAGCTGGCCGCGCTGATCAGCGAGGAGCACGGCAAGACCCTGCCGGACGCGGCCGGTGAGGTGGGTCGCGGCCTGGAGGTGGTGGAGCACGCCTGCTCGATTACCTCCCTGCAGCTGGGCGAACTGGCCGAGAACGCCGCCAATGAGGTGGACGTCTACACCCTGAACCAGCCGCTGGGCGTGGGCGCCGGCATCACCGCCTTCAACTTCCCGATCATGTTGCCCTGCTTCATGTTCCCGCTGGCCATCGCCACCGGTAACACCTTCGTGCTCAAGCCCTCCGAGCAGGATCCGAGCTCCACCATGCGCCTGGTCGAGCTGGCCCACGAGGCGGGCGTGCCGGCCGGCGTGCTCAACGTCGTGCACGGCGGCCCTGACGTGGCCAACCAGATCGCCGACCACACCGACATCAAGGCGCTCTCCTTCATCGGCTCCACCCACGTCGGCTCGCTGCTCTACGATCGCGCCGCCGCCGCCGGCAAGCGCATGCAGGCGATGATGGGGGCCAAGAACCACTGCGTGGTGATGCCCGACGCCAACCGCAGCCAGGCCATCAACAACCTGCTGGGCTCCGCCTTCGGCGCCGCCGGGCAGCGCTGCATGGCCAACTCCGTGGTGGTGCTGGTGGGCGAGGCCCGCGAGTGGCTGGATGACATCGTCGAGAGCGCCCGTAACATGAAGGTGGGCCCCGGCACCCAGCAGGACGCCGACCTCGGCCCGCTGGTCTCGCCCCAGGCCAAGGAGCGCGTGGAGCGGCTGATCGCCACCGGCGAGCAGGAGGGCGCCAAGCTGCTGGTCGACGGCCGCGGCTGCCAGGTGGAGGGCTACCCGAACGGCAACTTCGTCGGCCCGACCCTGTTCAGCGACGTGACCCCGGAGATGACCATCTACCGCGAGGAGATCTTCGGCCCGGTGCTCTGCGTGCTCAGCGTCGAGACCCTGGACGAGGCCATCGCGTTCATCAACGCCAACCCCAACGGCAACGGCACCTCGATCTTCACCAACTCCGGCTGGGTGGCGCGCCGCTTCGAGAGCGACATCGACGTCGGCCAGGTGGGCATCAACGTGCCGATCCCGGTGCCGGTGGCCTACTTCAGCTTCACCGGCTCGCGCGGCTCCAAGCTCGGTGACCTGGGCCCCAACGGCAAGCAGGCCATCGCCTTCTGGACCCAGACCAAGACCGTCACCGCGCGCTGGTTCGAGCCGGAGAACGTCTCCAGCGGCATCAACAGCACCATCTCGCTGAGCTGATTCGTTCAGCGTAGTGATCCTAGCGGCCCCGTCTCGAGAGAGGCGGGGCCGTATTGTGTTACTGGATGATGGCTGGCATCAGGGCCCTCAGGGCGCTGATCACTCGGCGTCGGTCATCCTGCTCAAGTCGTCCAGCCTGTCGGATGATCAGGCGTTCATCCAGAGTGAAGAGCTTCATGCGCACGATGGAAGTCGCGGGTAAGCCTGCGGCATCGAGACCTTGGATTTCGGTATCCAGCGGCCAGGCGGAGTTGTTGGCACTGGTGATCATGGCCATCAGGAGCTGTCCTGTAGAGCGATGAAAGTCCTCGTTAGAAGAGATGACCAGCGCTGGCCGACGCTTGGTCGTGTTCCTGTCGGTGAAAGGAAACGGCACAACCACAACATCGAAGGCCTCAAAGATCACGGTAGGCGTCCTCGTCGGCCTCGGAATTCCACTCGCTCAGGGTTTCTTCCACCGCATGGGTAAATGCCAGGTCGAGCGGTGATGCCTTGCGAAGTCGAATCTCACCATCTTCGATCTCGAAGCAGATGGTATCGCCGGCGTGGAGGTCCAGTGCCTTGCGGACGTTGCCGGGAATCGTCGCCTGGTATTTGGTGGTCAGCCGACTGCTGGCGGTGGACATGACGACCCTCCTTCCGAATTTTTGAAGTAATACGGTAATGCTAGCCTTGCTACCAGCATGTCGCAATGAAGAGCGGCACCCTTTCGGCGGTTCGGTTGATCTTGAGCCAATGGCTATATGCTTACGTTAACGTCAACTGCTATCTTGGTGGCTTACCCAGCAACAACAATCCCTGGAGCCACCATGACCCCACCGATCAGCCGCTTTCCCGTCCCCGAATCGATTCAGGACCTGCCCACGGACGTGCGCGACGCCATGCTGGCGGTTCAGGAGAAGGCCGGTTTCGTGCCCAACGTCTTCTTGATGCTGGCTCATCGTCCGGCTGAGTTCCGTGCCTTCTTCGCCTACCACGATGCCCTGATGGAGCGCGAATCCGATACGCTCACCAAGGCCGAGAAGGAGATGATCGTGGTGGCCACCAGCGCCCGCAACCGCTGCCTCTACTGCGTGGTGGCCCACGGCGCCCTGGTGCGGATCTACAGCAAGGACCCACTGCTCGCCGACCAGGTAGCCATCAACCACCGCACCGCGCCGATCAGCGAGCGCCATCGCACCATGCTGGACTTCGCCCTCTACTGCGGCCTGGAGGTGGGAGAACTCACCGACGAGTGGGAGGCCCGCCTGAAGACGGCCGGGTTCACCCACGACGACATCTGGGACATCGGCGCCATCGCCGCCTTCTTCGGCCTCTCCAACCGGCTGGTCACCCTGACCGGCACGCCACCCAACGAGGAGTTCTACCTGATGGGGCGGGTGCCGCGGGAAAAGTAAGCAGAATTGGCCTCTATGGCCGCTCGAGCGTAGGCTCGAGACAGGCAGCATCGGGAGGCCACATGGCAGCGGAAAGAAAGGCATGGACGGATCAAGATCGGCTACTGGTGTTATCGCTCTACTGTCGGTTGACGTTTGGGCAGCTTCACCGGAGACGACCTGAAGTCATTCAGTTGGCCGAACGGATTGGGCGTTCGGCCAACTCCGTTGCGATGAAGCTTTCCAACTATGCGAGTCTCGATCCCGAAGTGTTGGCTCTGGGCAAGAAGGGGTTATCCGGCGCTTCCCAGCAGGATCGCATGCTGTGGCAACGTTTCATGGCCGAACCGGAAGCCGTGGCCAGCGAATGCGAGGAAGCGTGGTCGATAATCGCCAATGAGATGGATATAGCTGACGACGAGGTTGACTACACCGCACGGGACTCCGTGGGTATCCAGAAACGCCGGGTGGGACAGTCCTTATTTCGAAAGGCAGTGATGATTCGTTATGACGCCCGCTGCGTGATTACTGGACTGCGTCATGAAGACTTGCTGATCGCGAGTCACATCGTGCCCTGGCAGTGGCGTCCCGAATTTCGTCTCGACCCAGCCAACGGGCTCTGTCTCAATGCGCTCCATGATCGCGCCTTCGATAAGGGACTGTTGGCTATCGACGGTCAAGGCCGGATACGAATCTCTCCGGGGTTGGCTGAAGCAGGATTAAACGGGCAGCTCAAGAACCATCTAAGCGATCTAAATGGACAACCTTTAAACCTGGAGGCTTCGGTATTTCCCAGCCGCGACTATCTCGCCTGGCACTACCGAGAGTGCTTCCGGTGCTAAATGACACAGCTTTCTTTCAGCATCTATAGCGCTATGTTCAATGCCCGGGTGGATCCGTGGCAACATGTGCAAGTCGTTTATGACATGCACAGTACAGCGCCCCGGCGGCGTTACCACCGGGGCGCTGACTCATGGCAATGACTGGGCTCTGGGGTCACTCACTGCCGAGACTCAAGGCAACGAAGTAGGAGTTGCCGTCACGGTAGAGCCGCACTGGGATCGCCTGGCCTTCCGGCAGGTCGGCGACGATATCGGCCAGCTGTTCGGGGCTCTCCACCCGCTGCTGCCCGATGCTCACCAGCACATCGCCCGGGCGGATCCCGGCGGCTGCCGCGCGTCCGGCTGGGTCGACATCGGCAATGCGCACGCCATGGTCGATACCGAGCTGTTGGCGCTCGGCGTCGCTCAAGGGCTGTGCCGCGATGCCGAGACGGGCCGGTTCGCTCTCGTTGCCGGCCTGGTCGGCACCCGCGTCCGGCCACTCGCCAACCTCCAGGGTGATCGACTGCCGCTCGCCTTCACGCAGCACCAGCAGCTCGACCTCCTCGCCGGGGGCCACGCCGCCGATCAGCCTGGGGAGCGTGGAGGAGTGGTCGACCTCCTGGCCATTGGCTTCCAGGATGATGTCGCCCGCCTGGAGCCCGCCTTCTGCCGCCGGGCCGTCGGGGGCCAGGTCCGCGATCAGGGCGCCTTCGGCCTGGTCCAGTCCGAAGGCGCTTGCCAGGTCCCGGGAAACCGGCTGGATCCTGACGCCGAGCCAGCCGCGGCTGACGTAACCCTCATTGCGCAGCTGGTCGGCGACATCCATGGCCACATCGATCGGGATGGCGAAGGAGAGCCCCATGTACCCGCCGCTACGCGTCAGGATCTGGGAGTTGACGCCGATCACCTCCCCTTCCAGGTTGAACAGTGGCCCACCGGAGTTGCCCGGGTTGATGGCCACGTCGGTCTGGATGAAGGGCACATAGACATCCTGGGGCAGGGTGCGGTTGATGGCACTGATGATGCCGGCCGTCACGGAATGATCGAAGCCGAAGGGGGAGCCGATGGCGGCGACCCACTGGCCCACTTCAAGGTCTCCCGCCTCGCCCATGTCGAGGGTGGGAAGGTCGTCGGCCTCGACCTTGAGCACGGCGACATCGGTCTTGTCATCGGTGCCCACCAGCTCGGCCTCGAGTTCGCGCCGGTCGTTGAGGCGCACCAGGATCTCGTCGGCCCCCTTGACCACATGGGCATTGGTCATGATGTAGCCGTCTTCATCGAAGATGAAGCCCGAGCCCAGCGAGCGGCGCTCCTGGTTGCCCTGGCCCCGGCCGCCGCCGGGGGGCATGGGGATGCGGTCACCGAAGAAGTGCCGGAAGATCTCGGGTATCTCCTGGCCGCCGAACTGGCCGCTGGGGGGTGCCTGTCGCTCGACCGTTCGGGATGTCGAGATGTTGACGACGGACGGGGCGGCGTCCTCCACCAGTTGGGTGAAGTCCGGCAGGCGCTGTTGCGCCAGCGCGGGCTGGGAAGCGACAACGAGAAGTCCCAGCAGCACTAGCCAGGAAAGCGTGCGTGTCTTGACTGTCACGATGGGCTCCTGTGGCATCGGTTGGATGGTGTCATGGTCGGCAGCGGTACCCTCCGTGGGGGCCGTCATACGCCGATATCCTCGTCATACTCCTTCTCGGAGTGTGGCTTGACGGGCGAATCATCATTGCATTCGGGCTCGTGCATGAAGGTGCGGGTCGTCTCGACGCTGCCCAGGTCCTGAATGGTGCGTCGCCCGAGCAAGACCGGGTAGTTCATGTTGTCGCGATCCTCCAGGCTGAACTGCTCCTCACGAAGCGTCTCTCCCATGCAGATCGTCATCAGCACGACGGGCCGGCTCTCTTCCCCTCCGGCACCAACCACACGCAGGTCGCGAAACACCGGACGCTCGAAGGTCTTCGAGACGACATCGTCCGTCTCTTCATCCTCGACCTCGACGGTAAAGCGAACCCAGTCCTCTCCGTCGCGCTCGAACGTCTCGATCTCCTCGGCCTGCATCGATGATGTCAGGGCACCGGTATCCAGCTTCACCTTGACCTCCGTGCCCCACGGCTCGATGGTGGCCTTCTCGATCCAGCCATAGGTGGCGGTGTCGGCCGCCTGGGCGGCACTCCCCAGCAGTCCGGCGCCGAGCAAGGCCAGCAGTGTTCTCGGGATCGGTCTGTGCATGCGTTTCCTCCTTGACTACACGTGGGTGATATCGGTGATGCGAATGACAATGCGTCCATGGCCCATGGCCTCGTTCTGCGACCTTGCTTGTGGAGAAGGAGTTCCGTCATCGCCGAGAGGCGCCCCTCGAGAGAGACGTTTGGGGTGCGTTGCCGGGCGCGCCGGCAAGCCCACGGGAATCGGGCCCGGGTGGTCGCCAGGGGAAGGCGGCGCTATGATGTCCCTCGATCCCGTCGCTATCGGCCAGCCAGGCCACGATGCGAGGCGCGATCCCACCATCCATTCACTTGTCGCCAGGGGAGTCCCGCTGCCGCACGCGTCGGCCGGGGCTGAGAGAGCGCATGGCGCTGACCCTGGAACCTGATCCGGTTCATACCGGCGGAGGAAGTGCGACATGCCTTACCTGACGTCTGCCGTGCTCGGCGCGGCGCTGCTGTGCTTTGCTTTCCTGGGCCTGCGGGCCCGCCGGGCCGATGGCCCCCTTGACGACTATGTCACCGCGCGCAACTCCCAGGGCGCCCAGTCGCTGGGCCTCTCCTTCCTGGCCTCGGGGATGGGCGCCTGGATCCTCTTCGCGCCGCCCGAGATCGGCGCCTTCGTTGGCCCCTTGGCACTGGCCGGCTATGCCATCGGCTCGGCGCTGCCGTTCATCGTGCTGGGGCTCTACGGCCCTGTGATCCGGCGCCACCTGCCGGAGGGGCGCAGCATCGGCGAGTTCGCCGAGGCCTGCTATGGTGCCGGGGTACGGCGCTGGGTATCGCTGGTCTCGGTGCTCTACATGGCCTGCTTCCTGGCCGCGGAGCTCACCGCCATCGGGGCCATCACCGCGCTGCTCTCGGATGTGCCGCCGGCGCTGGTGGTCATCGGCGTGGCGGTCGCCACGCTACTCTACACGGCGGTGGGCGGCCTGCGGGCGAGCCTGGCCACCGACCGCTGGCAGGCCTGGCTGCTGGTCGCGCTGCTGGCGGTGGTTGGCGGCGTGGCGCTGATGCGCCTGCCCGAAATGCCGGTGGACGCCACGCTGCCCTCTATTCCCACCGGCAGCGCCCTCGCCGTGGCGCTGACCCTGGTAATCGCGGTGACCGCGGCGAACCTCTTCCACCAGGGCTACTGGCAGCGGGTCTGGGCGGCGCGGGACGACCGCGCCCTGGGGCGCGGCGCCTGGCTGGGCGGCGGCATCACCGTGCTGGTGGTGATGGCGGTCGGCGGCCTCGGCACGCTGGCGGCCATGGCCGGCGTGGCGTTGGGCGAGCCGCCGATCCCCTTCTTCGCGCTGCTCGCACAGGCGCCGGGCTGGCTGGCCCTGCCGGCGCTGGTGCTGGCGGTCACCCTGGTCGCCTCCAGCGTGGATACCCTCCAGAACGGCCTCGCCTCGCTGGTGGTGGCGGGCTCCGGCCGGCGTGGGCTCTCCCTCGGCGCGGCCCGCTGGGTCACGGTGGCGCTGATGGTGCCGGTGGTGATCGTGGCGCTGCAGGGGCTCTCGGTGCTGCGGCTGTTCCTGATCGCCGACCTGCTCTGCGCGGCCATCGTGGTGCCGGTGCTGCTGGGTCTCTGGTCGCGGATGAGCGCCACGGCCGCGGTGGCCGGCGGCGTGGCGGGCATGCTCGGCGCCATCCTGCCGGGCTGGGTGGCCCAGGGCAGCCTCGCGGCGGGCGTGCTGGCGGCCAGCTTCCCCGGCAGCATCCCGACCCTGCCGCCGTTCCTGGGGGCGCTGGTGGCCTCCACCCTGGTCAGCCTGCTGGTCGCCGGGCTCCGGCTGGCGGGGAGGGGGCGTCCGGCCTGAGCGGTTGCCAGGCCGCGCCAGGAAGGCCACTCTCTGGGGATCCATTATGATCGATCAGAGGAGGCCCCCATGAGCGATATCCCGAAGGATCCCCGTCGCCGCCACTCCGCCCCGGTGGTGGACGGGGTCGGCAAGTCCGCCAGCCGCGCGATGCTCCGGGCGGTGGGCTTCACCGACAGCGACTTCGCCAAGCCCCAGGTGGGCATCGCCTCCACCTGGAGCAACCTCACCCCCTGCAACAGCCATATCGACGAGCTGGCCCGCCGGGCCAGCGACGGCGCCGATGCGGCCGGCGGCAAGGGGGTGATCTTCAACACCATCACCATCTCCGACGGCATCGCCAACGGCACCGAGGGCATGAAGTACTCGCTGGTGTCGCGGGAGGTGATCGCCGACTCCATCGAGACGGTGGCCGGCTGCGAGGGCTTCGACGGCCTGGTGGCCATCGGCGGCTGCGACAAGAACATGCCGGGCTGCCTGATGGGCCTGGCGAGGCTCGATCGCCCCAGCGTCTTCGTCTACGGCGGGACCATCCTGCCCGGCGAAGGCCACACCGACATCGTCTCGGTGTTCGAGGCCATGGGCGCCTACAGCCGCGGCGACCTGGACCTGATCGAGGTGAAGCAGATCGAGGAGACGGCGATTCCCGGCCCCGGCTCCTGCGGGGGCATGTACACCGCCAACACCATGGCCTCGGCCATCGAGGCGCTGGGCATGAGCCTGCCGGGCAGCTCGGCGCAGAATGCCGTCTCCCGGGACAAGCGAGAGGACTGTGAGGCCGCCGGTGCGGCGGTACTCACGCTGCTCGAGCGCGACATCAAGCCCTCCGACATCATGACCCGCCAGGCCTTCGAGAACGCCATCACCATGGTGATCGCCCTGGGCGGTTCCACCAATGCGGTGCTGCACCTGATCGGCATGGCCAGCACCATCGGCGTCGCGCTCTCCCTTGAGGATTTCACCACCATCGGCAAGCGCGTGCCGGTGGTGGCCGACCTGCGGCCCAGCGGCCACTACATGATGAGCGAGCTGGTGGCGATCGGCGGCATCCAGCCGCTGATGAAGACCCTGCTCGACGCCGGTCTGCTGCACGGCGACTGCCTGACCGTGACCGGCCAGACGCTGGCCGAGAACCTGGCCGATGTCGCCCCCTATCCCGATGACCAGCAGATCATCGCGGCGCTGGATCGGCCCGTGAAGGCCGAGAGCCACCTGCGCATCCTCTACGGCAACCTTGCGCCGGAAGGGGCGGTGGCCAAGATCACCGGCAAGGAGGGAACGCACTTTGCAGGCTCCGCCCGGGTTTTCGGCTCCGAGGAGGAGGCCCAGGCGCGCATCAACGACGGCACCGTGGTGGCCGGCGACGTGGTGGTGATCCGCTACGAGGGACCCAAGGGCGGCCCCGGCATGCGCGAGATGCTCACGCCCACCTCGGCGATCATGGGCCGGGGGCTCGGCAGCGAGGTGGCACTGATCACCGACGGGCGCTTCTCCGGCGGCAGCCACGGCTTCGTGGTGGGCCACGTGACCCCCGAGGCCTTCGACGGCGGCCCCCTGGCGCTGGTGGAGGATGGCGACCTGATCACCCTCGATGCCGAGGCCGATACCATCGACGTCGACCTGCCTGACGAGGAGCTGATGCGCCGTCGTGCGGCCTGGCGCCAGCCCGAACCGCGTTATGCGCGGGGGGTGTTGGCCAAGTACGCGCGAACGGTGAGCTCGGCCTCCACCGGGGCGGTGACCGATCTGCCGGAGTGATGCTCCCCTGCTTCTGCTGCCTCCCCGTCCGCGGCCTGCGTCGTTTTGCCGCGGTGTCCCGTCAGGCACCGTGTGGCCCCGGCACGGCCGTGCGGTGCCCTCCTGTCGTTGGTTGACCTTCATCACCCCCGGGCACCGAGGCCGGCGGCTTGGACTATCCTGTGTCAAGACGGGCTCGCTTCGAATGGCGACGGAGCCTGCCGAGGTGTTCGAGGACCTGGCCTGGCCTCGAGCATGCGGTTGATCACACTTGGTCGATGACAGGGAGACGCGCCATGACCCAGGACGGCAAGCCAACCCCCGACGCGGAACGTGACCTCGCCTCGCGTTTCCCCACCGCCTACACCATCCTCTTCGGCCTGATCATCCTCGTCGCCGCCCTGACCTGGATCATCCCGGCCGGACAGTACGACCGGGCCATGAACGAGGAGGTCGGCCGCGAGGTGGCCGTGCCCGGCACCTACCAGACGGTGGAGTCCAACCCGCAGGGGTTCGTCGAGGTCATGCTGGCCCCCACCGCCGGCTTCTACGACCCGGACAGCTATGCCGCCAACGCCATCGATGTGGCGCTGTTCATCCTGTTCCTCGGCGGGTTCCTGGGCGTCATGAACGCCACCGGGGCCATCGACACTGGCATACGCAGCGCCATGCGACACCTGGAAGGCCATGAGATCTGGATGATCCCGATCCTGATGACACTGTTTGCCCTGGGCGGAACGACCTATGGCATGGCGGAGGAAACCCTCGCCTTCTACGCCATCCTGATCCCGGTGATACTGGTGGCCGGTTACGACGCCGTCACCGGCGTGGCCATCATCCTGATTGGCGCGGGCATCGGGGTACTCGGTTCCACCATCAATCCATTTGCCACCGTCATCGCGGCCAACGCGGCCGATATTCCCTTCACTGATGGCATCGTGCTGCGGTTCATCTTGCTGATCGGCGGCCTGCTGATCTGCATCGCCTATGTCATGCGCTATGCCGCACGCGTCAAGGCCGACCCCTCCCGTTCTGTGGTTGCCAAGCAGTGGGACGCCCACCGGCGCCTGTTCCTGAAAGGGCAGGAGGGCGACGACATCGAGAACGCCACCCTCACCGCCACTCAGATCATCGCGTTGACGATCTTCGCCCTGACCTTTGCGGTCATGATCTGGGGCGTCTCCACCCAGGGCTGGTGGATGGCGCGCATGGGGGCCCTGTTCTTCGGCGCCGCCATCGTGATCGGCCTCGTCGCCCGTCTGGGCGAGAAGACGCTGACCAGCAGCTTCGTCGACGGGGCCCGGGAGCTGCTGGGCGTGGCCCTGGTGGTCGGCCTGGCACGCGGCATCGTGGTGATCATGGAGCAGGGCATGATCGCCGACACCATCCTGCACAGTGCCGAGGCGTCGCTGGGGGACCTGCCCCAGCTCGCCTTCATCAACCTGATGTTCTGGATCGAGGTGGGCATGAGCTTCTTCGTGCCTTCGTCCTCCGGCCTCGCGGTGCTTTCCATGCCGATCCTCGCCCCGCTGGCGGACTTCGCGAACGTCGGGCGGGACCTGGTGGTGACCGCCTACCAGTCCGCCAATGGCCTGGTGAACCTGATCAATCCCACCTTCGCGGTGGTGATCGGCGGCCTGACCATCGGTCGCGTCTCCTACGACCGCTGGCTGGTCTTCATCTGGCCGCTGCTGCTGATACTGACCCTCTTCATCAGCCTGGTCATCAGTCTCGGGGCCCTTCTCTGATGAAGGGGGTGAATAACAGCCGTGACGAATGGCCGTGTTCAACGCCCATGACGCCCGACGGAAAGGAGTGCTGCCATGACTGACCCTTCCCATGACGCGCCGCCCGACCTCGGCGTGCATTCCGAGACCGGCATCCTGCGGCAGGTGATCGTCTGCCGGCCGGGCCTGGCCCACCGGCGGCTGACCCCCTCCAACTGCGATACCCTGCTCTTCGACGACGTCTTCTGGGTCAAGCAAGCCCAGAAGGATCATGACGTCTTCGCCGGCGTGATGCGGGGAAGGGGCGTGGAGGTCCTCGACGTCAACGCGCTGCTGGCCGAGACCCTCGATATCCACGAAGCCCGCGCCTGGGTGCTGGACCACCGGATCACCTGGAACCACATCGGGGTGGGCATGATGTCGGACCTGCGCGCCTGGATGGACGAGCTGCCGAGCAGGACCCTGGCCGAGTTCCTGATCGGCGGCCTGGAAGTGGGTGACCTGCCCTTCGACCCGGTGGGGCTCTTCGGCAACCACCTCGGCCACTTCGGCTTCGTGCTGCCGCCCCTGCCCAACTTCCTGTTCACCCGCGACAACAGCGCTTGGATCCACGGTGGCGTCACCCTCAACCCGATGTTCTGGAGTGCCCGCCAGCCGGAGACCCTGCTGATGGCCGCCATCTACGCCTTCCATCCGGCCTTCGCGGGCCGAGTGAAGGTGCATTGGGGGGATCCACTGGCCGACCATGGCCTCGCCACCCTGGAAGGCGGCGACATCATGCCGGTGGGGCACGGCACGGTGCTGGTGGGCATGGGCGAGCGCTCCTCGCCCCAGGCCATCGGCCAGCTGGCGAAGGCGCTGTTCGAGGAGGGCAGCGTCCACCGAGTAATCGCCTGCCAGCTCCCCAGGGCCCGGTTGGCCATGCACCTGGACACGGTCTTCACCTTCTGTGGCGGCAACGTGGTGACCGCCTTCAAGGAGGTCGCGGATGGGGTGGTCTGCTACGACCTGCGTCCCGGCGAGGAGGGCAGGACGCTGGCCTTCCGCCAGGACCCGCGCCACCTCTTCGACCTGGTCGCCGAGGTGCTGGGGTATGGGGCGCTGGACGTGGTGCCTACAGGCGGCGATACCCCGGAGGAACGCGAGCGTGAGCAGTGGAACGACGGCAACAACGTGCTGGCGCTGAGTCCCGGTGTCGTCGTGGGCTACGATCGCAACGACGACACCAATGCGGCACTGGAGGCGGCGGGCATCGAGGTGCTGGCCATTCCCGGTGCCGAGCTGGGCCGGGGGCGCGGCGGCGGGCGCTGCATGAGCTGCCCCACCCGCCGTGACCCGATCTGACAGGGAAGGAACCGCACCATGGCATTCAATCTCAAGCACCGGCATTTCCTGACACTGCGCGACTTCACCCCGCAGGAGATCGGCTTCCTGCTGAAGCTGGCCGCGGACCTCAAGGCCGCCAAGTACGCCGGCACCGAGGTGCCGACCCTCGTGGGCAAGGACATCGCGCTGATCTTCGAGAAGGACTCCACCCGCACCCGGGTCGGCTTCGAGGTGGCGGCCTACGATCAGGGCGCCCGCGTCACCTACCTCGGCCCCAGCGGCAACCACCTCGGTCACAAGGAGTCGGTGAAGGACACCGCCCGGGTCCTGGGCCGGGTCTACGATGCCATTGAGTACCGCGGCTTCGGGCAGGCCATCGTGGAGGAGCTGGCCGCCCATGCAGGCGTGCCGGTCTACAATGGCCTGACCAACGAGTTTCACCCCACCCAGATCCTCGCGGACCTGCTGACCATGCAGGAGCACGTGGAGAAGCCGCTGCGCGAGGTGTCCTACGTGTTCCTCGGCGATGCCGCCAACAACATGGGGGACAGCCTGCTGATCGGCGGGGCCAAGATGGGCATGGACGTGCGGCTCTGTGCGCCCAGGGCCTGCTGGACCTCCCCGTCCGTGCAGGAGGAGGTCAGGTCGCTCGCGGCAGAGACCGGTGCCAGGATCATGATCACCGACGACATCGACGAAGCCGTGGCCGGGGTCGATGTCGTCTACACCGATGTCTGGGTCTCCATGGGCGAGCCCAAAGAGAAGTGGGCCGAGCGCATCAAGCTGCTGATGCCCTATCAGGTGAACGCCGACCTGATGGCCAGGAGCGGCAATCCCCGGGTACGCTTCATGCATTGCCTGCCGGCGTTTCACAACACCGAGACCTCGGTGGGCAGGGAGATGAAGGAGACCTTCGGGCTCGATGCCATGGAAGTGACCGAGGAGGTGTTCGAGAGCCCCGCCTCCATCGTCTTCGACCAGGCCGAGAACCGGCTCCACACCATCAAGGCGGTGCTCGTCGCGACCCTGGGAGGCTGACATGCTGGTGGTGGTGGCACTGGGCGGCAACGCCCTCCTGAAGCGCGGCGAGCCGCTGACGGCCGCGGCGCAACGCGGTAACGTGCAGTTGGCGGTCCGCGCGCTGGCCGAGATCGTGCACGCCGGGCACCAGCTGGTGATCACCCATGGCAACGGCCCCCAGGTGGGCCTGCTGGCGCTGCAGGGCGCGGCCTATCGGCCGGACGAGGCCTATCCGCTGGACGTGCTGGGCGCTGAGAGCGAGGGCATGATCGGCTACATGATCGAGCAGGAGCTGGAGAACGCGCTCGACCATGATCGCCCGGTGGCCACTCTGCTGACCCAGGTGGTGGTGGACCCCCGGGATCCCGCCTTCGCCAATCCCACCAAGTTCGTCGGGCCGGTCTACGAGCGGGACGAGGCCAAGTGTCGCGCGGCAGCGGCCGGCTGGCAGATCGCCCGGGACGGCGACAAGTGGCGCCGGGTCGTGCCCTCGCCGACGCCGCTGGAGATCCCGGACTTGCGGGTGTTGCAGCTGCTGCTCGCCCAGGACGTGGTGGTGGTCTGTACCGGGGGCGGCGGGATCCCGGTCCTGCGCCGGGAGGACGGCAGCATGATCGGCGTGGAGGCGGTGATCGACAAGGACGCCGCCAGCGCGCTGCTGGCGCGCCAGCTGGGTGCCGACGCCCTGCTGCTGTTGACCGATGTCGACGGGGTGTACCGGGATTACGGCACCGACGCCGCGAGCCCGGTCCACGAACTGACGGTGGCCCAGGCCCGGGAGATGGCCCTGCCGGCCGGTTCCATGGGGCCGAAGCTGGCGGCCGCCTGCGACTTTGCCCAGAATGGGGGTATCAGCGGCATCGGCCGGCTGGTTGATGCCTTCGCCATACTGGAGGGAACGGCAGGCACGCGGGTGTCGGCCGACGCATAGGATGCGCTGATGACGCAGCATGAAGCCCATTTGGAGGCCGAGGAGGCCACCGGTTCCATCGTCGCCATTCGCGGCGGCGTCGTGGACGTCAGGTTTGCCGGGCAGGTCCCCGGCATCCGGGAGCTGCTCTATGCCGGAAAGGTCGGCCTGGAGGTGGCCGGCCTGGCGGACGATGGGGTGGTGCGCTGCATGGCGCTGGGGCCGGTCAGGGGGCTGGGACTCGGCATGCCGGTGCGGGCCACCGGCGCGCCGATCAGCGTGCCGGTCGGCGACGCCGTGCTGGGGCGCATGCTCAACGTGTTCGGCGTGCCGATCGACCGCAAGCCGGCCCCGGCGAGCGAGGAGCGGCGCTCCATCCACCAGCCATCGCCGCGGCTCGAGGATCGGGTCGTGCGCAGCAAGGTACTGGAGACCGGCATCAAGGCCATCGACCTGCTGTCGCCCATCGAGCGGGGCGGCAAGACCGGCCTGTTCGGGGGCGCCGGCGTGGGCAAGACCGTGCTGATCACCGAGCTGATCAACAACACCGTGCAGCAGCACAAGGGCGTGAGCCTCTTCTGCGGCATCGGCGAGCGCTCCCGCGAAGCGGAGGAGCTCTACCGCGAAATGGGCGAGGCCGGCGTGCGCGACAACACCGTGATGCTGTTCGGCCAGATGAACGAGGTGCCCGGGGTGCGATTCCTGGTCGGCAAGACCGCCCTGACCATGGCGGAGTACTTCCGCGACGATCAGCAGCGGGACGTGCTGCTGCTGATCGACAACATCTTCCGCTTCGTGCAGGCCGGCTCCGAGGTCTCCGGGCTGATGGGCCGCATGCCTTCGCGGGTGGGCTACCAGCCGACGCTGGCGACCGAGCTGGCGGAGCTGGAGGAGCGCATCACCTCCACCCGCAAGGCCGCCATCACCTCGGTCCAGGCCGTCTACGTGCCGGCCGATGACTTCACCGACCCCGCGGCCGCGCATATCTTCTCCCACCTGTCGGGCTCGGTCGTGCTGTCGCGCAAGCGGGCCAGCGAGGGCCTCTACCCGGCCATCGATCCCCTGGCCTCCTCCTCGGTCATGCTCACGCCCTCGGTGGTGGGGCAGCGGCACTACGACATCGCCCGGGCGGTGCGCCGCACCCTGGCCGAGTACGAGGAGCTTCGCGACATCATCGCCATGCTGGGCATCGAGGAGCTCTCGGCCGCCGACCGGGCCACCGTCGCCCGCGCCCGCCGGCTGGAGCGCTTCCTGACCCAGCCCTTCTTCACCACGAGCTCGTTCACCGGGACCGAGGGCAAGCGCGTGTCCATCGACGATACCCTCGAGGGGTGCGACACCATCCTGAACCAGACCCGTTTCGAGCATGACGAGGGTGACTACTACATGATCGGCGCACTCTCCGACCTGAAGGAGGAGGCATGAGCCTGTCAGCCGAGATGCAGGTGACCCTGCGGCTGCCGACCCGGACCCTGTTCGAGGGCCCGGCGACTCGGCTGTTTGCGGAGGCGGAGAACGGGGCCTTCGGCATGCTGCCGAACCATATCGACTTCGTCACCGCGCTGGTGCCCTCCGTGCTGATCCTGACCCTGGCGGACGGCCAGGAACGGATCTTCGGCATCGACGAGGGGCTCCTGGTGAAGAAGGGCCATGACGTGGACATCGCCATCCGGCGGGGCGTCCAGGGCCGCGACCTGGCCTCGCTGAGGGAGACCGTGCAGGAGAGCTTCGTCGAAGTGGATGAAGAGGAGCGTGTGGCCCGCTCTGCCCTGTCTCGCCTGGAGGCGGGCATGGTGCGGCGGTTTGCCGACCTGCAGCGGCCCAAGACGCCATGACCCGCAAGCGGAAGTCTCCGGTGGAGGACATCGGCCGTCGCGCCCGGCGTCGGGAGAGGGCGCGGGACGACCCGGGCGCGAGCCCGCTGCGGGGGCTCGGGGTCTTCGGCATGATCGGCTGGTCGATAGCGGTGCCCACCGTGGGCGGCGCCTTTCTGGGGCTGTGGCTCGACCGCCACATGCCGCAGGCGTTTCAGTGGACCATTGCCCTGATCCTGGGGGGCGTGGCGCTGGGCAGCTTCATTGCCTGGGCCTGGGTCAGCAAGGAAGCCAACGACAAGGGGGACGAGCATGATGACGATTGACTGGCACGTCGTGATCACCGGCTTCGGCGCCGGTGTCGCCGTCAGTATCCTGTACTTCCTGGGCCTGGCGCTGAGCGTCCGCCTGGCGCTGCGCCTGACTCGGCCCGTGTCGGTCCTGCTGCCCAGTGGCGCGCTGCGGATCGGGGGGCTGCTGGCGGCCGGCTGGTGGGTGACCGAGGGGGGAAGGCTGGGCTGGGCGTTGGCCGGTTATGCGCTTGCCTTCTTCCTGGTGCGTTTCATCGCCACCCTGATGGCCCGGCTACCCCGGGTAAAGGAGGCCGGATGCAACTGACACCCGACGAGACGACGGTCTTCACCCTCTGGGGCCTCGGCATCAACGAGACCGTGGTCAATACCTGGATCGTCATGGCCGTGCTGACCATCGCCTCGATGCTCGTGACCCGGAAACTGCGGCCGGACGTGCCGCCGAATCGCTGGCGAACGACCCTGGAAGTGATCGTCACCGGGATCCAGCGGCAGGTCGAGGAGGTCTCGCCACAGTCGTCGCGCCACGTCCTGTACTTCTCGGGCACGCTGTTCCTGTTCATCGCGCTGTCCAACCTGCTGCTGGTCGTGCCGGGCTTCACACCGCCCACCTCGTCGCTCTCGACCACCGCGGCCCTGGCCCTGTCGGTGCTGGTCGCCGTGCCGCTGTTCGGCATCAGCCGGCAGGGCATCGGCGGCTACCTGAAGACCTACATCCAGCCCTCCATCGTCATGCTGCCCTTCAACATCATCAGCGAGTTCTCCCGGGGCATCTCACTGGCCATCCGCCTCTACGGCAACGTGATGAGCGGCGCGGTGATTGCCGGCATACTGCTGGGCCTGGCGCCGTTCTTCTTTCCCGTGGTGATGGACGTGCTGGGCCTGCTGACCGGCCTGATCCAGGCCTACATCTTCGCCATCCTGGCGACCGTCTATATCGCGTCGGCCACGGCCACCGTCAAGAAGTCCGACCACGATCTCGACAGCGAACGTGAACATAAGGAGCAAGATCGATGACAGATGCAGCCTTGATTGCGGCCGTTTCCATCCTCGCCGCGGGACTGACGGTATCGTTCGGTGCCATTGGCCCGGCGCTGGGGGAGGGCCGCGCCGCGGCCGCCGCCCTGAACGCCATCGCCCAGCAGCCGGATTCTGCCTCCACCCTGTCGCGGACCCTGTTCGTCAGCCTGGCGATGATCGAGTCCACGGCGATCTACTGCTTCGTGGTGGCGATGATCGTGCTGTTCGCCAACCCGTTCATTGGCGCCTTCCTCCAAACCACCCAACCGGCGGCAGGCTGAGCCATGTCGATCGACTGGGTTACCGTCCTCGCCCAGATCGCCAACTTCCTGGTGCTGGTCTGGTTGCTGAAGCGCTTCCTCTACAAGCCGATCCTCAAGGGCATCGATTCACGCGAGGCCGAGATTGCCGAACGGATGGGGGAGGCCAAACGGGCCAAGGACAAGGCGGCTGCCGCGGAGGCGGACTTCGTGGCACGGCAGCAGAAGCTGCAGGCCGACCAGGACGCCCTGGCGGAGCGGGTGCGTGAGCAGGCGAAGCAGCAGCGGGACGCCCTGCTGGCCGAGGCCCACGAGAAGATGGAGCAGGAACGCCAGGATACCCTGGCCCACCTGGCCCGCGAACGGGAACGCTTCACGTCGGAACTCTACCAGGCGAGTGCCGAGACGCTCTACCAGCTGGCCGGCCGGGCGCTGCATGACCTGGCCGACGAGCGCCTGGAGGAGCACATCGCCCTGCACGTGATCGGCAAGCTGGCGCCGCTGTCGGACGAGCTGGCCTCGGCCGCTGAGCATGCCGAGGAAGCGGTGGCTACCACCCATGACCCGCTGCCGGAGGGCGCCCGGCAAGAGGTGAAGGCCGCACTCCAGGCCCGGGTGCCCGGCCTTCCCCTGCGCTTCGCCACCGATGAGAGCCAGTCCCCCGGCCTGGTCCTGCGCATCGGTAGCCTCGAGCTCGCCTGGACGGTCGACAGCTACACCGATGAGCTGGTCGAGCTGCTCAAGGAGCGCCTGGCCAGCGGCGAGTCGGGCAGGGTGAACGCTCATGGCGGATGAAACGCACCGGCCCGACGTGCAGGACTTCATCGACCTCCTGCTTGACAGCCCCGCCCCCTCGCCGGTGCTGGCCGAGGTGGGGACGGTCGCCACCGTGGGCGACGGGATCGCCGTGGTCTCGGGGCTCGGGCGGGCCCTGTCGGATGAGCTGCTGGTCTTCGCCTCGGGGGTTCGCGGCGTGGTGCTGGACCTCGAGCCGGACCGGCTGGGCGTCGTGCTGCTGGGCCCCTCGGAGCGCGTGAGGGCCGGTGAGGATGTCTGGCGCACCCACAAGGTGATCAGTGTCCCGGTGGGACCGGGCCTGGTCGGCCGGGTGGTCAACGCCACCGGCCAGCCCCGGGACGGCAAGGGCAGGGTGACTGCCGTGGCCGAACGGCCGGTGGAGGCCCGGGCGCCGGACATCCTCAGCCGCGGGCCCGTCACGCGCCCCTTGGCGACGGGCCTCAAGGCGATCGATGCCGCGGTGCCGGTCGGCCTGGGGCAGCGGGAACTGATCATCGGTGACCGCCAGACCGGCAAGACCTCCATCGCCCTGGATACCATCCTCAACCAGGCCCGCTCGGAGGTCCTGAGTATCTATTGCGCCATCGGCCAGCGCGGGGACGCGGTGGCCAGGGTCATCGAGGCGCTCCGGGAGAGCGGGCAGCTGGCCAACACCATCGTGGTCGTCGCCGGCGACGAGGACGCGCCGGGCCTGGCCTATATCGCGCCCTATGCGGCGATGACGATGGCGGAATACTTCGCCGACCAGGCCCGGGACGTGCTGGTCGTCTTCGATGACCTCACCCACCACGCCCGCTCCTATCGGGAGCTCTCGCTGCTGCTGCGGCGACCGCCGGGGCGCGAGGCGTTCCCCGGGGACATCTTCTACGTGCATGCCAGGCTGCTCGAGCGGGCCGGCCAGTTCACCGAGGAGGCCGGGGGCGGTTCCATCACCGCCCTGCCGGTGGTGGAGACCCAGGCGGAAAACCTCTCGGCCTACATCCCGACCAACCTCATCTCGATCACCGACGGCCAGATCTACCTGTCGCCGCGGCTGGTGCGCAAGAATCAGTTCCCGGCCGTGGATCTCGGGGTGTCGGTGTCGCGGGTGGGCGGCAAGGCCCAGCACCGCGCGTTCCGGGACGTCGCCGGCAACCTGCGCGTCACCCTCTCCCAGTTCGAGGAGCTGGAGGACTTTGCTCGCTTCGGCACCCGCCTGGACGACGCCACCCGGGCTCGCCTGAGCCGGGGCGCGGCGGTCCGGGCGGCATTGCGCCAGCCCGAGCGGGACCCGGTACCGGCCGTGGAGCAGCTGCTGGTGCTGCTGGCGGCGATGGAGGGCATGTTCGACGGGCTGTCGGAGACCGAGGTGGTGGCCGCCATGGACACCATCCGGGCCTCGGTGGGCGACGCCCTGACGGGGGTCGCCACGCGCATCGCCCGCAACGAGCCCCTGGACGAGGAGGACCGCGCCGCCATCCTCTCGGTGGCGCGCACCGCCCTCGGCAAGTCGGAGGACGGCCGTGACGCAGACGCTTGAAGCCCTGACCCGCCGCGACGATACGCTGACCAGCATCCGCGGAATCGTGCACACCATGAAGACGATCTCGGCCATCAACGCCGTGCCCTTTGATCGTGCCGCCCGCTCCATCGAGGCCTATCACCGGACGGTGCGCAGCGGACTGCAGGCGTTTGTCGCCAGAACCGGCCCCATCGCCATGCCGGCCGTGGAGCCGGCCGAGAGCATCGTGGTGGTATTCGGCTCCGACCATGGCCTGTGCGGCAACTACAATGAACTGCTCGCCGAGAAGGTGCAGGCGGAACTCGTGCCGACGACGGCCGAAGGCTGTGCGCTTCGGGTGCTGTGTGTCGGCGCCCAGATGCATGACGCCCTGGCGGGGCAGGGCCTCAGCCCCGAGAGCGTGCTGCTGCCGCCGGCCTCGGCGGATGGCATCGGGCGCCTGGCGGGCAGCATCGTCACCCGGCTGGACGACATCGGCGGCGGCGAGCCTCACCATCGCAAGGTCACGCTGGCCTTCACCCGGCGCGCCGGACGCGGGCAGCACGAACCGGTGCTGGTGCCGCTGCTGCCCCTGGGGCAGGCGTTCCTGTCGGAGCTCGCCGGCCGGCCATGGCAATCCCGCTCCCTGCCCGACTATTCGATGCCCAGCGCCGAACTGTTTGCCGCGCTGTTGCGCAGCCATATCTTCGCCAGTGTCTTCCGGGCCTCGGCCGAGGCCATGGTCACCGAGAATGCCGCACGGTTGGCCCTGATGCAGCAGGCCGAGCAGTCGGTGGACGACCGCCTGGACGAGGTGAAGGGCCAGCTGCGATCGGTGCGCCAGGATGAGATCACCACCGAGCTGCTGGACGTCATCATCGGCTTCGAGGCGCTGCGTAACTCTTCTCGCAGCTCTTCTCGCAACGTTCCTCGCAGGGCGTCCCGCGGGACCTGAGCCCAGGGGGCGGCGTTCAAGAATTGCGGCGCTCAACGGGCGCAGGTGCGAAAGCCGGCCAGGGTGTCGTGGCGGTCCGGGGTGAAGAAGTTGCGGTAGCTGTTGTGGGCCAGCCGAGAGCGGGTGGCCCAGGCGCCGCCGCGCAGCACGTAGCGCCCTTCCTGGAACCAGGGGGCCGAGTAGTCGCGGTAGAGCTCGGGCACGAAGCCCGGGAAGGGGGCGAAGGTCGAGGCCGTCCACTCCCAGACGTTGCCCAGCATCTGGCGACAGCCGAAGGCGCTGTCGCCCTCGGGCAGCGCGGCCACGTCCAGCGGGCCGAGCCGCCAGCCGTCCAGGTTGGCGAGGCCGGCATCCGGCGTCGCCTCTCCCCAGGGGAAGCGTCGCTTGCCGGGCGCGAGAGCGCTCCCGTCGGCCGACGGCGCACGGCTGGCGGCCACTTCCCATTCCGCCTCGCTGGGCAGGCGTCGCCCGGCCCAGCGGCACCAGGCCTCGGCCTCGTGCCAGCTGATGTGCACCACCGGCTGGTGGGGAGCCAGTGGCCGCCAGCGGTCGAAGCAGCGCGCCTCCCAGTGGCCGTCGGCGTCACGGCGCCAGTAGATCGGCCCCAGCAGCGTCTGGTGCTCGCGCCACTGCCAGCCGGCCTCGCTCCACAGCTCGCGCCGCGCGTAGCCGCCGTCCTCGACGAAGGCGGCGAACTCGCGGTTGGTGACCGGCGCCCGAGCGATCGAGAAGGGCGCCACCTCGACCTCCAGGGGCGGCTTCTCGTTGTCGAAGCGGAAGGGGAGGGTCTCGTCGGAGCCCAGCCGGTGGCGCCCGCCGGGGATGGCGACATCCCCGGGCAGGGCGCCGCTCGAGGCCTCGCCGGGGGCCTGGCCCGGTGGCGGCATGTCCAGGTCCGGGGCCGGGTCGCCGAGGGTCTGGCGGGTATAGAGGAAGGCCTCGCCATGCATGTCCTCGTGCAGGGTGGTGAGCTGGTAGACATAGCTCTGGGCGGCACTGGCGATGCCCTCGGGCAGGCGCTCGAGCATCGCTTGCTGCACCCGCGCCAGGTAGTCCAGTGTCTCGTCGCGGGAGGGTAGCGGTAGCGCCCAACGGTCGTCATGGGCGATGCTGCCGGAGTCGAAAAGCCGCTCGGCGCCGGCAAACTGGTAGTCGGGCAGGCCATACAGGCCGCGCAGGGCGAAGTGGTCGTGGAAGAATCCCAGGTGGCCGAGCTCCCACAGCGGCGGGTTGACGATCGCCAGGCGCGGGCCCAGCTCGCGGGCCTCGAGGATGTCCTGCATCAGCGCCAGGCTGCGGGTGCGGGCATCGACGAGCATCTCCGCCAGCTCATCGGCGGCCCGGGGCGGCGTCGGCGGTGTGCTGAGAGGTGTAGAGGGCATGCTGACTTCCTCGAGGAGATACCATGGCATTGAAGGTAGCCCTGATCAGCCCGGCGGGTCGAGGGTCCCGCGCCGGCAACCGCGCCACGGCGACCCGCTGGGCGGGGCTTCTGCGGGCACTGGGCTGCCGGGTGCGGATCGCCGGTTCGCAGGACGACACGGGCCAGTGGCTTATCGCCGGCCAGCCGCCCGACCTGGTGATGGCACTGCATGCCTGGCGCAGCTATGGGGCCATCCTCGCCTGTCGCCATGCCTTTCCGGGCTGCCCCCTGGTGGTGGTGCTGACGGGCACCGATGTCTATCGCTTCCAGCATAGCCATCCCGAAGCGTTTAAGGAGAGCCTGGCGGCGGCGGATGCCCTGGTCGGCCTGCATGACGGCCTGGCCGAGGACCTGCCCGCGCGCTTCCTGCCGCGGCTGCAGGTCGTCCACCAGTCGGCGCGGCCCCTGCCGCCCGGTGCGCCGCGGCCAAGTCAGCGACACCTGGACGTGCTGGTGGCCGGCCACCTGCGCGAGGAGAAGGACCCGCTGCGTGCCGCCCTGGCGGTGCGCGACCTGCCGGCGGCGTCGCGGCTGCGGGTCATCCAGCTGGGCGGGGCCCTGGACGAGGCCTGGGCCAAGGTGGCCCGCGACGAGATGGCGGCCAATCCCCGCTATCGCTGGCTCGGCGACCAGCCCCGCTGGCGGGTGCGCCAGTGGATGGCCCGGGCCCGGCTGATGGTGATCAGCTCGCGCATGGAGGGGGGCGCCAACGTGGTCAGCGAGGCCTGCGTGGCGGGCCTGCCGGTGCTGGCCTCCGACATCCCGGGCAACGGCGGCCTGCTGGGCGACGACTATGCCGGCTATTTCCCGGTGGCCGATACCGCGGCGCTGCGCGACCTGCTGCGCCGCGCCGAGGCGCAGCCGGCCTTCATCGAGGGCCTGCGCCGCCAGGTGCTGGCGCGCGCGCCGCTGTTCACGCCCGATGCCGAGCGCGAGGGGCTGGCGCGGGTTATCGCCGCCTGTGGCCTGCAAGCCTGACATCTCCTGGTGACGATGGGCGCCGGGGCAGGTCTCGGCGAGAGTGGAGTGTGATCTTTATGCCCATAGTCAATCATCGTAGGTCTTACGGTCGTTTCCTGGATAAGCTTCATGTTGCATGTAACGTAGAGGCATACTAGTATGCTACATGACACAGAGCGGAGGCATCGCCATGGTGGCAACCAATGACGTGAAAAAACGGGTAAAGAAGCACCGTGCCGCCCTGCGTGCGGCCGGCCTGCGCCCGATCCAGATCTGGGTACCGGATACCCGACAACCCGGCTTCGCCGAAGAAGCCCGCCGCCAGTGCGCTGTCGTGGCGGCTGCCGACGCCGGGGATCGCGATCTGCAGGACTTCATGGACGCGGCACTACAGGACCTGGACGACGAGGGTGACGCATGAGGCGCGGAGAGCTGGTGACCATTGCCCTGTCGGGTGACGTTGGAAAGCCTCGTCCTGCCCTCATCGTCCAGTCGGATCAGTTTGCCGGAACCGGCAGTGTGACGGTGCTGCTGCTATCCAGCACTCTGGTCGATGCGCCGTTGATCCGCCTCGATATTGAGCCCAACCCCGAAAATAGTTTGCAGCGACGCTCCCAGATCATGGTGGACAAGCCAATGACGGTGAAGCGAGAGAGAGTTGGAGAGGCCTTCGGCCACCTCGACGACAGCGCCATGATCGCTGTCAACAGAGCGCTGGCCGTCTTCCTGGGCTTTGCATGAGCGAAGCTCGTCCTGTCGACACCAGAACCAGACCTTTCTGAGCCTTTTCCAGCACCCAGCTGTCATTTTCAGAAGGCGACCGCACGGAGTGTCAGGAGTCGGCTGCACTGTGGTCTGGGGCATCGGGTTGGCTGGCCTTCAAGGCGGCGTAGAGGGCCGTCTTGCTGACCTTGAGGCGTGCAGCGGCCTCGCGGACGTTCAGCCCATTGGCCAGGTGTTCCCTGGCCCGCTTCAACTTGTCGTCGGTGACGACGGGCTTGCGTCCCCCTTTGCGCCCACGGGCGGCGGCAGCGGCCAACCCCGCCTTGGTGCGATCACGGATCAGGTCGCGCTCGAACTGACCCAGGGCGCCGAACACGTGGAAGATCAGCCGCCCACCGGGGGTGGTGGTGTCGATGGCTTCGGTCAGTGACCGGAATCCGACACCACGCGCCTCCAGGGTGCTCACCACCTCGATCAGATGCGGCAACGAGCGTCCCAGTCGATCCAGTCGCCACACGACCAGCACATCCCCGTCGCGGAGGACGCCAAGGCGGCCGTCAGCCCCGGTCGTTCCGCCTTGGCCCCGGAGACGGTGTCATCGAAGATTCGCTCGCACCCCGCCTTGCGCAGCGCATCTGTTTGCAAGGCGGTGTCCTGCTCCGCCGTCGAGACCCGCGCATAGCCGATCAGCGCCATTGACCGTCCCTTTTGTCCGTTAATCCATCCGCTTATCTTATTGTCCGAAAACCCATCAAACAAGGCTATTCTCGGACATTGTTCGGGTTGGCCGTCTAATGATCGTTTCCCGGACAGGGGTGCATCATGCACAGTAGCTCTGAGAAAGCGGGTTGTCGCTTTGGAAAAATGCGATTCCCTATTGAAAGGATTCTAATTTTGTTAGATTGAAATTAGTGCATGGCGAGATCAGAATTTAGCGGCACCTCACGCTGCCCGACTGTTGGGGCCAAGTTGACAAGCAGATAGTCAATAACACAGGAACTGAAAAATAATGAATAAACACCATTATTATCTTATCGATGTTTTCACTGACCGAGCATTTTCTGGAAACCCGCTCGCAGTATTTCCGCAATCCGACGAACTAGATTCCAACAAGATGCAGGCCATAGCCAACGAATTGAACCTATCCGAGACTGTCTTCGTTGGCGAGGCGATTGCTCCAGCGTGTTACCCTATCCGCATCTTTACGCCGACCATGGAACTGCCCTTCGCCGGTCATCCAGTAGTGGGCACCGCTCACTTACTGGCGGAGTTGGAAATGGCCAAGCGCGACCGCCCACTTACGCTGGAAGCTGGTGTCGGATCCTTGGTGGTGAACTACAACAATGACCTGGCCCGTTTCACCGCAGCAGCGCCGCTAAATATCCAAGCCAGCACACTGAACCAGTCAGCCACAGAGGAACTGCTCGGCCTTAATGCAGGGGAGGTGATTAGCGAACCAGTTCTGGCTTCCTGTGGGCTCCCTTACCATCTGATCGAACTCGATTCACAGGAAGCCCTGAGCCGGGCCCGTCCCTCGCCAAAAGCCTGGTCGGAGTGGGTATCACCGAGCGGCTACGAACAGATCTACCTTTATGTAATCGACAAGGCTTCCGGCCAGGAACATTCGATACACAGTCGTATGTTCTCCACAGAAGGCGGAGTTCGTGAAGACCCTGCTACCGGGAGTGCCGCAGCAGCGTTGGCAGGATATCTCGCAGAAGCTATGTCACGTCACGGTCTGGATCGATGGAAAATTCACCAAGGTATAGAGATGGGTCGTCCCAGCCTCATCTTTGCCGAAACAGAGCGAAACGATAATGCTTCATTGATCCATATCGCTGGACAAGCAGTGATCGTCGGTAGCGGCAAACTTTATACTGGAATAGCCTGCCTTTCGTGAGTCGTCTTATGAAATGGCAACCTGAGTCACTGATCACTACGTCTTAGCGGCCGAAGGGCCGCTCTGGTGTGCAGGGCTCTTAGCTACTCAAATACCGTCTGCTGGAAGCTTTCTTCACCGGTGATAAGACGATGCCACGCTTGGAGCTGGGGATGGCTACTTGCCCAGTCCAACTCGGGCAAACGAAACGCCAGATAGTCCAGCGCAACCGCTATAGAGATATCTCCCAGGGTCACTGCTGGTGATACCTGGCTTTCATTGAGCTCGCTTTCCAATCGTTCAAGGATCCGCTGCATCGCCCGCCAACGCCGTCGTCCTAACACGCTATCGTCGACCCCTTTGCCGTGATGCTTTCTAGAGATCACTGTCGTGAAGGCGGCGTCCATCAGGCTCTGCCCAAGCCCAGCCAGATGCAGGACCTCATTGAGCCGGCCCGAGGGGATGACCGTCTCGCTCTGGCCAAGAGCATTCAGGTAGGTGGCAATGAGGAGCGATTCACTCAGTGTGGTGCCCTCCTCGGTGACCAACGCAGGAATGCGTCCGGCAGGATTAGCCTCGAGCAAGGCGGACTCGTCACCCCAAGGGTCGCACCAGCGTAGCGTGACCGCCTCGGCCAGATCCATTTCCAGCACGACGATGCGAACCATACGAGCATAGGGGGATGTCGCATTCAGAAAGAGCTCCATCACTGTCTCCACGGATGAGCAGATTCATTACCTTGGCGCATTTGCACGCCATGGCTGAGAAGAATCAGGGCGAAGCCACCTGCCAACATGAACCCGCCGATGGCGAAGAGCGGGGTATAGGTTCCCCATAGGTCGTAGAGCCAAGACATGCCGTAACCAGCAATTGCCTGCGCGGCGGCGAAAGCTGCGGTGGCCTGGCCCCAAAGTCTCTTGTGCTCGCTCGGGCCCACCAGCTCGGCAAGGCGGCCGGAAGTCAGGGCAACAATGCCGGGGATCATGGCGCCGACCATGAACGAGGAAGCCGACCGGCTGAGGAATGCTAGGGATAATACCGGTAGGATGACAGCGGCGGCCTTGGCCAGAAATGCCAAGGCTAGGCCATGGTGCCAGCCCACCTGCCGCGCTATAGCGCCGGCGATCAAGGGACCACAGACGGCGCCCACGCCGAAGATGCCCCATTGCAGAGAAGCGGCATAGTGGCCCAGGGTGTTTTCCCTTGTCAGGTAGTCGACCCAGAACACGGTATGCGGCACGAAGCCCACCGCATCCAGGGCATAAGCACCTATAACCAGCACCACGGCCATCACCATGCCGGCGTGTCCTCCTTGGCCATTCGCTCCCTCGGAGGATGGCAAAGGTGGTGAGGCCAGGTGGCTGACGCCCCGATCGCAGAGCATACCGGCGACGAGACACAGCAGGCCCAACGTGACCCAGGTCGCCATCAGGCTTGTCTCAAGCAGCACCGGCACTACCGATGCCGAAAGCAGTGCGCCCAGGCCAATGCCGGTAAAGACCAAGGCGCCAACGTTGGTACGCCTGTCAGCTGTCGTGGCAGATAGTGCCAACGAAGGACCAACAACCATGAGGATGCCACCGGCGATGCCCGAGACCAGCCGCCAGATGAAAAACCAAGCGAAGCTGCCCGGCTCAGCGCAGAGCAGGAAGCTCAGGACGATACCCGCGAAACTTGCCCCGATAACCGCACGCCTCGGGTAACGCTCGGTCAAGGGGTGACCGGCCAAGGCACCGATCAGGTAGCCCAGCAGGTTGGCAGCCCCCAGGTAGGCGGCCTGACTGGCGCTGAACCATTGCTCCTGGACCAGCGCCGGTAGCAGAGGTGTATAGGCAAAACGGGCCACGCCGATCCCGGCAAACGTGGCCATAACGCCCGTTAGTAGGGCAGGAAGATCTCTCTTTTGGACCATGCGGTTGTCCTGTCTAGAGGCGCTGTGATCGACGCGCACCAAGTACAGGGGCATCGTACCCACGACGAATAGTTCCTTAGAAACGATTTATTATGATATACACTATCTTTTTATGAGATATTTAGAGCCACTTGGGAGACTGCCATGCAACTCAAATCGTTACGCCTGTTCACGACTGTGGCCGAGACCGGCAGTTTCGTGGCAGCCGCCGAACGGCAGCACACGGTGCAATCCAATGTGACGGCCCATATCAAGAAGCTTGAAGAAGAAGTTGGCGCCAAGCTCGTCTATCGCACGGGGCAGGCCCGCTTGACGAGTGCCGGGCTGGCTCTATTGGAGTACGCCGAGCGCATGCTGGATGCCCATGATGAAGCGCTATCCCTGTTCAAGGACAACGAAAAGCTGTGTGGCCGACTGCGTATTGGAGCCATGGAGACCACGACTGCGCTGCGCCTCCCCCCGATCCTGGCGGCGTACCACGCTGCGCATCCTGAAGTCGACATCAAGCTCAAGACTGGCCCAACAGCCGAGTTGGTCGAGTTGCTGATAGCAGGGCAGGTCGACTGCGTATTCGTGGCCGGCCGTCTTGAGCATCGCCGCTACCACCTGCTCAAGGCTTTCAGCGAAAGGCTTGTGCTGGTCGGTCCCGAGCCCATGACCGCCATCCCCCCCTCAGAAGAACTGTTGTCGTCAGCGTTTCTCGCTTTTCGCCAAGGGTGCAGCTATCGCCAGCGTATCGAATTGCTGCTGGCATCCTACGGCGTCACTGCGGCTCGGATTTTCGAGTTCGGTACAGTGGACGCCATGCTCGGCTGTGTCTCGGCCGGGATGGGCTATACCGTGCTCCCCCGAGTGACCGTTGAGGCGCACCTGCATCGTTTCAGTATCCACTACCTGGAATTGCCGAAGCCCATCGCGGAGGTCGACACCTACTTTGCCGCACCCGAACCGGACACTTGGTCCCCGGCTTTGGCACGGTTCGTGGATAACTTGCACCAGACGGTGGTCATGAAAGACTCTATCCTGCACACACCCTTATAAGCTCCATATTATCGCCTAGATAATGACTCGCTCTCTCTTGAATTTTCAATGAAATCAAGAGCGCTTAAAACTCGCCAGAGCCACGGCGGCTGTTACAAACAGACCTCCGAATATCCGGTTCATTTGTCGCTGACGCCAGGGGGTGGTCAGGAATCGAAACAGCTGACTGGCAAGCAGGGCATAGCCAATCATGACCAGGATGTCCACCAGAATCAGGGTTGTGCCCATGGTGGCAAGTTGTGGGCCATGAGGTGTCCCTGCCACAAGGAACTGGGGAAAAAGGGCGATCAGAAAAATAGTTGCTTTCGGGTTAGTCAGATTCACCATAGCTCCGTTCCAGAACTGCTGTTTCTTACTGATACCTCCCGGGTTCTCTCCCGTAGCTTCAACTGGTGACTCTCGCCATTTCTGAATGCCCAACCAAACCAGATAGGCCACCCCCATCCACTTGATCACTGACAGTGCGATATTTGAAGAGGCCACAATAGCCCCCAGCCCAGCACCGACCAGTACGATTTGCATACCGTAACCAAACTGTTGCCCAAGAATGGTTGGCATAGATTTACGCACACCGTGACGCAACCCGCTATTCATGGAGTTGACTGCACCGGCGCCGGGAGAAATACTGATCAGGAATGCCGCTACTAGAAAGGTTATCCATATTGAAAATGTCATAGCTTACACCTCTGAAAAACAGTTTGATCGATACCTTGCAGGTAAAAGCAGGATATTATTGTACTATTTTTTCAGTTGGATTACCGGTCTGATATTATAGTCATTGACCGACTTCGCCAGGCGACGATGGTCGTCAAAATTTGCTGCTTAATGAGTCACTTATCTTACGGCATGCAAAGGATCCATCGGGCTCATAATGTGACAGGAATGCCGGCGGAATGCCCTCCTGGGCAAACTCGGCGCGCAGACGTTCCAAGGATTCGGGGTCTCGCTTCCCATAGGCCGCCAGCGCGAACAGTGATCGGGCTGTCTCGGGATTGTACCGCGCCTCGGTGAAGGCTTCGTTGACCGCCCTGACCATCCCCTTCCAGTCGCGCATGGGCTCCTGCTGCCGTTCCTTGGCAAGCAGGCGGCTGGTGGCGCCAGTCTGCAGTGCTGGCAAGAACAACGCCGCCTGCTCCCCGCGCGGGATCACGGCCTGCGATTCGAGCAGGTCGAAGGCGGTGGCTGCCGCCTCCAGCATTTGCAGCTGCACCGCCGGATCCAGTATTTCGTAGGGACGCCATTGGTTTTGTCCAGCGCGTGGCGGCTGGCCACAGTGCTCCCAGACATAGCAGATGCTGCCGGCCCCCTTCCCGCAGTAAGAGAGCGGGGTGTTCAGCTCATCCAGCACGCTGCGCAGCAACCGGAACCAGAGGCCGGCATGGACGCGCCGGCGCGGCAGCTCCACGTAGCCCATCGTCAGCGCCTGCCAGCTGCGCTGGTCCATCGCCGTCATCGCTTCGCTGGCTTCGCGAGGTGCAGAGTCGGCGTTCTCCCAGCCAAGATAATGCGCCGGCACGCCCCAATAGGCCTCCAGCCAACAACCATGCTGCGGACAGCTCAGCATCAGGGGCAGCTTCCAGGCGAGCAATATGGCTTGTTCCGCCGAACCGTCCAGGCAGAGTGGGCAGGCCCGGCGGATCAGTTGGCTGGGGAGCCAGGCTCGCCAGCGGTTGATCGCTCTCGTCTTGCGGGTGCGCCTCGGCAGCAGCACGGAGAGCTGGAACGCATAAGTGTCCAGCGCAGCCGGAATCCGGTCGTCGAGGCTGTCCAGCAGCCACGGCACCCAGCCGACGATGCTCATGCAGCGCAGCCGGTCCAACTCAATGCCGCTGCGCTGGGAGAGCACCGTCAGCAGCGACAGCGGCGGTGCGATGTCCAGGTCATCGACCTGGCCGTGCCCGAGGTCATTCTCCAGAAGGTCGCGCGCGTCCATCTGGTAGCACGCCGCGACACGGCGGAGCCATGACGATAAGGCCTCTCCCTCCACGGGGGCCGGATGCAGCGGCCAGCGTGGTACCGGCTTCACATCAACTCCCGCTCGAACTGGCGTCGCCGCTCACTGGGGCCGGTGTAATCGGCCATGCTGAGCGTGCGGGGGTGATGGCTTCCTCGCCACTCTCCACCGCGGCGACGGCCGCCGCCATCAACAGGTGCGTCAGCTCGCCAATCGTGCCCTCGCTGCGGGTGAGCAGGTAGCGGGCCATGTCCGGGGTGGCAATCGGTGAATGCCGCCGCAGCGGGAGCGACGCGGCGCAGCGCCTCGCTCTTGAACTCTGCCGCGTTGTCCAGGTAGAGCAACCTGGGCTTGCCGCTCATCGGCCAGTCCATTTCTACGTCCAGTCCTTCCAGCCAGGGGCGCTTGTCGCAGGCGATGTGCGCGAGGCACCGGCCAACCGAGACGGCGGACGGTGCTTCCAGCGTGACTACCATGCCGAGCACGCAGCGGGTGAATACGTCGATAGCGATGGTCAGGTAAGGCCTGCCAATCGGTTGCCGGTCGCGCTCATCCACCACGATCAGGTCGATGACCGTGTGGTCGATCTGCACCTGCTCCAGCGGCGAGGTTACGGCGGGAGGAACGCCACCCGCACCTTGCAGGTTGCGGGACGCCTAATGGCCTTCCCGGCGGCGAGTCGTCTGGAGCGGATCAAGGTCGGCGACCCGCCGGGCCACGGTATTGCGCGCCGGCACCCTCAGTTTCTGCGCTTTGCACGCCAGCGCGACTTCCCGGTGGAGCGTTGCCAGGTTGCGCTTCTGCTTGGTCAGAAAGCGCTTGTGCAGCAGCTCGCGGATGATGCGCTCGACCGACGCCGGCAGACGCCCCCTGCCCTTGCCACCGCCGGATCGGCCGGGTGCCAGGTCCGTGACAAGGCCACTGCCTTGTCGCGCGCGGCGGATCAGGACATACACCTGCCGCCGGGACAGACCCAGTGCTTGGGCGGCGGCGTCGACGGCCTCATGCCCGACTACCTCAAGTGCCGCCAAGGGCCCGATGATGGCCGTTCGTTGCCGGGCCTGTGTCCAGGCTTCATCGGATAGGGTGGCCACGCCTTGCTCGGCAATCGGTGAGGTGTCTGACGCCATGCCCCGACCCGCCTGTGGTGCATAGGAGTACTGAGCATAGTCGAGGTTGGTGAAGGCGACTGCGGATACCCGGCTGTCAGGAGCCGCCTTCACATCGGGCGTTGCGACCCGTCACCTGGTGCAGTCGTCTTCTGAAAATGACACACTTCCTTCTCGTCCTCAATCTCCCGCTCGAGGGGGAAATGAGCCGGCGCCGTCAGGTTGATCAGGACGTCCAGAGTGAACTTGTTGATGCCGCCGTTCGGCAGGTCATCCTCACCGTCATCCCGTGAGCCGGATAGGCTCCAGCGCCTCGCCGGGGTCGAGGACCCGGCCGATGACGCTGGCCCGGGCATAGCCCAGGGCATGCAGGGCTTCCAGGCAGGCCTCGGCGCGCTCGGCGGGCACGCTGGCCAGCAGCCCCCCGGCGGTCTGGGGGTCGAAGAGCAGCGGGTAGCGCGGGTGCTCGACCCAGGCCGCCGGGTCGCGGATGGCCCGGCGCAGTCGCACGTTGGCGGGCTGCAGGGAGCTCAGGATGCCGGCGGCCACGGTCTCCTCCGCCCCCTCGAGCAGCGGCAGGGCCGCCAGGTCGAGCTCGGCATCCACCCCTGAGGGGCGCGTCATCTCCACCAGGTGCCCGAGCAGGCCGAAGCCGGTGAGGTCCGTGCAGGCACTGGCCCCGTGCTCATGCAGGCAGGCCGCCCCCGCGCGGTTGGACTGGACCATGCTGGCCAGGGCCGCATCGATCCAGCGCCCCCGGGCGGCGAGCCTCGCGTGGGCGGCGAACAGCGTGCCGGTGCCGATGGGCTTGGTGAGGATCAGCACCTGGCCGGGGCGCAGCCCGCCCTTGGTCATCAGGGCCGTGTCGGCGCGGCCATCGTCCCCGGCGCTGCCGCTGTCGATCAGGCCATTGACGGCGAAGCCCAGGGCCAGCTCGCTGCCCTCGCCGGTGTGCCCGCCCACCAGGGCGCAGCCGGCGGCGTTGAGCACCTCCACCGCGCCGCTCATCATCTGGAAGACGGTGTCCTCGACCTTGGCCTCGAGCCCCTGGGGCACTGTGGCCACGGCGGTGGCGGTCTGCGCCTCGGCGCCCATGGCGAAGATGTCGCCGAGCGCGTGGTTGGCGGCGACCTTGCCGAACACGTAGGGGTCGTCGATGAAGGCGCGGAAGAAGTCCACGGTATGCACCATGTCCTTGCCCGGTGGCACCCGCACCACGGCGGCGTCGTCCGGGGCATGCAGGCCGACCCGCACCTCCTCGCGCGCCACCGGCTCAAGCGTCGAGAGCGCCCGGGAGAGGGTGGTGGCCCCCACCTTGGCCCCGCAGCCGCCGCAGCGCATGGCGATGGCCGAGACCGCCTGGGCGTTCTCCTCCTCGTCCAGCACTACCTTGCTGGGCCGGGACGCCGGCATGGCACCTTCTTCCATCGGCGGCAGCTCGTTGAACTTGGCCATGAAGCGCCGGTCGATGCCGTCCTTCCAGCGCCATACCCAGTCACCGGCCAGGCACAGCCCGCCCCGGGAGGCCACTGCGTGGCGGTCGCCGGTGCTGATCAGCGCCAGCCAGTCGCGCTGCGGGCGATAGGGCGAGAGCGGCCGGCCGGTCACCGCGGCGCGCAGGTTGTCGGCCAGCGGGCGGCCCTGGCGCACGGCGAAGACTCCGGCCTTCTCGCGGGGATGGTTGACCTGGTGGGCGATGTCGCCGGCGGCGAAGATCCGCGGGTCCGAGAGCGAGCGCAGGGTGTCGTCGACCTGGATGAAGCCGTCGTCATCCAGCGCGAGCCGGGTGTCCTTGAGCCAGGCGGCGCCGCCGGCATTGGTCACCCAGATGATCTCGTCGGCGCCGTGCCAGGTGCCATCGGCCGCCTGCAGGCGGCCCGCCTCGACGTCGACCACCTCGGTGGCGGTATGCACCTCGACGCCGCGGCGGGCCAGGGTGTCTTGGAAGTGCGCGCGCACCCGCGCGTTGTGGGTCGGCAGGGTCCGCTCGCCGCGGGTGAAGAGCGCAAAGGAGAGCTCGGCCGGGTCGCGCCCCCGGGCGGCCAGCTCGCGGCCCAGCCGGTACTGCATGGCCAGCAGCAGCTCGACGCCGCCGGCGCCGCCGCCGACCACCGCGACGCGGGTCCGGCCCGGGTGCTCCTCGATGCGCCGGAGCAGCGTCTGCCAGCGGTCGTTGAACTGGTGGATCGGCTTGACCGGGACGGCATGCTCGGCGGCACCGCTGACCGCCTCCACGCGAGGCGTCGAGCCGATGTTGATCGACATCCAGTCGTAGGGCACCGGGGGGCGCGAGCGGCAGAGCACCTTGCGCTCGTCGTGGTCGATGCCGATGGTCTCGTCGCTGAAGAAGCGGGCCCCGGCGTATTCGGCCAGCCGGCGCAGGTCGATATGCACCTCGTCGTAGGTGTAGTGCCCGGCGACATAGCCCGGCAGCATGCCCGAGTAGGGGGTATGGGTGTCGCGGCAGATCAGAGTGAGCCTGACGCCCGGCTCGGGCTTCATGGCGAAGCGCTTCAGCACCCCCACGTGGGTGTGCCCGCCGCCGACGAGGACGATATCCCGTAACGCTTGTAACCCCAGGGGCTGCTGCGGTTGCTGCATGATCAGGCTCGCTCTAGATTGGTGGGGTATTAGAGTGATGAGGTGTTGCCGCCACAGTCTAGGAGCCTGTCGGACTTAACGCTGATCTACTGCGAGAACCGGTCTTTCGGCCAACTTCATTCGATCTGATTCGTTAAATAGCGGGCTATTCGCCTCATCAGATCGAT
>NZ_JARANW010000032.1:0-38877 GCF_029889825.1 Halomonas sp. 11-S5
CCCAACAACCGATCGACTCGCTTGATGGTGTGCTTGGTATCCGCCGGCCCCGGCAAGGCACGGCCCAGGGCGGTCAAGCCCAGGCGGCGCTCGCCCAGCAGAGCACCGACCATGTCGAGCAGTGCCTGCAGGCGTTTGGCATGGATCGAGGGGAGTGATGAGGTCAGCAGAGTATGCAAGAATCGAGGGGCCTGCATGGGTCCTCCTTAGGCATATTGTTTGTTTGGCGATTAACAACATGCCGACCCATGCAGGCCTTTTCAATCATATCATTCTGATTTTCTTATATATTTCGTGGGGATCCCTCAGGCTCCACCTGCTCATGAATTTTGCGGCATATTGACCTCTGCTCTGTCAATTTTGGCAGCGGAAGCATGATATTTTCGAACCGCTCCCACTCAAGCTTTTTGGTGCCATGCGCAGATGAATCTATGTAATTAAATATCGCACCCTTTATCCCTGAGAGTAGCAACAACATGTACTCTGAGGACATTTTCTCACTGGGTGTAACCGCCTTCATATCTTGATTTATTGTCAGAGGAGCTTCAGCAATTGCTACCGGGACTGAATGAGCCAGGATCATACCCCTCACAACGATAAGCACTGCCCCCGAATTTATCATCGACAACCCCGTTTCAGACAGGGCCTTCTCGGTTATGTGATCAGAGGAGTCACTGACTCTTTCTTTTTTCATGTCTTTTGGGGATACCCAAGGGATCTTCCCATTCCAGAAATCTAACCGTTCCTTCGCGGGTGTAGCACCACCTTGCACTGTAACTATCTGCTTTAGTCGGAAGACCTCCCAGTGCGCTGGCACTTCTCCCAGCCACTCCACTCCGGAGTCCTTCATCGGGACATTGGGGTCCATCCCCTTGGTGACGGCATGGGAAATCACCGCCTGACGCTTCTCCTTGAGTAGCTCGATCAGGCGCTGCTGCTGCTCCACCAAGGCGTCGATGCGGGCGGTTTCGTGATCCAGAAAGGCAGATACTCCCACCTGTTCATCATGTGGTGGTAGAGCTACAACTCTTGTCCCCATCGCAGACAATGGGATTCGAGACCGAGTTGATCCTGTTGAAAGCAGGCCTGCATCAGCCTCAGCGCCGGCTGACAGTTGGTAAGCCAAAAAATCAGGGAGTACTCGCGTATTATCCAGCCTGAACCTAAAACAGTCGGCTTTAACCATTGCTGGGGCAACACCGCATGGAGCAACACATGCACGCCCTACTACGTTGTTGTCATCACCCAGACCAGCAACAAGGAGATCACCACCAACCACATCGCTCCTAGATATTTCGCGGTAGTAATAGTCAGCATCGATATAGGCTGCGTCCCGACCATTGAAGGAGTTTTTCTTAATGTTCTGCAGCCGGATGACACGCACACCGCTATCACGATAATGCTCTGACTTTATGGCTGATCCGAATGGGCCATCACATTTCTCACGTGATATTCGGCTGAGCTTTAGCTTTTCCCAATGCGCCGGCACCTCCCCCAGCCACTCGACGCCGGAGTCCTTGTGCTCGGGGTATTTCGGGAAGCTCATGCCTTCACTCCTTCCCTTGCATTTGCCATCAACTCTCGATGGGAGGATTCGACAAGCCAACCACCGGACACAAAAAACCCGCCAGAGTGTGCTTCATGGAGAGGCATGGCGGGTGTGTCGCCCACCATGCTGGAGTGAAGTAGCCTGACCGTCAACACCCGCCCTACATGGCTATAGCTCCTCATGCCGACAGCTCCTCGATCATCTGCTTGATCCGGTCGGTGCAGGCCTTGAGGTCGGCGTCGATCTCCTCCAGCGGGCGTGGCGGGGAGAACTGGTAGAAGTGCCGGTTGAAGGGAATCTCGAAGCCGACGATGCCGATGCGACCATCCAGCGGGTCGCGTTTCTCCTCGTCGATCCAGGCGTCGGGGACGTGGGGCTTTACCTCGCGCTCGAAGTAGTCGAACACCGACTCGTCCAGCGGCACGTTCTCGTTATCGCGCAGGCCGGTATCGGACTCCGGGTTGCCGTTCTTGTCGAGGCAGATGTCCGCCTCCGGGTCGCGTTCGGAGAGGGCGTTGAGAATGGCCTTCTGCACCGGGGCGCCGACCTTCACGCCTGCCGCCTTGAGCGCGGCCTTCAGCGCCCTGGTGAAGGCGTCGCGGTTGGTGAACTGCTTCTCCGGGTCCAGGGTGGCACAGGCGGCCTTGATCGCCTCGCGCTCGCCCTCCGCGAGCTTCTGGAGCGGCTTCTCGTCATCCAGCCGGGCCAGGCGCTCGGGGCTCGCCTGGAAGTTGAGGCGCAGCGGGCGCTCCACGGTGATGCGCCGGTAGCCGAAGGCCTCCACCGGGAAGCGCTTGCTCTCCTCGCTCTCCTGAAAGGCGCCGTAGAGGCGCACGATCTCCTCGATGTCGCGGTCGGCGACGAACTGACGCTTGCTGCCCAGCGACTTGCGCATCTTGCTGGCCCGGCCGGTGGCGTCGATCAGCTGCACCTGGCCGCGGCGCTCGGCGGGCTTGTGGTTGGAGAGGATCCACACGTAGGTGGCGATGCCGGTGTTGTAGAAGAGGTCCGTGGGCAGGCCGACGATGGCCTCTACCAGGTCGTGCTGCAGCAGGTAGCGACGGATCTCGGACTCCCCGCTGCCGGCGCCACCGGTGAACAGCGGCGAGCCGTTGAGGATGATGCCGATGCGCGAGCCGCCCTCCTGGCGGGGGCGCATCTTGCTCACCAAGTGCATCAGGAACAGCAGCGAGCCGTCGGAAACCCGCGGCAGGCCGGGCCCGAAGCGGCCCTCATACCCTTTGTGGTTGTGCTCGTCGGTGATCGCCTTCTGCACCTTCTTCCACTCCACCCCGAAGGGCGGATTGGAGAGCATGAAGTCGAAGTGCTCGGCGGGGAGCTGGTCGTCGGAGAGGGTGTTGCCGAGCTTCACCTGGTCCACGCCCTGGCCCTTGATCAGCATGTCGGCCTTGCAGATGGCGTAGGACTCGGGGTTGAGCTCCTGGCCGTGCAGCGAGACGCTCATGCCGCCGCTGATGTGCTGCAGGTAGTCGTCGCTCTCGGAGAGGAAGCCGCCGGTGCCCGCGGTGGGGTCGTAGACGGTGACGATGCCGCCACTGGCGAGCTTGTCGTCCTGGCCGGTAAGCACCAGGGAGGTGGTCAGGTGGACAATGTCGCGCGGGGTGAAGTGCTCCCCCGCCGTGTCATTGGAGCTCTCGGCGAACTTGCGGATCAGTTCCTCGAAGATCGCCCCCATGCCGTAGTTGCTGACCCGCGCCGGGCTCAGGTCGATGGCGGCGAAGCGCTGCACCACCTGGTAGAGCAGGTTGCCGGCATTGAGCTGCTGGACGAAGCTTTCGAACTCGAAGTGCTCGAAGATCTCCCGGGCGTCCTGGCTGAACGACTGCACGTAGCTCATCAGGTCGTCGGCAGTCTGGGTGTCGGAGAGGCTACCCAGGGTCAGCGGTGAGGCGTTGAAGAAGGGTTGCTTGGCCGCGCGCAGCAGCAGCTTCTCGCGCACCGCCTCGGGCTTGGCCTGGTGGGCCTGGGCCGCGGCCAGCACCTCGGCCTTGGTGGGCTCCAGCACGCACTCCAGGCGCCGCAGCAGGGTGAGGGGCAGGATGATACGACCGTACTGGGACTGCCTGAAGTTGCCGCGCAGCAGGTCCGCCACGGACCAGATGAAGGCCGCCAGCTGAGAGTGACTCTCCGTGTTCACGATGCTTCCCCGTGTTCTTGGTGCTGATGGTGATGAGTGCCGTCCATCATACACAGCGAGGGGGTGGCCACGAAGCTGCCAAGGCAGCGGCGCACTACTCCACCTGAGGAAGCCCGAACCCGACACCTGGAAGCCTGGGGAGGGGCTGGCGGGCTCCTTGGCCCTTTAACTTATAATAAAATAGTGTACCTATAGTACACCATAACAACGTTAGATAAAGAATTTTGCATTAATATCTTTGATATTATGGTAATATGTGCCCTATGAGTACACATAAAAAAGAAAAGCTAAAGAACACTCTCGAAGCCGTCCCTCCCGGCTTCATGGTCGATTCTGGCTGGCTGGAACGCCATGAGGTCAGCCGCTTCCTCGCGCGCAAATACGTGGATCGCGGCTGGCTGGAGCGGGTGACGCGCGGCGTTTTCCTGCGCCCATCGCCAGGTACGGGAAAGTCCGCCACCGTCGATTGGAAGACCTGCCTGCTCTCGGTACAGCACATCATGGAGTACCAAGTCCACATCGGCGGCATGTCAGCGCTCACGCTGCAAGGCTATGGTCATTATCTACGCTTGGGCAACAATGCTCCGGTTTGGGTCTATGGCGAAGACATGCCGAGCTGGATGCGCCGGTTACCACTGAACGCACCGCTGGTCACGCGCACCTCAGCCCTCTTCTCCGACCCGGCGCTCGGCCTAACCAAGGATAACGCCAAGACCGAGAGCACCCTGCCCTGGAACTGGCAACTGAGGATGTCATCACCTGAACGGGCGATCCTGGAAGTCATGGACGAACTGCCCGGCCATGAGAGCTTCCACAATCTCGATATGGTGTTCGAAAGCCTGACGACCCTGCGACCGCGCACCCTGTCGGCATTGCTGCATAGTTGCAGGAAGATCAAGGCCAGGCGGCTGTTCTTCGTCTTTGCCGACCGCCACAACCACCCTTGGCGAAAACGGCTGGACCCGCAGGAATTCAACCTCGGAAGCGGCGACCGCGATCTGGTCAAAGGCGGCACGGCCATCAACCTGTTCTACCGCGACCTGCCACGCCTGTCTGTCGATATCGACCTGACCTATCTGCCGGTCAAATACCGTGCCGACAGTCTTGCCGAAATCAACGAAGCGATGGATCGCATTGCCACTGCCACCTCGGGGGTGGGTCAAAAGCGTTGGTAGATACTGGGTCAGTTTACTTGGCCATTAACAGCGATGCGAGCACGAATCCCGGCAAGTACACTGAAGCGACTGGAGGTCTTGGAACAGGCACGTGGTCAAAGAAAGGTCGTGGCCTTGTTCCCGGAGTTGATGCCCGTTGACGAGTGGGGAGCCATTGCCGCCAGCATGCAAGCGGAACTGAAAGCTAACATCAAGAAGGACTGCCCGCCACAGTACGACAAGGGAGACTTGAGTCATCTCGTTCTTGTCGCCACCGGGTAGACATATCTCCGTCTGCGGGAGGGGCGTAGCCCGCTAAGTACCAGTACACATGTACTAGCCTGGAAGGATTATGCGTTATCTGGCAGGCAAACCTGCGCCCACGTTTCCCCAATATTGCTGTCTTTTTCTTCAATAAACGTAGTCTGGCCGTTTGAGATGAACCGCTGAAAGCCGGTATATGCTCCAAGGCTGTTTTTTGAGTTGACCTGCCCGCAGACAACGGCACCGCCTTTCTCCGTCTCGTTGAAAAATACATCCCTAAACTGTGCGGAGTCAGGGTCTTTCAGGGAAGCGGCCACAGTCTTCTTCGCATCATATACGAGATCACGTTCATAGCTCGCTTGAGCGCGACGTTCTGCCTCCCTCTCAATCTCGGCCTGTTGCTCTGATGACAGAGGCGGCTCTGCTTTTGACGGTGATGTATCCAGGTTGCCTTGGCCAACCATATAGAAAACATACCCAATGACGCCAACCAGCACCCATACCAGAAGCGATGTCCGCTTCGGTGCCTTTGCCCCACAATGCGGGCATTTCTTAGCCTTGGTGCTGACTTGCTTGCCGCACTCTTTGCAGTTTTTTACCGCCATACCCCTTCCCCTGAGTCCTAAGCCTGCATCGATAGTTGTTTTGAATTACATGGACGTGCCTATAGGCCGTGGACTATAGGCTACAATAAATCAGAATTTCCTGCATGGAAAATGCAGATACGCCCAATTACAGTCTTATTTTCGGACAGGCCTTAAAGGCCCGCCGGATGGCGTTGAGCGTATCTCAAGAGGAACTGGCCTACAGAGCGGGAGTAGACAGGACGTTCGTATCTAGAATCGAACGGGGTATCCGGCAGCCGACTATAACTACCATATTTTCGCTTTCCCAAGCCTTGGAAATATCCGCTTCTGAGCTGGTTAAAGATGTTGAGTCGCTGGTAGGGCAAGCGGCTGGGCTCTAGTCGCCCCACATTAACCGCCCTATACCCTAAGAGCTGTCGTTTGCGCTCGCTGTGCGCTGGCACAGGCGACGATCGGTAGGTCACCAGTACGCTAGCGGCGGTGGCAGGTGATCGTGCAGCCTGCGCTCGCTGCTAAACCTTTATCGGGCCGAACATTCCGGTGTAGATGAGCGAGTTCCAAATTTTCTTGATGGCTTGCCCAGTCTCTTGGTTGACGAACAGTGAGGAGCGGGCACCGTGTGGGCGGCCAAGGAACAAGTCGCGCATTGACTCCCATGTCTCGGCTACCTCTGACGACCTCCAGCAAGGAAGCTCCTGCTCAAGTATCAGCGGCATCGCTATGGCGAGCGGAATAGTTCCGTCCATTTCGAGAGGCCTGTTCCATTCGCATTTAACGAGTATCGGAGTCGTGCTCGGGTTGTAGAACTCCACATCCAAGCGTTCAGCTGTAATGTTGGCGACATGATGAAGCGGCAGCGCGTTCACAGAGTCGATAACTTTTTGACCATCATGGTAAGGACAGGTGATAAAGCCGTTTGCGAAGAAGCGGGTGTGGTCTAGTCCCTTGTAGCCACAGCGATCACTTGGCGCGATCACAGGATGGCGAGGGTCGTGATTGCAGACCAGCGGGTGCCAAGTGGGGTAGGTGTCAACTACAGGTCCAAGCTCATCCACAATATCCATGAGGGCTTCCTTGCTGCGTGCCCTTACGGACTCATCCGCATCCCTTGGCCTTGGCACAAGGTAGGCCTCTACTTCTTCATATCCGATACGTGCTGCTTCGTCTGCTCGAAATGCCATGGTTCACCTCTCAATCGTGAGTACCAGTGCATAATATATCTTTTCTGTGCATAAAGAAAGCAATTCATGCAAGAGGCGGTGATATTGTGTCTCATGACAGCCGTGTAAGCGCGTGTAAGCGCGGTGCAGCGGCTTGAATTTTAGGTAAAGAAAAAGCCCCAGACCGCGTGATGTGGGGCTTTGTATGGTGGGCCTTGCTGGACTTGAACCAGCGACCAATCGATTATGAGTCGAGTGCTCTAACCAACTGAGCTAAAGGCCCGAAACTGTTTTTGCCGCTTACATAGCTGTTACATTGGCTTTTCGGCTTTAGCGCTTACATGTGGTAAGCGGCTGTATTTACTCTGCTTTCTCTCTCCATCCAGCCGTTAGCGCATTCTATTATGAGTCCCCTGCTCTAACCAACTGAGCTATAGGCCCTTGCAGCGGATGGCGCCGAGCGGCGCCGCCGTATGATAGCGAATGGCGATGGAGGTGACCATAGCCGGCCGCCCTTGGCAGGCCGAATCTCCGCCGCGGCACTTCCTCCCCCGGCCGTGGTCTGCAGGTGGCCTGCCCTTCTGGAGATCGACCGGTGCGACCTTTCCCTCCTTGCCGTTTCCCTGCCCTTGGCACTGCCCTGTTCGCCCTGCTGCTGGCCCTGCCGGCGGCGGCCGCCTGGGAGCTGGACCCGGAGCGCTCGCGGGTGGCCGCCACCGTGGTGCAGATCGCCCCGACAGGCCCCATTGCTCATCAGCACGAGATGCGTCGCCTAGCCGGCACCGCCGAGGCGGACGGCACCCTGCGCCTGCCCTTGCGGCTGGCCCAGAGCGACGTGATCGAGCGCTTGGGGTCGCTGCCGCCCTGGCTCTCCGGCCTCACCGAGCAGCCCCTGGCCACCGTGACCACGCGTTTCCCGCCCCAGCGGCTGGAGGCGCTGGCCGTGGGCGAGTCGCTGGTGGAGGTGCTCGAGCTCTCGGTGCAGTCCGGCGGCACCACCCACCGCGAGCCGCTGGCGGTGCGCTTCACCCGCGAGACGCCAGGCCGGGTACGGGTCACCAACGCCGAGCGGGTGGCGCTGGATGGCCGCGAGCTGATGGCCAACCCGACCCTGCGCTCGGTGCTGCTGCTGCTCGGCTACGAGCAGATCGGCGACGAGGTGCCGGTCCACCTCGACGCCGTGCTGCTGAGGCGCTGAGCCGGGGACGGGTCAGGTCGCGGAGACCTCGAGGATCGTGAAGGGCGCCTCGCAGGCGTGGCGCTCGTCGCGCTCGTCAACGCTGCCCAGGCCCAGGTTGCGGTCGTTGTCGTAGGCGACGAACAGGCGATCATGGTCCAGCACCGCCAGGCCCTCGGCCTTGTGCTCGAACTCCAGCGGCAGGCCCGCCGGGGTGGTCACCAGGGTCGGGCGCCGGCCGGCCCGGAAATCCTCCAGGCCGATCTCCCACAGGTAGCCGCCGATGCGCTCCTCGCCGGCTTCCTCCACCTCGAAGCTGTTCAGCAGGTAGAGCCGAGCGTGGTAGGGGTCGTACTCCAGGCTCGAGAGGCCGCAGTCGTAGCGGACCGACGGATGCTCGCCCGGGTCGAAGGCATAGTGCTCACGCAGCGCATCGAGGAACACCAGGTTGCCGCTCTCGCTGATCTCGTAATGGGCCCCCACCACCCGGCTCACGTAGGCGAAGTCGTCATGGGTCTGGCCCTGCTCCCGCACGCCGAACAGCAGCAGGCCGTCGCCCCGCTCGCCGGGGATCGCGGCGAGCCCCTCGATCTTGTAGTAGGGAAAGCCGATGGCGGCGTTCAGCTTGTCGCGCAGTTCCAGCGAGCCCGCCACGCCGTCGCGCGGATCGGGGTCCACCACCTGCACCCGGTCCGGCTCGCCCAGCGGCCAGATCAGCAGGTGGTTGTAGTCGTTGAGGGCGTGGCTCTCGTCGTCGATGCGATCGAAGCCGGTGGTGGCCAGCACGTGCCGGCCATCGGCGGTCAGTGCGAAGTCCTCGTACTTCTCAGCCTGCTTGACCAGCGGCTGGGTGAAATAGGTCAGCCGACTGTCGTCGGGGCCCTCGGGGGTGAGGGGCACGGCGAACACCGCCGAGCGCGCCTCACCGGGGATCGGCTTGTCGCTGGCCATCAGCAGGCGCTCGCCATCGTAGGCCACCGCCGAGACCTCGGCGTTCACCAGCCGCCCCTTGGCATCCTTGAGGCCCGCGGGAAAGCAGTGGATGGTTCCCTGCTGCAGGATCCTGGCACTCACCATGTCGTCACCCTCTGGATTTATAGACGCCTCACCCTACTACGCTGAAACCTGCGCCGGGAACCGCTGGTCAGCCGCCGCGACGCCCCTTATCGATAATGATTATTGTTTGTATAATGGCGCTTTCCACGGATCCGGTGGTCTCGCCATGCCCTCTTCCCTGGCCCGGCTCTATGTCGGCCCCCTGCAGCACCTCACCCCGCCGGCGATCGCGCCGGTGGCGCCCGACGGCATGCCGGCCCGTGAGCTGCTCGACCCGGCACGCCTGGCGGCGCTGCTCGAGCGCTTCGGCGCCCGGTATGGCCACGGCGACCGCCGGGCGGTGGCCTCGCTGTGGTCGAAGTGGCACCTGAGCCCCCTGGTCGCCCACGCCCTGGCCGCCAACCTGCTGCTCGAGCGCGACCTGCCGCTGGACCTGTACGAGCTCCATCTCCAGCAATCGCCAGAGGGACAGACCACCGGCCTGGTGCTGCCCCATGTCGGCCGCCACCTGGCCGAACTCGCGCCCCATTCGCGCTTCGCCACCCTGCTCGACGGCCACCTGACGCCGCTGGTCGAGGCCCTGGCCACGGCCAGCGGCGCCTCGCCCAGGGTGTTCTGGAGCAACGCCGGCAACTACGTCGAGCACTTCGCCGGCGCCCTGGCCGACCATCCCATGGCCGCAGCGGACGTCGCTGAACCTGCCCGGGCGCTGCTGGCGAGCCGCACCCTGCCGGACGGCCGACGCAATCCACTCCATCGCCCGGTGCGCTACGTCGAGGGCGAGGACGCCCCCCCGCGGCGGGTGCGTCGCCTATGCTGCCTCCGTTACCTGATCGACGAGCTGGGTGTGTGCGGCAACTGCCCGCTGGCCTGCCGCCACGAGGTCCGCGCCGCCGAGACGCCCTGACCGCCTCACCAACGCCAGGGCCCACCCCGTTGCGGGATGGGCCCTGGTGGTACGCCTTGCTTCGGGCTCAGTAGCGCCAGGTCAGGTTGGCCATGACATGGCGCGGCGCGCCGTGGAAGGCCTGGTCCCACTTGAGGCTGGTCAGGTACGCCTCGTCGGTGACGTTGTTGAGGTTCAGCGAGGCGGTCAGGCTGTCGCTGAAATCGTAGCTCGCCATCAGGTCGACCAGGGCGTAGGCCTCCTGGCGGGTCTTGCCCTCGGCGAAGTCGCGGTCGCGCTCGATATCGTCCTGCCAGCGCAGCCGTGCGCCCACCTTGAGGGCATCCAGGGCAGCCGGACGATAGCTGGTGGTGGCACGCACCAGGTGACGTGGAATGTAGGTGTTGGTGGCCTCGCCGTCAGCGTCCTCGATCTCCAGGTAGGTATAGCCGACGCTGGCCTGCCAGCCCGGGGCGAGCTCGCCTGCCAGCGTAACCTCGACCCCCTCGCTGGTGATGCCGTCGGCCCCCGTGAAGAAGGCGGTGCCGTCGGGCCGGGTGCCCGCCGGCTGGGCCACGTTGTCCTGCTCGGTGCGGAACAGCGCCAGCGAGGCATCGGCGCCGCCGTCGAACAGCTCGGCCTTGAGGCCGACCTCCTGGCTGACGCCATCGACGGGATCGAGGTAGTCGCCGTTGCGGTCGATCTCGGTCTGCGGATTGAAGATCTCGGTGACGCTGGCGTAGAGGGACGCCGAATCGGTGACGTCATAGATCAGGCCGGCATAGGGGGTCAGCTCGTTGTCGACGTCGGTCTCCTGGGAACTGCCGTACTGCTCGCCAACCGCGTCGGCCCAGCTCAGCCGGGCACCCGCGACCGCGGTCCAGCGCTCGGCGAGGTCCAGCCTGGCCGCGCCATAGACGCTGCGCTCCTTGACCGTGGCATCGCCGTCGGTGCCGGGGAAGGCCACCCAGGCATCGGGTTCGGGGTAGCGACCGTTCCAGTCGTCCAGCGGCGGCAGGCCCTGGCCGCCCGCATCGAAGTCCGCCGTGGGGTAGCGGGAGCGCTGCTGGTTGCGGCTCTGGCTCCAGTCGCTACCTACCACCAGCTGGTGGCTGCGCCCGAACGCCTCGACGTCGCCCTTGGCATGCAGGTCGGCCACCCACTGCTCCAGGTGGCGGTCGTAGCGGCTGAGGGTCAGCTGGTCGTCCGAAATGCGACCGGTGGCGGCATTGGGCGTGCCGTAGATATAGAACAGCTGGGTGTCGGAGAGCATGTCCAGGTGGGTGAGCGTGCCCTTCAGCGACCAGCGATCGCCGAGTTCCTGCTGTACCTCGAGGAAGCTGCGGTGGGTCTCCACGTCCCAGTAGGACCAGTCGGGCGCCGAGGAGGTCTCGACGTCGTAGTCGGTGGGGTTGCCGGCGGAATCATAGAGCGGCAGCGAGCCCCACATGTTGCCGTCGGTGTCGTTCTGCTGCCAGGTGTGGCCCAGGGTCACCAGGGTGCTGTCGGTGACATCGGCCTCCAGCACGCCGTAGAGCAGCCTCCGCTCGCGGCTCAGCCGGTCCAGGTAGGCGTCGCTCTCCATGCCCGCCGCCACCAGGCGCCCGCGGACGCGCCCCGCGTCGTCCAGCGGCCCGGCGACATCGGCCTCCAGGCGCCGCTGGTCCCAGGCGCCGACGCTCGCCGAGACCGAGGCCTGGGGCACGAAGGTGGGCCGCTTGCGCACGAAGTTGACCGTCGCCGCCGGGTTGCCCGAGCCCGACATCAGGCCGGTGGCGCCGCGCACCACCTCCACCCGGTCGTAGATCGCGGTGTCCATGTCGCCGTGCACGTTGTTGTAGGGCATCGGCACGCGCAGGCCGTCGACCTGGAAGTTGGATATCTCGAAGCCCCGTGCCGTGTAGTAGGTGCGGTCCGTCTCCAGGCGCTCCACCGTGACCCCGGGGGTGCTCTCCAGGACGTCATTGGTGGTGTCGAGGTTGAAGTCGTCGATCTGGGCGCGGGTCACGGTCGAGACGGACTGGGGCGTCTCGCGGGGCGTCAGGTCGAGCCTGGTCGCGGTGCTGGTGAGCGGCACCCGGTATTGCTCCGTGCCCTCGGTAATCACCGACAGGGCCTCAGCCTCGACGGTGAGGGTCTCCAGGTCGGTGGCCGCCTCCGGGGCGGTCGCCCCCTGCTGGGCCAGGGCCACCGGGGAGAGCAGCAGGCTGCCGGCGGCGGTCAGGCCCAGGCAGCCACGGATGGCGCGGAGCAACGGTGGGATGTCGCCACGGCGGCGGGGAGGGAATGGCATGGGGGATGAGCCTCGTGTCATGGGATCGAATAATTATGATAATGATTCGCATCACGTTTAACAACGATGATTCATCCCGCTCATGCCACGGGGCCATCCCCGGCCCCGATGCCGTCACGCCAGGGGAGCGTCCGCCGCCTCGATCTCGCCGGTCTGCACCCGCCACTGGGCGGCATAGCGCCCGTTGCCCGCCAGCAGCTCGCCATGGGTGCCGCGCTCGACCACCCGACCGCCGTGGACCACGGCGATCTGGTCGGCATGGACGATGGTCGAGAGCCGGTGGGCGATCATGATCACGGTGCGCTGGTGGGCAATGCGCTTGAGCGAGCGCTGGATGGCCGCCTCGGTCTCGTTGTCCACGGCGCTGGTGGCCTCGTCCAGCACCAGGATCGGCGGGTCCTTGAGCAGCGCCCGGGCCAGCGAGAGGCGCTGGCGCTGGCCGCCGGAGAGGCGCACGCCGCGCTCCCCCACCGGGGTGTCGAGCCCCTGGGGCAGCGCCTGGATGAACTCCCACGCCTCGGCGGTCTGTGCCGCGGCGATGATGTCGGCCTCCGGAGCATCCGGCTTGCCGTAGGCGATGTTGTCGCGCACCGGGCCCTCGAACAGGTAGACGTCCTGGCTGACCAGGCCGATGGCCCGGCGCAGCGAGGCCAGCTCGAGCTCGCGGACCGGCTGGCCGTCGATGCGGATCTCGCCCGCCTGGGGGTCGTGGAAGCGCAGCAGCAGCTTGATCAGGGTCGACTTGCCCGAGCCGGTGGCGCCGACCAGCGCCAGGGTATGGCCCGCCGGCACGGCCAGGTCGATGCCCTGGACCCCGGCCCCGGCGTCGCCGTAGCGGAAGGCCACCTCCTCGAAGCGGACCTCCCCGCGCACCGGCTCGGCCAGCGCCCGCCCGCCGTCGTCGCGCACGCGGATCGGCGTGGCCAGCAGGTCGAGGATGCGCCGCGTGCTGGCCATGGCGCGCTCGAAGAGGTCGATCACCTGGGCCAGGCCGGTCAGCGGCCACAGCAGCCGCTGGGTGAGGAACACCAGCACGCCATAGGCGCCGACGTTGAGCTCGCCCTTCAGCGCCATCATCCCGCCCACGGTGAAGGTGGCCAGGAAGCCGGCCAGGATCGCCATGCGGATCACCGGGATGAAGGCCGAGCTGATGCGGATGGCCCGGCGATTGGCCTCCACATAGGCCTCGCTGGCCTGGCGCAGCCGCTCGGCCTCGCGGGCCTCGGCGGTGAAGCTCTTGATGGTGGCGATGCCGGCCAGGTTGTTGGAGAGCCGGCTTGAGAGGTCGCCGACCCGCTCGCGCACCTCGGCGTAGAGCGGCCCGGCCTTGCGCTGGAAGTAGAAGGCGCCCCACACGATCAGCGGGATCGGCGTGAAAGCGAGCAGCGCAATCAACGGCGAGAGCACGAAGAACACCGCCCCCACCGCCACCACGGTGACGCCGACCTGGATCATGGCGTTAGCACCGCCGTCCAGGAAGCGCTCGAGCTGGTTGACGTCGTCGTTCATGGTCGCCACCAGCTGGCCGGAGCTCCTCGACTCGAAGAAGTCCATGTCGAGCCGCTGGGCATGCTCGTAGGCGTCCTGGCGCAGGTCGGCCTGCAGCCGCTGGGCGAGGTTGCGCCACAGTACCTGGAAGAGGTACTCGAACAGCGACTCCCCGGCCCAGATGAAGAAGGTCAGCGCGCCGAGGATCAGGATCTGCTCGCGGGCGGACTCGAAGCCGAGCCCCGCCACGAAGCTCTGCTCCTGGTTGACCACCACGTCGATGGCCACGCCGATGAGGATCTCCGGGGCGATGTCGAACAGCTTGTTGATGACCGAGCAGGCACTGGCGGCGATGATCCGGCGGCGATAGCCGCGGGCATAGCGCAGCAGGCGCGCCAGGGCCCGGAAGCTGGAAGTGGTGGCGTCAGGCATGGGGATCGGGGGTCCTGGAGGGTGAAACGCCACAGCATACCGGTAAGGCGGCCGTCCCGAAACAGATCTTATTGATAACCATTATCACCAGGGGTAAGGTAGCGCCCATCGCCCACCCCGCCCGGGGCCCGCCGAAGGAGCGTCCTGCATGTTCGAACTGCGCGGAGCCGGTTTCACCGTCAGCGACCGGCCGCTGCTCGCCCCCACCGACCTGACCCTGGAGGGCGGCCGGGTGCATGGCCTGATCGGCCACAACGGCTCGGGCAAGTCGACCCTGCTCAAGCTGCTGGCCCGCCAGCAGCCGGCGAGCCAAGGCGAGCTGGCCTTCGCCGGGCGCCCCCTGGCCCGCTGGGGGCAGCGAGAGTTCGCCCGCCGCGTGGCCTACCTGCCCCAGCAGCTGCCCGCCACCGAGAATCTGCTCGGCCGCGAGCTGGTGGGCATGGGGCGCTACCCCTGGCGAGGCCTGCTGGGCCGCCACACCCGCGAGGACGAGGCGGCCATCGAGCGGGCTATTGCTGCGACCCACACCGAGGCCTTCGCCGAGCGCCTGGTCGACACCCTCTCCGGGGGTGAGCGCCAGCGGGTCTGGCTGGCCATGCTGCTGGCCCAGGGCAGCGACTTCCTGCTGCTCGACGAACCGCTCGCCGCGCTGGACATCGCCCACCAGGTGGAGGTGCTGGCGCTGATCCGCGAACTCAGCCAGACCCTGGGGCTCGGCGTGGTCATCGTGCTCCACGACGTCAACATGGCGGCACGCTATTGCGACCACCTGGTCGCCCTGCACGGCGGGCGCGTGCTGACCCGGGGCACCCCGGCCGAACTGATGGACGAGGCCACCCTGGAGGCGATCTACGGCATTCCCATGCGCGTGATGGCGCATCCCACCGGCCACCATCCCGTCGCCCTGGTCCATGCATGACGCGCCCGCCCGGCTGCTCCGCGGTCTCGTCCCTACGCTGCTGCTGGCCCTGGCACTCTTGCCGACGCCTCGCGCCCTGGCCGAGCCGGCCATTGCCACCCTCGACTGGACCCTGGCCGAGACCCTGGTGGCGCTGGGCGTCACGCCGGCCGGGGTCGCCCAGATCGATGCCTACCATGCCTGGGTCCGCGCGCCGCGCCTGCCCGAGGCCAGCGTCGATCTCGGCCTACGCAGCCAGCCCAACCTGGAGCTGCTGGCGAGCCTCGCGCCCGACCACATCCTGATCTCGCCGATGTTCGCCCACCTGGCGCCGCGGCTGTCGCGCATCGCCCCGGTAACGACCCTGCCGCTCTACTCCCCGGGCCGCGAGCCCTGGCCCCAGCTGCACGAGCTGACCCGCGAGGTCGGTCGCCTGGCCAAGCGGGAGGCGGCCGCCGAGCGACTGATCGCCGAGACGGAGACGCGATTGGCGGCCCTGCGGCAGCGGCTACCCGCGCGGGTGCCGCCGCTGCTGGTGGTGCAGTTCATGGACGAGCGCCACGTCCGGGTGTTCGGCGAGGGCGGCCTCTACCAGGCCGTGATGGCCCGCCTGGGGCTGGAGAACGCCTGGCGCGGCGAGACCAACGCCTGGGGCTTCTCGCTGGTGGGCCTCGAGCAGCTGGCCGGCCTGGAGGCCCGGCTGGTGGTGGTCGAACCCTACCCGGTGGGCGTCGAGGCCGCGCTGGCCGACAGCGGCCTCTGGCAGCGGCAGTCCAGCGTGCGCGATGACACCCTGATCACCCTGCCCCCGGTATGGAGCTTCGGCGCCCTGCCCTCGGCGCAGCGCTTCGCCGACCACCTGGTGGCCGCCCTGGCGGAGGCGCCCCATGACGACTGAGACCGCCCACCGCCACGCCCCTGCCCTCGTCTGCCTGCTGCCGGGCCTGGCGCTGCTGGCCCTGATACTCGGCTCGCTCGCCGAGGAGGGGCTGTTCGATGGCCTGCGCGCGCTGACGACGGTGACGCCGGCCAGTGCAGAATCACTCGTGCGCCACTACAGCTGGTGGCCGCGCCTCGCCATGGCGTTGATGGCCGGCGGCGGCCTGGCCCTGGCGGGGGTGCTGATGCAGCAGGTGCTGCGCAACCCGCTGGCCGCGCCCACCACCCTGGGGGTGGCCAGCGGCGCCAACCTGGCGCTGATGGCCGCCACCCTGCTCGCCCCCGGCCTGCTGCTGGCCGGGCGCGAATGGGTGGCCCTGGCCGGCGGCGCCGGCGCCATGGCGCTGGTCTTCGCCCTGACCTGGCGCCGCGGCCTCTCCCCCGCGGTGGTGGTCCTCGCCGGCCTGGTGGTCAACCTCTACGCCGGGGCCCTGGGCATGGTGCTGCTGCTCTTCCACCAGGAGACCCTCAAGGGGTTGCTGATCTGGGGCGCCGGCTCGCTGGCCCAGAATGGCTGGCATGACGCCGCCTTCCTGGCCCCGCGGCTGCTGCTGGGCGGCCTGGCGGCCTGGCTGCTGCTGCGGCCATTGACGGTGCTCGAACTCGACGATGCCAGCGCCAGGAGCCTGGGCGTCTCGCTGAAGCATCTGCGCCTGGCGGGGCTGGGGCTGGCGGTCTTCCTCACCGGCTGCGTGGTCAGCGTGGTGGGGGTGGTCGGCTTCATCGGCCTGGCGGCGCCCAATATCGTGCGCCTGGCCGGGGCGCGCCGCCTGGGGGCTCGGCTCCTCTGGTCGACGCTGCTCGGCGCCCTGCTGCTGGCCACCACCGACCTGCTGCTGCAGCGCTTCGCGGGCACCCTGCCCACGCTGATCCCCACCGGGGCCACCACCGCCGCCCTGGGGGCGCCGCTGCTGCTGTGGCTGATTCCCCGGCTGCGCCTGGCGGCCGGCCGCCCGTCCGCCAACGCCACGGCCCTGGCGCCGCGCCACCCGGCCCCCGGGCGCCTGGCCGCGGGGCTGGCGCTGGGCCTGCTCGTCGCAACCCTGCTCGGGCTGCTGCTGGGCCAGGCGGCCGGCGGCTGGTTCGCGACCCTCGACGAGGCGGTGCTGGCGTGGCGCTGGCCGCGGCTGCTGGCCGCCGCTGCCAGCGGGGTGATGCTGGCCATCGCCGGCACCCTGATCCAGCGCCTCACCGCCAACCCCATGGCCAGCCCCGAGGTGCTGGGCATCAGCGGCGGCAGCGCCATGGCCCTGATCGCGGCGCTCTTCCTGCTGCCCGCTCCCGGCAACCTGACCCTGGTCGCCGCCGGCACCCTGGGGGCACTGGCCAGCCTGGCCGTGCTGGTCGTGCTCAACCGGCGCAGCGGCTTCGTGCCCGAACGGCTGCTGCTCAGCGGCGTGGCCATCACCGCCCTGTTCGACGCCGTGCGCGCCATCGTGCTGGCCGGCGGCGACCCTCGCGGCCAGCAGGTGATCGCCTGGCTATCGGGCTCCACCTACTATGTCGACCCGGTCAGCGCGGCAGTGGTCGCGGGCCTCGCCGTGGTGCTGGCCCTGGCGGCCCGCCCCTTCGCCCGCTGGCTGGATATCCTGCCGCTGGGGGCGGCCACGACCGCGGCGCTGGGCATTCGGGTCGAGCGGGCCCGGCTGGCGCTGCTGCTGCTGGTCGCGCTGCTGACCGCCTGCGCCACCCTGGTGGTGGGCCCGCTCTCCTTCGTCGGCCTGCTGGCGCCTCACATGGCGCGGCTGGCGGGCTTCTCCCGGGCCCGCGCCCACCTGCTGGGGGCCGCGCTGATCGGCGCCCTGCTGATGGTGCTGGCGGACTGGCTGGGCCGCCAGTTGCTGTTCCCCGCCGAGATCCCCGCCGGCCTGGTGGCCTCGCTGCTGGGCGGCGCCTACTTCATGTGGGGCCTCGGTCGCCGATGACCGGGCCCGCGGCGGGCTCGCCATTGAACTCGCCGGCCGCTGACCACACTAACCAGGTGAGGCGTCGACAGGCGCCATGGATCACAGGGCCCTTCACGGATCACAAGGAGTGAACGCATGGCCGAACACAAACCGCTGAATCACGCCATCAGGCAGGCCACCCTCGGGGCGCTGCTCGCCGGCGGTCTGGCCGTCACCGGCAGTGCCCTGGCCCAGCCCCAGGGCCTCTACTCGGCCGACGAACTGCTGGATGCCGATGTCTACGCCACCTCCGGCAGCGAACAGATCGGCGAGGTCGAGGACATCCTGCTCGACAACGACATGCAGGTCCGCGCCCTGGTCATCGATACCGGCAACCTGTTCGACTTGAAGGGCGACCAGCATTTCGTCATCGAGGCCGGCAAGTTCACCGTCGAGACCCAGAACGGCAACAGCCTCGAGGAGATCGACTACCGGGTGAATGTCGACCTCAGCGAGGAGCAGATCGCCCAGCAGCCGCAGTACACCAACGACTGGTGGCAGAACGCCCGGGAAGGGGCCCATCAGGCCTGGGAGAGCACCAAGCAGGGCGCAGCCAGTGCCTGGGAAACCACCCAGGAAGGGGCGTCCCGCGCCCTGGACCACATCGGCGAGGCCCTGGAGAACGTCGGCGAACGGACCCGCGAGGCCGCCGACCGACCCGTCGAATAACGGCCCGGCTGCCCTCTGCCTGCCAAGCCTGGTCATCGACCGGGCTTTTTGCTGGGCGCCAGCTACGCGTTCTACTCTGAAGAGGCTGGCGTTTCGATCCTTGGCCCCGGCTCGTGCCGGGGCCATTTCCTGCCGGGGTCACGCCGAAGTTGCCCTGAAGGGCCTGCATTCACGACAATACGTGGGCTCCTCCCACCGCCACGCAAGGATGCCGCCCATGCTCGCCGAACTCTTCGCCGTGATGGCGCCCGTGCTCACCGGCGCAGGGCTCGGCTTCATCTGGGTGCGCCTCGGCCACGACTTCCCGGTGGCCTTCGTCACCCGACTGGTGTTCAACATCGGCACCCCGGCCCTGGTGCTGGCTTCGCTTGCCGGCGCCGAGATCGACGCCGGCAGCTTCGGGCGCACCATGCTGGCCACGGCGCTGGTGCTCACCGCCATGGCCGGCATGGCCTTCCTGCTGGCCCGGCTGCTGGGCAAGGACTGGCGGGTGCTGCTGGCCCCCACCATGTACCCCAACACCGGCAACATGGGCCTGCCGGTGGTGCTCTACGCTTTCGGCAGCGCCGGCTTCGCCTTCGGCATCACGGTGATGGTCACGGTCTCGCTGTTCCAGTTCACCCTGGGCACCCTGCTGGCGAGCCGCGGCAACCCGCTGAAGTCGCTGGCGAAGACGCCGGTGGTCTACGCCATCCTGATCGCCCTGGGGCTGCTGCTCACCGACACCGACCTGCCCCGCTGGCTCGCCAACAGCGTCGATCTGATCTCGGGCTTCACGGTGCCGCTGATGCTGATCACCCTGGGCGTCTCGCTGGCCAGCATCCATGCCCGCAACCTCGGCTCCGGCATCGGCTTCAGCCTGCTGCGCATCCCGGTGGCCGCCGGGATCGCCTGGGGCATCGGCACCCTGCTGGCGCTTCCGCCCATGGCGCTGGCCATCCTGGTGCTGCAGATGAGCATGCCGGTAGCGGTGTTCAACTACCTCTTCGCCCAGAAGGCGGGCCGCGAGCCGCAGTACGTGGCGAGCCTGGTGTTCTGCTCCACCCTGCTGTCGCTGGTCTACCTGCCGATCCTGCTGGCGATCCTGATGTAGCTTCCCGACGGCCAGTGGCTGCTCACCGAGTGTCCGGGCCGCCTGGTGCCCGCCGACTGACCATGACGAGGGCCGAGCGGACGCGGCCCGTCGTGGGCCAAGAGGTGGCCAGATTCGACACATGGGCCACCCTTGCGCCACCCTGAAGGGCTTCGATACCCGGGGTTTTAATTTGAATGATCATTCAAAAACCTCTAGGGTAGTTCCCACTCCATCGTCACCTGATGCCGCTGTCAACGCAGCAGCGTGGCATCATGACGTCATTTACTTACGTCACGACACTCGACCCTTCGGCGCTTCCCGCCCGGTGGCGGAGAGCCGACAAAAGGCAGAGCCAATGAACGAGAACCGAAACGTCAAGATTCGGGTACGCAACCTGAGCAAGGTCTTCGGCAACCAGCCGAAGAAGGCGCTCGAACTGCGCAACCAGGGCCTGAAACGTCCCGAGATCCTCGACAAGACCGGCCAGACGCTGGGGCTGTCGAACATCGACTTCGATGTCTACGAGGGTGAGCTGCTGGTGATCATGGGGCTGTCCGGCTCGGGCAAGTCCACCCTGATCCGTTGCCTCAACCGCCTGATCGAGCCCAGCGAGGGCGAGATCGTCATCGACGGCGAGAACATCCCCGAGCTCGGTGAAAAGGCGCTGCTGGAATGCCGCCGTCGCCACTTCTCCATGGTGTTCCAGAACTTCGCGCTCTTCCCCCATCGCACGGTACAGCAGAACGCCGAGTTCGGCCTCGAGATCCGCGGCGTGGACAAGCAGGAGCGGACCCGGGTGGCCCGCAACGCCCTTCACCAGGTGGGACTGGACGGCTGGGAGGATGCCTTTCCCAATCAGCTCTCCGGCGGCATGCAGCAGCGCGTGGGGCTGGCCAGGGCACTGGCCAACGACTCGACGGTGCTGCTGATGGATGAGGCCTTTTCGGCGCTGGATCCGCTGATCCGCGGCGACATGCAGCAGGAGCTGCTCGAGCTGCAGCACCGCATGCAGAAGACCACGGTGTTCATCACCCACGACCTGGACGAGGCGATCAACATCGGTGACCGCATCATCCTGCTCAAGGATGGCGAGATCGTGCAGATCGGCACGCCGGAGGAGATCCTCACCCATCCCGCGGACGACTATGTGGCACGCTTCATCGAGGGCGTGGACATGTCCAGGATCCTCACCGCCGAGCACGCCATGCGGCCGGTGCGCGCGACCGCCCGCGAGGAGGACGGCCCACGCACCACCCTGCGCAAGATGAGCGAGAACGGGCTGGACTCCATCTACGTCACCAGTCGCGACCGCAAGCTACAGGGACTCGTCGTGGTGGACGCCGTCGAACAAGCCGCCAAGGAAGGCAAAGAGAGCATCCATGACATCATGACCCAGGACTTCCGCGCCGTCGGCCCCGAGGAACCGCTGCACAACCTCTTCGCCATGTTCAGCGAGAAAAGCTTCCCCATCGCCGTGGTGGACGACAGCCACAGGCTGCTGGGCGTGGTGGTTAAGGGCGCCGTCCTCGACGAGCTGGCCCGGGCCGCCGAGCCTGCTGAGGTGAGAGAAGACGGCAACGAAAAGGCGAACGAAAACATGGCAGCGGCAGGAGACGCATGATGGCTATCGAGATTCCGAGCATCCCGCTGGGCGATTGGATCGAGGGTGGCCTCGACTGGCTGACCAGCGAATACTCCGTCGTCACCCGCGCCATCTCCCGGGTGACCCAGACCGGCATCGACGGGCTCAACGATGGCCTGATGTGGCTGCCCGAGTGGGGCCTGCTGGCGATCATTGTCGGCCTCTGCTGGTGGGTGGCGAGCCTGCGCCTGGGCATCGGTGCCGCTCTGGGCCTGGCGCTGATCTGGAACCTGGGGCTCTGGGAGCCGATGATCGAGACCCTCACCCTGGTGGTGATCGCCACCTTCGTGGCGGTGGTGATGGCCCTCCCCGTGGGCATCGCCGCGGCACTCTCGGAACGGCTCTACAAGACCATCATGCCGATCCTGGACTTCATGCAGACCATGCCGGCCTTCGTCTACCTGATCCCGGCGATTCCGTTCTTCGGTATCGGTTCGGTATCGGCGATCTTCGCCACGGTGATCTTCTCGATGCCGCCGGCGATCCGCTTTACCACCCTGGGTATCCGCCAGGTACCGGTGGAGCTGATCGAGGCCGCCGATGCCTACGGTGCCACCCGCAGCCAGAAGCTGATCAAGGTGCAGTTGCCGATGTCGCTACCCACGTTGATGGCCGGCATCAACCAGACCATCATGCTGGCGCTCTCCATGGTGGTGATCGCCGCCATGATCGGCGCCGATGGCCTGGGCAGCGAGGTCTGGCGCGCCATCCAGCGCCTGCGCCCCGGTGACGGCTTCGAGGCCGGTATCGCCGTGGTGATACTCGCCATGCTGCTCGATCGCGTGACCCAGTCCCTGCGCAAGGGCCGCAAGTCCTGATTGTTGAGGTAATCACTTGAAACCCCCTGGCGGTACCTCCAAGGTAGGTGGTTGAACATCAAGAGAAGGGGAACACCATGAACAAGCACCCGCTGAACCGTCATATCCGTCTCGCCGGGCTGGCCATGGCCGCCGGCACCGCGCTCGCCGCCGGCGCCGCTCAGGCCCAGGACAAGGGCAGTGTGCACCTGGCCTACGTGGAATGGGCCTCTGAGGTCGCCTCCACCAACGTGGTACGCGCCGTACTCGAGCAGCAAGGCTTTGAGGTGGAGATGACCTCCCTCTCCGCCGCTGCCATGTGGCAGGCCGTGGCCAGCGGCGATGCCGACGCCATCGTCGCCGCCTGGCTGCCCACCACCCACGCCGACTACATGGAGCGCGTGGGCGACGAGGTCGTCGACCTGGGCCCCAACCTCGACGGTACCAAGCTCGGCCTGGTGGTACCGGCCTACACCAGCGTCGACTCCATCGCCGAGCTCGACGCAAACGCCGACGCCTTCAATGGCAAGATCACCGGCATCGATCCGGGCGCCGGCATCATGAGCCTCACCGAGGAGGTCGTCGAGACCTACGAGCTCGAGGAGATCGACCTCCAGAGCGGCAGCGGCGCCACCATGACGGCCGCGCTGGACAGCGCCATCAACAACGAAGAAGACATCGTGGTCACCGGCTGGACGCCGCACTGGATGTTCGCCCGCTGGGACCTCAAGTACCTCGAGGATCCGGAGAACGTTTACGGCGGCGCCGAGCAGATCCACACCATCGTCCGCCAGGGGCTCGAGGAGGAGATGCCGGAGGCCTACGCGATCCTGGACGCCTTCGAATGGACCCCCGAGCAGATGGGTGAGGTCATGCTGATGAACCAGGCGGACGACGCCGACCCCTACGAGAACGCCAAGCAATGGGTCGAGGAGAACCAGGACGTGGTTCAGGAGTGGCTGCCCGAATCGTAAGGGCATGCCGAGCTTCGCCTGTCCGGCGATGCTGACCGCATCGAGCGCAAGGGGAGGCACCGCAGGGTGCCTCCCCTTCTTGTTGTCGAGGCGACCAATCTTGACGAGTTCTGTCGCCCAATGCAGACAGGTCCACTGCAATCCGCGGCGAGGATGGGTACGATGGCCGCTCGAGATGTACAGTACCGCCGTTGAATCGTCGCCTGGCAAGGTGGCGCGGAACGGTCACACTGAACAGACTCGCAGGACCTTCGTGGCCAACAAGGAGATACAGGCATGTTCCACAAGATCATGGTGCCGGTTGACCTGGCACATCTCGAGCTGATCGAGCCGTCGCTGCAGGCGGTGGCGGATCTTGCTCGCCACTATGATGCCGAGATCTGCTACGTGGGGGTGACCGCCAATACGCCTGGCAGCGTGGCGCGTACGCCCCAGGAGTACACGCAGAAGCTCGAGGCCTTCGCCCAGGAGCGGCACAAGGTCCATGGCCAGCCGGTCAGCACCCATACCATCGTCAGTCCCGACCCGATCGCCGATCTCGATGACGACCTGATCGAGGCCATCGACGAGGTGGGCGCCGACCTGGTCGTCGTGCCGACCCATCCCCCCAAGCACCTGGACGTGATCATGCCGTCCCACGGTGGGAAGATCGCCACCCATACCAAGGCCTCTGTATTCCTGGTACGTCCCGGCGCCGGCGAATAAGCCGGATCAGCGAAAGCAAGCACATCAATAACTGCAAGGGAGATGTCTCGTGGCTCAAGATCCTCAAGACGAGAAACCCCAGGAGCCGAACACCGGCTCCGAGGGGATTCCCGCCCCGCAGGGGGCGGCGAATCTCATCGATACTGACTACGTGATCGGTCAGGACAACATCACCGCCTCGCCGCTGGGCGTGAATGTGGACCTGCACGGCAAGGTCTTCATCTTTTCCTCGCTAGTGATCCTGTTCTTCGTGATCATCACCCTGGCCCTGCAGGATCAGATGGAGCCGATCTTCAACAGCATGTTCAGCTTCCTGACCACCAAGTTGGGCTGGTTCTTCCTTCTCAGCGCCAACGTCTTCGTGATCCTGGCGATCGTGTTGATCTTCACGCCAATGGGCAAGGTGCGCATCGGTGGTGCCGACGCCAAGCCGGACTTCGGCTATCTCGGCTGGTTCTCGATGCTGTTTGCCGCCGGCATGGGCATCGGCCTGATGTTCTACGGCGTTTCGGAGCCGCTGACCCACTTTGGCACTTCCATGGGGGGTATCAGCATGGGCGAGGATGGTATACGTACCGACTGGGCCCCGCTGGGTGCTGCCGAAGGTAACCAGGCCGGCGCCATTAGCTTGAGCATGGCGGCCACCATCTTTCACTGGGGCTTTCACCCCTGGGCCGCCTACGCCATCGTCGGCCTGTCGCTGGCGATCTTCGCCTTCAACAAGGGCCTGCCGCTGACCATGCGCTCGATCTTCTACCCGATCCTCGGGGAGCGTGTCTGGGGCTGGCCGGGGCATGTGATCGATATCCTGGCGGTGTTTGCCACTCTGTTCGGCCTGACGACCTCGCTGGGTATTGGCGCTACCCAGGCGGCAGGTGGCCTCAACTATCTATTCGGCATACCCAACACCGATACCACCCTGGTGGTTCTGATCATGGGCATCACTCTGGTGGCACTGGGCTCGGTCATGCTCGGTGTCGACAAGGGCGTGCAGCGTCTATCACAGATCAACATGGTGCTCGCCGCCCTGCTGCTGTTGTTCGTGATCTTCGTCGGTCCGACGCTGATGATCGCTACCGGCGTGCTCGATAATCTGATCAGCTACGTTACCCACCTGCCGGCGCTCTCCATGCCGTTCGGGCGCGAGGATGCCAACTTCAGCCAAGGCTGGACGGCCTTCTACTGGGCCTGGTGGATCGCCTGGTCGCCCTTCGTCGGCATGTTCATTGCCCGCGTCAGCCGCGGCCGCACCGTGCGTGAGTTCCTGATCTCGGTGTTGCTGGTGCCGTCGATGGCCTCGGTGGTATGGATGACCGCCTTCGGCACCACTGCCATCGACCAGGTGATCAACCAAGGCATCACCAAGGTGCAGGATGCCGCGCTGGAGCTGCAGCTGTTCACCATGCTGGAGTATCTGCCGCTGACGGCCATCACCTCCTTCATCGGCATTGTGCTGGTGATCGTGTTCTTCATCACCTCGTCGGACTCCGGCTCGCTGGTGATCGACTCCATCACCGCCGGCGGCAAGGTGGACGCTCCCAAGCCCCAGCGTATCTTCTGGGCGCTGATCGAAGGGGCAGTGGCCATCGCCCTGCTGCTCGGCGGCGGCCTCGCCGCCCTTCAGACGGCGGCCCTGACCACCGGCTTGCCCTTTACGCTGGTGCTGCTGGTGGGCTGCTACGCCATTGTCAAGGGACTGATGAGTGAGCCGAAAGCCAAGTAACCCGGAATCCACCGGCCGCGATACGGCCAACAAGACTCAGCGAGGCGGTCCCAGGGCCGCCTCGCTGCGTTCGGGGGGGGATCACACGAATGCCTTGCCGCCGATCAGCTCCAGAACGCACTCACCGGCGTCGTCGGGCTGTAGTGGCGGGCCATCTGGGCCTGCAGCAGCTCGGCGGTGGCCAACGCATCGATCAGCGCATGGTGCCCCGCATAGACGGGCAGGCCATAGCGCGCGCGACTGTCGTAGAGGCGGATGGAGGCCGGCGGCCTGCCGATCCAGCGCTTGAAGCGGGCCAGCAGGGACTGGCGATGAATGCGTGCCTCCAGCGACATGGTATCGATGACCGGGAACATCACGCCCTCCCCCACCCTGGCCTTCACTGCCGCGTCCAAGAAGGGCCGCTCGATATGCCGGTAGTGGACCACCACCAGGCGCCCCGCCAGGGCCTCGAACAGCTCGCCGAGGATCTCGTCGAGATCCGGAGCCCGGGCGATGTCGGCGTGGGTGATATGGTGAAAGGTCACCGACTCCTCGCTGAGCGGGCGCGGGGGCCGCACGACCCAATAGCGGCGCCGTGACAGGGCGATGCGCCCTAGGGTGAAGGGCACCACGCCGATGCTGACGATGGCGTGGCGCCGCTCGTCCAGTCCGGTGGTCTCCATGTCCAGGGCCACCATCGGCGCCTCGCCGATGGGAGTCTCGGGGGCCGGTAGGCCGGCGGCGAAGTAGCGGGCCAGGCGTGGGTCTCTGACCGCCTCGGCGCGGCCGGCCAGGTACCCCGGCCAGCCCGGGGTGGGTGCGGAGGCGCGCGGGCGCAGGCGCATCACGGCCATGTCAGCGAGACCGGGAGCGCGACGGCATGGGATAGCGGAACTTGAGGAACTTTTGGGCGTTGCTCAACACCTGGAAGGCATCCTTGAGGTTGTGGCGCTCGGTGTCGGAGACGTTCTCCGGGTCGATGTTGTTGTCCGCTACCCGATCGTGCTCGATAGAAATCATGTGGTGGCGGATCCGCGACATCGAGAGAAACTCGAGGGCATAGCGCAGCTTCTGGTTCACCCCCGGGGCCAGCAGCTGGGTCCGGTCGATATCGTCGAGCCGCGCGAAGCTGTTCTGGGCCCGCGACCCGCAGGCCAGGGCATGCACCCGGATCAGGTCCGTCATCGGTGCGGTGCCGCGGCGCTTGAGGTTGATGGAGTTGTTGTGCTTGCCGTCCTTCTCCATCACGAAGGTCCGGAAGAAGCCCAGCGGCGGGGTGCGGTTCAGGGCATTGCGGGCCATGGCAGCCAGGAACAGCGGGCTCTTGGGGGCCCGGCTGGCCACCAGATCCTGGAGCTGTTCGACGAAGGCATTCTCGCCGTGCACGGCGTCCAGGTCGAAGAAGATCGAGCTGTGCAGCAGGCGCTCCGGAGAGGGGTGATCGATCCAGTCCTGGAAGTACCGCTTCCACACCGAGAGGGGCTGGCGCCAGCGGGCGTTGGTGGCCATGATATCGCCCTTGCAGTAGGGGTAGCCGCAGGCATCCAGGCCGTCGCTGACCCGCTGGGCCAGCGTCAGGAAGTAGGCGTCATGCTGGGCCGCGTCGAAGTCGTCGGCGAGCACCAGGGCGTTGTCCTGGTCGGTGACGATGGACTGCTCGTTGCGCGCCATCGAGCCCAGCGCCATGAAGCAGTAGCCCACCGGCGGGGGGCCCAGCTCCTCCTCAGCCAGTTCCAGCAGCCGGCGCGTGAAGCTGCGGCCGATGGTAGAGAGTGCACTGCCCACCATGCTTGAGTCGGCCCCTTCCCCGACCATGCGCACGAAGGCGGCACGCACGTCGGGTGCCAGCCGCGCCAGGCCATCGACGCTGGACTGGTGGAAGATGTTGCTCACCAGGTAGAGGCTGCTGCCGGTCTCGTAGCGGATGATGTCGGAGAGGTGCACGATGCCCACGGGATGGCGACGGTGCATCACCGGCAGGTGATGGATATTGTTGCGCAGCATGCACAGCATCGCCTCGTGCACCGACTCGTCGGACTGGATGGCGATCAGGCGGGGACCGATCACCTCCCCCACCGGCGTCTCGGGGGGGCGCCCTTCGGCCACCACCTGCTTGCGGAAGTCGCTGTCGGTGAGAATGCCCTGCACCTGCCAGTGGCGATCCTGGCTGTCGCGGAAGGTATAGCGGGGGGTATCGCCGGGGGCGTCGAGCACCAGCACCGCCGAGGCGCCGGAGTTCGTGATCTGGCGGGCGGCCTCCTGCACCGTAGTGCTGGCCTCGACCATCACCGGGTAGCGGGTCAGCAGCTTGCGCACCCGGGTGATCATCATGTCGCTGTTCTTCTTGTCATCCTTGACCGTCGACTCGAGGCGCGGGCGCTCGAGCTCGACGAAATCGGCGAAGTTGTCGTCGACCTCGCAGAGCCGCTGGAAGATGGACTCGGGGATGAAGTAGATCAAGCTGTCTTCCATGGCCCGAGCCGGGAAGCGAGCACGATGATTCCGCAGCAGGCTGAAGTGGCCGAAGATGTCGCCCTCTCCCAGGCGATTGTAGAGTTCACCACCGCGGCGGTAGACCTCCACGGCTCCGCTGCGGATGTAGCAGAATTCATGGACCTCCTGATCGAGCACCAGGATGTCACTGCCGGCCTTGAAGTAGGCCACTTCGATACTGCCTGCCACCTTGTCGAGCAGCTCGTCGGAGAGCCCGTCGAAGGGCGGAAAGCGTCCCAGGTGCTGGCGGATCTCAAGCAGTTCCACGTCCATGTCCTTGCTCCCGCCCGTTCATGTCTGGCCAACATTCTGGAATGGCCTGCCGGCGCTGTAAAGCAGGGCCGAGCCCGACGGGAGCGAACCCCTGCCCACGGCTTCTCGGTACGAATGCCATGACCGAGACCCGTCACGAAAAAGGCCACCCCATGGCATTCACGGGGCGGCCTTTCGGTGGCCTAAGGAACAGCCACTCTGCGGTGGACTGGTGTTACGAGTTCTGGCCGTCGCTAGCGGCGCTGGCCTTGGCCATTTCCTGAACACGCTGCATCAGTTCCGGGTCCTGCTGAATGGCCTGGCCGATGGCGTTGAAGGTATCCACCTCGAGACCGCTGTTCTGAACGGCCTTGACCATCTCATCGTTGGCCTCCTTGCGGACGTCCTGCTGGGCCTGCTTATCCTCTGCCGCCTGCAGCTGCTGGGTGTACTCCTGAGAGATCACGGCGATCTCCTGAGAGGCGTCGGCAAACTGCTGCAGCTGCTGGTCGGAGAAGTCCTGGGCCGGGGCAGTCGCCTGCGGCTGCTCTGCGTTGTTCGCCGCAGCGTCGTCATCCTGCTCGGCCTGCGCTTGGGTGGCAGCGAGGCCGAGGGAGAGCAATGCGGCCGAGAACAGTGCAGTCATCCGTTGCATGAATACCTCCAGGGTGTTGCGTTATGAATGTGCCACCCTGTGACGCCCGGCGTCGCGGCGAGTTCACAGAGTGTTGTAACGGGTTGTAAGAAAAGGCGCTCCCCTTCAAGGAGCGCCTTCGATACCTCATCGGATCTAGCGCCTGACGTCAACCATAGGCCAGGTTGGGCAACCAGGTCACCAGCGCCGGGAAGAGGATCACCAACAGCAATCCCACCGCCTGGATGCCCAGGAAGGGGAAGGAGGAGCGGAAGATCTGCGCCATGGTGATATGCGGTGGACAGACGCCCTTGATGTAGAACAGCGCATAGCCGAACGGCGGGCTGAGGAAGGACATCTGCATGTTGACCAGGTAGATGACGCCGAACCACAGCGAGACATCGGCCGGGTCGACCCCGGGCAGGCCGAACACGCCGTTGAAGCTCAGGCCCTGGATCAAGGGAACGAATATCGGCACGGCCAGCAGCAGGATGCCGACCCAGTCGAGGAACATCCCCAACGCCACCAGCAGCACCATCATCAGCATCAGCACCGCATAGGGACCAAGGCCAGCGCCGGAGATCAGCTCCTGCACGAAGCTCTGACCACCCTGCAGGATATAGAAGCCGACGAAGATGCTGGCACCGAAGATGATCCACATCACCATCGCCGAAGCCACCAGGGTGGTCATGCAGGCGGCATGGAGGTTGGGCCACGTCAGGCGCCGGTGCATCGCCGCCACGATCAGCGAGCCGAAGGTGCCGATGCCGGCCGCTTCCACCGGGGTGGCAATGCCGGTAAAGATGACGCCCAGCACCAGGATCACCAGCACGATGGGCGCCAGCATGTTGCGCAGCAGCCGCAGCTTCTCCTTCATGTCGACCCGGTCCTCGACCGGCATCGGCGGCGCCATATTGATGTTCAGGGTGCCACGCAGCCAGCAGTAGAAACCGTACATGAAGGCCAGCATCAGGCCGGGGATCAGCGAGCCGAGGTAGAGCTCACCGACCGACTGCTGGGCAATCACGCCGTAGATGATCGCCAGAATCGACGGCGGGATCAGGATGCCCAGGGTCCCGCCGGCCATGATCGAGCCAATGGCGATCTCCGGGTCGTAGTTGCGCTTGAGCATCGCCGGCAGGGCGATCAGGCCCATGGTCACCACCGCGGCGCCGATCACGCCGACCATGGCGGCCAGCAGGGTCGAGGCGATGACGGTGGCGATGGCCAGCCCCGCCTTGAGGCCGCCCATCCACTTGTAGACGACATCGAACAGCTCCTCGATGATGCCGGCTTTCTCCAGCACCGACGCCATGAAGATGAACAGCGGGATGGCTGAGAGCTGGTAGTTGGTCATCATCGGGAAGATGCGCGAGGGCATCAGGTTGAGCATGGCCTGGTCGCCGATCAGATAGAGAAAGGCCACCCCCAGGCCGCCGGTAACGAAGGCCAGCGGTAGGCCCGCCACCAGAACCACCATCAGCGAGCCGAACATCACCAGCGTCAGGGCACCGATGCCAACGGAGCCGAGGCTGTGCTCGAGGCTGCCCGCCAGGCTGTCGTAGTCGGTCACCGCGATGTTGATCATCTCGAAGACCATCCAGGCCGCCAGCACGAAGGCGATGATCAGCAACACGCGGGCGAAGGTCCGACTACCGGCATGCAGGCGCCAGTGGTAGCGATACGCCTGGGCGTCACGTACCAGCTGGCCGAACCCCTGGAGCAGCAGCAACAGCGCACCGAAGAACATCATGAACTTCACCGGATAGAACTCGATGGCCCACTCGGTGAAGGAGGTCTCGTTGGCGTAACTGGTACCGAAGAAGAACTGGTCACTCACCGACTGGGAGAAGAACTTCCAGCCGGTCGTCAGCAGCGCGATGGTGAAGATGAAGAAGAACACCGAGGTCACCAGGTCCAGCGCCGCCTTGTTCAGGGGCTTGGCCCGCTGGTAGAGGATGTCGACACGCACATGCCCCCCCTCGCGCAGGGCATAAGCCCCGGCCACCAGATACTGCATGCCGAACATCAGGGTCATCGACTCATGGACCCAGTTGGTCGGCGAGTTGAAGGCGTAGCGCACCAGCACTTCGTAGGCGAAGGCGAAGGGGGCGATCAGCGCCCAGTAGGCCACATAGCGGCCGGAAAACCCGGAAACACGGTCGACAATGGTGGTGAACAGGTTGCCGGGTGGCTGGTAGCCAACCTCGACCTCCTCGCCGGCGGGCACTTCGGCGGTATCACCGCCATCGATGGTGCCACCGCGCCGGAAGCTGCGGTTGACGAAGAACATCACCACCAGCGGCAGCAACAGCAGCACCGACCAGTAGAGCCAGTGCGGAAGAACGAAATCAATCTCAAGATTCATGGATACTCCTCCGCGACACCATCACCTCCCGGCGATGGCAACGGAACATCGAGTCGACGGGATGCGGGATTAGTAGTGGTCACTCTACCCAAGCCGGGTGCTGCGGCCCGCAGGCAGCAACACCCGGCATGGTAGAGCAGGTCAGCTTACAGGTTGAGCTCGTAGTCCTTGATGTCTTCCGGCGTGATCAGCGCCACGGCCGGGTCCATCATGGTGTCGAGGTGTGCCTTGAACAGGCGCGCGGCGTCCTTGTCCTTGTTGGCCCACTTGAACCACAGCGGCACGGCAACCTCGCGGAAGCGGTCGGCGTCGTTCTCCGTGAGGTGGATGACCTCGACACCCTTCTCCTTGTACTTCGGCCAGGCCTCGGCGTTGGCCTTCTGGATTGCCGCGTAGTGCTCGCGGGAATAGGCGGCCACCAGGTCGTGCATCAGGTCCTGGACATGAGGAGACATGCGCTCGAACACACGACGGTTGACGGAGATGTCCATGAGGTCGACGGCCTGGTGCAGGCAGGGCGTGGAGGGCGGCCCCATGATGATGTAGTCGGCGACCTGCCAGAAGCCCAGCTCGAAGTTGTTGGCCGCGCCGGTATAGTCGGCCGCGTCGATGGTGCCCTTCTCCAGGGCCGGATACACCTCGGAGCCCGGCAGCAGGGTGGTACGGGCGCCGGCGGCGGCGAAGGTCTCGGCGACGATGCCGCCCGGCATACGAAGCTTGACCCCCTTGAAGTCGTCGAAGCTGCGCAGCGGCTTCTTGGAGTGGATCAGGTTCATGTCATGGTGAACATAGCCCAGCAGCTCCTGGCCCTGCTTGCGGTACAGGTCCTTGGCGATGTCGAAGCCGCCGTAGGCGCCGAACATGATGTCCCACTGATGGGGCATCGACAGGCCCATCGGGTAGGCGGTCAGGAACACGCCGGCGGGCATCTTGCCCGGCCAGTAGACGGTGAACCAGTTCTGGCCGTCGAGCACGCCGTTACGTACGGCATCGGCGACTTCGAAGGCACCGGCCACGGCACCGGCGGGGAAGGGCTCGATGGTCACCTCACCGCTGGTGGCCTCCGCCACCCCCTTGGCCCACTGCTCGAAGATGCGATAGCCCGGCGTTCCTGGCGGCCAGGAGGACTGCATGCGGATACGGATGCCTTCCTGCGCCTGGACGTTGCCGACCCAGGGGGCCGCCACGGCCGCCGCCGACCCGACGGCCGCCGCCTTCAGGAAGTTACGCCGGCTCGGGGTCTTGAACTCCTTGAGGACTTTCGTGTTGTCGTTGTCGTTGTCGACGGATGAGATGCTTGACGGCTGCTTGTCGTCTTGCATGGCATGGTCTCCTGGTTGGGTAGCGAGCCCGCACTCGTGGGCGGGCATCAACGGGATCTTGTTGTTTTCTTCCCTGTGCCATCTCGCGTGCCAACTCATCCTGATGATCGGCCGGCACACACGACCCGCCATCCTTAGGGGCCTCCGGGAAGATTCCACTTATCTGGAAACGTCTTCCATAGCGAAAGTTAGCGAAAACCCCACCCCCGGCCAATAGCGACTTTCAACGCAAGGCCACTTCAACCATTGGTCAGACCATGGACACTCTGAATCCAACATCCTGTTCATGCTGGCAAAATCATGGTCTGACCAATTTTCCGTCGCGGGAACGCCTACGACCAAAGCACGAGCCGCGAGAGTGGCATCCGGTGCGCCTGACCGCGATGATGCCACCACCCCCTGACCTTGGAAGCCTTTGCCATGACATCGGAACGTCACCACCAGGCCTGGCTGGCCACCATGCCCGTCCTCTTCGTGGCGCTGTGGAGCACCGGCTTCATCGGCGCCAAGTTCGGCCTGCCCCATGCCGAGCCCTTCACCTTCCTGTTCGTGCGCTTCGTGCTGACCCTGGCCCTGCTGGTGCCGCTGGTCGTGCTGCTGCGGGGCGGCTGGCCACAGGGGCCGCAGCTGTGGGGACACATCGCGGTATCCGGCCTGCTGGTTCACGGTGCCTACCTGGGCGGGGTCTTCTATGGCATCTACCAGGGCATGCCGGCGGGGCTGGCCGCCCTGCTGGTAGGGCTGCAGCCCCTGCTGACCGCTGGGCTCGCCGGCCCCCTGCTGGGTGAGCGGCTGGGGCGCCTGCAGTGGCTAGGACTGGTGATGGGACTCGCCGGCATTGCCCTGGTGCTGGGCGGCAAGCTCGACCCGGGCGAGATGCTGTTCCGGGGGTTCGGCCTCGGGGCGGTGGCCAGCGTGCTGGTGGCACTGGTCGGCATCTCGCTGGGCACCCTCTACCAGAAGCGTTTCTGCACCGGCATGCCGCTGCTCTCCGGCACCGTGGTGCAATATCTCGGCGCCGGGACGCTGCTGGGACTGGGCGCGCTGCTGTTCGAGACCCGGCAGATCGACTGGGCGCCCACCTTCCTGCTGACCCTGGCCTGGCTGGTGCTGGTGCTCTCCATCTCCGCCATCCTGCTGCTGATGGCGCTGATCAAGCGCGGCGAGGCCTCGCGGGTAGCTAGTCTCTTCTACCTGGTCCCGCCGGTGACGGCGCTGGAGGCGTGGTGGCTGTTCGACGAGCGCCTGCCGCCCCTGTCGCTCGCTGGCATGGCCATCGCCATCGCCGGCGTGGTGCTGGTGGTGCGAAGCGGCCCTCAGAGCCGCTCGAGATAGCCGGTGCCGCCGAGGTTGCGCATCTGCTGGCGGATCCAGGCGCTGCGTCGCTCCACCAGGGGGCCGGGGCGCGCCGCATCACGGCCACGGGGATCGGGCAGGATCGCCGCCAGGCGGCTGGCCTGAGCCTCGCTGAGCTGGCCCGCGGAGACGCCGAAGTAGTGGCGTGAGGCGGCCTCGAGGCCGAACACCCCGCTGTCCCACTCGACGATGTTGAGGTAGACCTCGAGGATGCGCTGCTTGGGCCACAGCGCCTCGATCAGCAGGGTGAACCAGGCCTCCAGCCCCTTGCGCACCCAGCTGCGCCCGGTCCACAGGAAGAGGTTCTTGGCGGTTTGTTGGCTGATGGTGCTGGCCCCTCGCAGGCGACCGCCGTTGCGGCTGGCCTCCCAGGCCCGGCGCATCTCGCCGAGGTCGAAGCCGTGATGTAACGGGAAGCGCTGGTCCTCGGCAGCGATCACCGCCAGCTTGGCGTGGTCGGAAAGGCGTTGCCAGGGCTGCCACTGGTGGCGGATGTCGAGGGACTCCCCGGCGACCCAGGACTGGACCTTGCGCTCCACCATCACCATGGAGCCGAAGACCGGTACCACGCGAAGCAGCAGCACCAGCAACAGGGAACACACCACGAAGCCCAGCACGGTGCGCCACAGCACCCGCCAGGCCATCTGCCACCACTCCCTCATCACGCCCCCTGCTCGGCCATGGGCTCCCCTCGCCCCGTCCTGAATACCCGCCAGTATAACGACGCTGCCTCCCCGAAGGGAGGCAGCCTGTCATACTGGCGAGCTCCTGCGCCCGATCAGCGCTTGTTCAGTCGCTCGGCATGGTAGCGCAGGTGATCCTCGATGAAGCTGGCGATGAAGAAGTAGCTGTGGTCATAGCCCGGCTGGCGCCGCAGGGTCAGCGGGTGGTCGTGCTCGGCGCACACCGCCTCCAGCCGCTCGGGGCAGAGCTGCTCCTCCAGGAAGTCGTCGGCCTCGCCCTGGTCGATGAACAGCGGCTGGCTCGAGGCCCCGCGGGCCACCAGCTCGCAGGTATCGTACTGGGTCCAGAGGCCGCGGTCCTCCCCCAGGTAGCCGGAGAAGGCCTTCTGCCCCCAGGGGCACTCGCTGGGATTGACGACCGGCGCGAAGGCCGACACCGAGCGGTAGTGACCGGGACGACGCAGCGCCATCACCAGGGCGCCATGCCCACCCATGGAGTGGCCGCTGATCGACTCGCGGCCGTTGACCGGGAAGTGCTGGCGCACCACCGAGGGCAGCTCCTCGGCCACGTAGTCGTACATGCGATAGTGCTTCTTCCAGGGCTCCCGGGTGGCATTGACATAGAAGCCGGCCCCGCTGCCGAAGTCGTAGCTGTCATCTTCGCCCGGCAGGTCGGTGCCCCGCGGGCTGGTGTCCGGGCAGACGATGGCCATGCCGAGCTCGGCGGCGACCCGATGGGCGCCGGCCTTCTGCATGAAATTCTCGTCGGTGCAGGTCAGCCCGGAGAGCCACCAGAGCAGCGGTACCCGCCCGGCCTCGGCCTGAGGGGGCAGATAGATGGAGAAGGTCATCTCGCAGTCCAGTGCCCGGGAGCGGTGGCGATAGCGCTTGTGCCAGCCACCGAAGCTCTTGTTGGCCGAGACCAGCTCGATGTGTTCGGTCATGGTCATGGGTCAGGCTCCTGAAGGCTCAGTAGTGGAGGACGGTGCGGATGCTCTCGCCCCGGTGCAGCAGCTCGAAGGCCTCGTTGATCTTCTCGAAGGGCATGTCGTGGGTGATGAAGTCATCGATGTTGATCTCCCCGTTCATGTAGCGCTCCACGTAGCCCGGCAACTCGGTGCGCCCCTTCACCCCGCCGAAGGCGGAGCCCTTCCAGACTCGGCCGGTGACCAGCTGGAACGGCCGCGTGCTGATCTCCTCGCCGGCACCGGCCACGCCGATGATCACCGACTCGCCCCAGCCCTTGTGGCAGCACTCCAGCGCCGAGCGCATCACGTTGACGTTGCCGATGCACTCGAAGGAGTAATCGACGCCGCCATCGGTCAGCTCGACGATCACCTGCTGGATGGGGTCGCTGTAGTCCTTGGGGTTGACGACGTCGGTGGCACCGAACTGCTCGGCCAGCGTGAACTTCTCCGGATTGACGTCGATGGCGATGATCCGCGCGGCCTTGGCCATCACCGCGCCCTGGATCACCGCCAGGCCGATGGCGCCCAGGCCGAAGACGGCCACGGTACTGCCCGGCTCCACCTTGGCGGTGTTCATCACCGCGCCGATGCCGGTGGTCACCCCGCAGCCCAGCAGGCAGATCTTGTCCATCGGCGCCGCCTTGGAGACCACGGCCAGCGAGACCTCGGGCAGCACGGTGTATTCGCTGAAGGTGGAGGTGCCCATGTAGTGATGCAGCATCTTGCCGTCCAGCGAGAAGCGCGAGGTGCCATCCGGCATCACGCCCTTGCCCTGGGTGGCGCGCACCGCGCTGCACAGGTTGGTCTTGCCCGAGAGGCAGAACTTGCACTGGCCGCACTCGGCGGTATAGAGCGGGATGACGTGGTCCCCGGGCTGGACGCTGGTGACGCCCTCGCCCACTTCCTGGACGACGCCGGCCCCCTCGTGGCCCAGCACCGCCGGAAAATTGCCCTCCGGGTCGGCACCGGAGAGGGTATAGGCGTCGGTATGGCAGACGCTGGTCGCGGCGATCTTCACCAGCACCTCGCCGGCCTTGGGGCCCTCGACGTCGATCTCGACCAGTTCCAGGGGCTTGCCGGCTTCCATGGCGACGGCGGCGCGTGACTTCATGGCTTCGTTCTCCTTGGGGATGTAATGAGCCTGACGACAGTTTAGGCAATTCGGTGCCTCGGGTTAAGCTCCCGCGACCCCCATCAATTGCTGCGCCTGCCTCACTGCGCACCAAGAAGACGGGCGCCCCGCGGGGCGCCCGATGGCGTTACGGCCACTTGGGCCTACTTGAAGTTCTTTTTCACCATCTTCTGGATCTCGCCGACGATGCCGCTGCGAAAGCTCAGCACGCAGACCACGAAGATCAGGCCGAGGATCACGCTCACCCAGTTGCCCAGCGGCGACTGCGCCAGCTGGGTCTGCAGGCTGACCACCAGGCCGGCGCCCATCAGCGGGCCGAACAGGGTGCCGACCCCACCCAGCAGGGTCATCAGGATCACCTCGCCGGACATGTGCCAGTGGGCGTCGGTCAACGAGGCCAGCTGGAAGACCACCGTCTTGGTCGAGCCCGCCAGTCCCGCCAGCCCGGCGGAGAGCACGAAGGCCACCAGCTTGTAGGCATCCACGTTGTAGCCCAGGGAGACCGCCCGCGGCTCGTTCTCGCGGATCGCCTTGAGCACCTGGCCGAAGGGCGAATGCACGGTGCGCTGGATGATCGCGAAGCCGATCACGAAGACCGCCAACACGAAGTAATACATGTTGAGGTTGTCGGCGAGGCTGATCAGCCCGAACAGCTCGCCGCGCGGCACGCCGTGCAGGCCGTCCTCGCCGCCGGTGAAGGGCGCCTGGATGAAGAAGAAGAACATCATCTGCGCCAGCGCCAGGGTCACCATGGCGAAATAGATCCCCTGGCGGCGGATCGACAGCACCCCGAAGAGGGTGCCGAGCACCACGGCGGCGAGGGTGCCAATCAGGATGCCCATCTCCGGGGTCAGCCCCGGGTAACTGGCCAGCATGATGCCGGTGAAATAGCCGCCGGTGGCCAGAAAGGCGGCGTGCCCGAAGGAGAGCAGGCCAGCATAGCCGAGCAGCAGGTTGAAAGCGCAGGCGAACAGCGCGAAGCACAGCACCTTCATCAAAAACACCGGGTAGATGGCGAGCGGCGCCAGCAGACCGATCACGATCAGCACCAGGTAGAGGCCATTGCGACGCAGCCGGGCGTTGCGCTGCCGCTGCATGGCGGGGGTCAGGTGGTGGGTGGTGGCCATCACGTCATGCCTCCTTGCCGAAGAGTCCCGCGGGGCGCATCAGCAGCACCAGGATCATCACCAGGAAGATCACGGTGTTGGCCGCCTCGGGGTAGTAGACCTTGGTGAGGCCCTCGATCAGGCCCATGGCCAGGCCGGTGAGAATGGCCCCCAGGATGGAGCCCATGCCGCCGATCACCACCACGGCGAAGACCACGATCAAGAGGCTCGAGCCCATGGTCGGCGACACCGGATACAGCGGGGCGGCCAGCACCCCGGCGAAGGCGGCCAGCGCCACGCCGAAGCCGTAGGTCAGGGTGATCAGTTGTGGCACGTTGACGCCGAAGGCCTGCATCAGCGCCGGATTCTCGGTGCCGGCGCGCAGGTAGGCACCCAGGCGGGTGCGCTCGATGATGAACCAGGTGCCCAGGCAGACCACCAGCGCCGCCACCAGCACCCAGGCACGGTAGATGGGCAGGAACATGAAGCCCAGGTTGACGCCGCCCTGCAGCGCCGCCGGTGTCGGGTAGCTCGAGCCCGACACCCCGAAGAAATTGATCAGGGTACCCTCGAAGATCAGGGCCAGGCCGAAGGTGAGCAGCAGCCCGTAGAGATGGTCGAGATGGGCGATACGCCGCAGGATCAGGCGTTCGATCACCATGCCCAGTCCGCCCACCACGAGGGGCACCAGCAGCAGCGCTGCCCAGTAGTTGAGCCCCAGGTATTGCAGGCCCATCAGCGCGGCGAACGCCCCCAGCATGTACTGGGCGCCGTGGGCGAAGTTGACGATCTTCAGCAGGCCGAAGATCACCGCCAGCCCCAGGCTGAGCAGCGCATAGAAGGCACCGTTGATCAGGCCCAGCATCAGCTGGCCCATGAACACCATCACCGGCACCCCGAAAATCATCGTCATGTCATGGACCTCCCGTTAGAGGGGCGGCGGCCGAGGCCGCCGCCGAGTCAGGTTCCACTCAGTTGTTGTACCGCGTGCACTGGGTGGCCGAGCGCG
>NZ_JARANW010000033.1:0-33521 GCF_029889825.1 Halomonas sp. 11-S5
TAGACTGTGTCATGACCTGCCTCCCTCAATAGTGGCTCTGCGTTTAGGTCCCTCCTCAACGTAACCCACGACGTTGAGGAGGGGCAGGTCAATCCATGATGTCTACGCGACTGGAAGTACAGAGCCTGAACCGAATCCGCCCCCACAGTCAGACTGCGGGGGCGGATTGGTTTCTTCCAGCTTCCAGCTCAAAGCTTCTGGCTTGAGTTAGAAATGTGGCTTGAGCTGCTGCACCAGGGCCTTGTAGAGGCGCGGCCCAGCGGCCATCAGGCGCCCCTCGATCTCGACACTGGGCTGGCCGTCGGGCGTGCCCATCAGGGCGCCGCTCTCCTTGAGCAGCAGCGAGCCGACGTGCAGGTCCTGCTCCTCGAGGCCCAGCACGAAGGCGGCGTCAGCGCGCCCCGCCGCCAGCTCGGCGATGTCGAGCAGGCCGCTGCCCGAGGCACGCTGCAGCTCGATCTGCGGGCCGAGTTGCTGCACCAGGGTCAGGTAGGCGGGCAGGAAGCGCGAGCGCAGCCAGGTCTCGGGCAGGCTCATGGCAATGCGGGTGCCGGCCACGGCGGTGTTCTTCGACACACGCAAGCGCTTGCCGTTGAGCTGGGCACCGCGCCCGCGACTGACCAGGTATTCGTCATCGCTGAAGGGACAGATCACCACCGCATGCTCCGGGCGGCCCTTGACGAGACACACCACCGACAGCGCGAAGCCGGGGGAGGCGACGCTGAGGTTGGAGTAGCCGTGGAAGGGTTCGATCTTCCACAGGGTGTAAGCACCCTCGCCCTCACCGGCGCGATGAGGCGTGAAGCGCCCTTCGACGCCGTGCTGGGGGTAGCCGCGGGAGAGCTGACGGACGATCAGCGTCTCGGCGTTGCGGGCGGCATCCTCGAGCAGGCGGTCGAGATTGTGCTCCTGGTGGGAGTTCTCGATTCGCTCGCGGATGCGCAGGAACTGTTCGCCGGCGCTGCGTACCGCACGCAGCGCGAATTGGACCATTGGATGCATGATCGGGCCTTGGGGAGTCGGTGGTGTTAAAGAACGGGTCGGCGCGCATCCTAGCAGAAGCGCGCGGGGCGCGCCATTCGACGCACCGGGCCGGCGTGATAGAATCGCTCGCCTCCGCCTCCACCCAGGATCTACAGGCCCCAACATGCTCGAGCGCATCCGCATCGTCCTGATCGGCACCAGCCACCCCGGCAACATCGGCGGCACCGCCCGCGCCATGCACAACATGGGGCTGTCCGACCTGGCCCTGGTGGCGCCGCGCTGCGAACCGCTCACCGCCGACACCGTCTCGCGCGCCTCGGGGGCCGACCATATCGTCCATGGCGCTCACACGGTGGAGTCCCTGGAACAGGCGGTGGGCGACGCCACCCTGGTCGTCGGGGCCAGCGCCCGCTCGCGCACCCTGCCCTGGCCGATGATCACCCCCCGCGCACTGAGCGACCGGCTCCCGGCGGAGCTGGCCAGCCGCGAGGCGCGCGTCGCGCTGGTCTTCGGCCGCGAGGACAGTGGCCTTTCCAACGCGGAGCTGCAGCGCTGCCATGCCCATGTGCATATCCCCACCAACCCCGACTTCAGCTCCCTGAACCTGGCCGCCGCGGTGCAAGTGCTGGCCTACGAGTGCCGACAGGCCTGGCTGGCGCCGTCCGAGCTGGAGGCACCGCCGAGCCAGCCGCTGGCCAGCCATGAGGAACTCGAGCACTATTTCGCGCACCTGGAGCGCACGCTGGTCGCCATCGGTTTCCACGACCCGGCCACCCCGCGACAGCTGATGGCCCGACTGCGCCGCTTCACGCTGCGGGCGCGCCCCGAGCGCCTGGAGCTCAACATCCTGCGCGGCATCCTCACCGCCACCGAGCAGCAGGCCGAGCGCCGCGAGTAGATGGCGAAAGCGGCTTGAAGCCGGCCCGCCGCGCCCCCAGTATGAAGGCTACTCCCCACCGCCCTGCCACCCAAGGACCGCTGCATGCTTGAACGTCTGCGCGAGGACATCAACAGCGTATTCGCCCGCGACCCGGCGGCACGCAACTTCCTGGAAGTGCTGACCAACTACCCGGGCCTGCATGCCCTGCTCGTCCACCGCTGCAGCCACTGGCTGTGGCGCAAGAACCTCAAGTGGCTGGCGCGCAGCCTCTCCACCTTCTCGCGCTGGCTCACCGGCATCGAGATCCATCCGGGGGCGACCGTCGGCCGGCGCTTCTTCATCGACCACGGCATGGGCGTGGTGATCGGCGAGACCGCCGAGGTGGGCGACGACGTCACCCTCTATCAGGGCGTGACCCTGGGCGGGACCAGCTGGAACAAGGGCAAGCGCCATCCGACCCTGGAGGACGGCGTGATCGTCGGCGCCGGCGCCAAGATCCTGGGGCCCTTCACGGTGGGCACCGGGGCCAAGATCGGCTCCAACGCGGTGGTCACCAAGGAAGTGCCCGCCGGCGCCACCGTGGTCGGCATCCCCGGCAAGGTCGTGCAGCGCGTCGACCCGGACCAGGCCGAGGAACTGGACGTGGATCCCGCGCGTCGCGAGGCGATGCGCCGCAAGTTCGGCTTCGACGCCTACGGCGTCAGCCAGGACATGCCCGATCCGGTGGCCCGCTCCATCCAGGCGATGCTCGACCACATGCACGCCGTGGACGAGCGCATCGAGCGCATGTGCACGACCCTGCGCAAGGTCGACGCCAGCTACCGCGACGGCCGCCTGCCGGCGCTGCGCGACGAGGACTTCGCCGACATCCTCGCCGACGTCGACAGCTGCTGCCCGCCTCGGGAAACGCCGGACGAGGAGGAACCGCCACAGGGCGAGCGGGAGGCCGCCGCCCCGCGACGGCACAATGGTTGACCGCGATACTCGGTCTTTACCATAATGGCGGATCACGTTCATTGACTGCCGACCCGCGTGTCGGTGCCGAGGTGAGTTCCTCATGCGCCTGACCACCAAGGGACGCTACGCCGTCACCGCCATGCTCGACCTGGCCATGAATGCCGACACCGGCCCCATCTGCCTCGCCGACATCTCGAAGCGCCAGGAGATCTCGCTCTCCTACCTGGAGCAGCTGTTCGCGCGGCTGCGGCGCGCCCGGCTGGTGGACAGCGTGCGTGGCCCGGGCGGCGGCTACCTGCTGGCCCAGCCAGCGGAGGGCATCACCGTGGCCCAGGTCATCGAGGCGGTGAACGAGTCCATGGACACCACCCGCTGCGGCGGCCTCTCGGATTGCCAGCAGGGCGACACCTGCCTGACCCACCACCTGTGGTGCGAGCTCTCCGAGCACATCCACAACTTCCTCCAGGGGATCAGCCTGGCCCAGCTGGCCGGGCGCGGGGAGATCCAGGCCATCGCCAGCCGCCAGCGCGGCCGCTGGGACGACGGCATCCTAGCCTCCACCACCTGAGTTGCCGTCCCTGACCACCACTCCCACGGCCCGAATCCCTCAGCCCCGATTCCATAGCAGAACAGCGAGCCCATGAGCGCACCCGTCTACCTCGATTATGCCGCCACCACCCCGGTCGACCCGCGGGTCGCGGAGGTCATGAGCCAGTACCTGACGATGGACGGCATCTTCGCCAATCCCGCCTCGCGCAGCCACATGCTCGGCTGGCAGGCGGAACAGGCGGTGGAGAGTGCCCGTCGCCAGGTCGCCGACCTGATCGCCGCCGACCCCCGCGAGATCGTCTGGACCAGCGGCGCCACCGAGGCCGACAACCTGGCGCTGACCGGCTTCATGCGCGCCAACCGCGCCCGTGGACGCCATCTGGTGACCTCGACCATCGAGCACAAGGCGGTGGTCGACACCGCCGCGGCGCTGGAGGACGAGGGCTTCGAGGTGACCTGGCTGACGCCGGCGTGCGACGGGCGGATCAGCCCGGCGCAGCTGCGCGAGGCCATGCGGGACGACACCGTGCTGGTCTCGCTGATGGCGGTGAACAACGAGCTGGGCGTCATCCACGACCTGGCGGCGCTGGCCGAGGTGGCCCATGCCGGCGGCGCGACGTTCCATGTGGATGCCGCCCAGGCGGTGGGCCGCCTCCCGCTGGACGTCGGCCGGCTCGGCATCGACCTGATGTCACTCTCCAGCCACAAGGCCTACGGCCCCAAGGGCATCGGCGCCCTCTACGTGCGCCGCGACCCGGACCTGCGCATCGAGGCGCTGATCCACGGCGGCGGCCACGAGCGCGGCATGCGCTCGGGCACCCTGGCCACCCACCAGATCGCCGGCATGGGCCAGGCCTTCGCCATCGCCGCCGCCGAGGGCGAGGCCGACCAGGCGCGGATCACGGCGCTGCGCGACCGCCTGCTCGAGGGCCTCGGCGATCTCACCGGTATCCACCACAACACCGCGGTCGAGGTGGCGGTCCCCAACATCCTCAACCTGGCCTTCGCGGGGGTGGAGGGCGAGTCGCTGCTGATGGCCCTGCGCGACATCGCGCTGTCCACCGGCTCGGCCTGCAACTCGGCGAGCGTCGAGCCCTCCTATGTCCTGAAGGGCATCGGCGTGCCGCGCCCCCTGGCGCTGGCTTCGCTGCGCTTCAGCTTCGGCCGCTTCACCACCGAGGCCGACATCGATCGCACACTGGATGCCCTGCGACACGCCCTGCACGGGCTGCGTCGCCGGGCGGTCTGACCCTACCACGTTCAGGAGAGAGACCATGGCGCACCTTTCGATCACCACTGCCGCCGCCGAGCAGATCCACCGGGTGCTCGAGGAACGAGGCCACGGCCTTGGCCTGCGGGTCTCGGTCAAGCCCAGCGGCTGCTCCGGCTACAGCTACGTGCTCAACTTCGCCGACGAGGCGGCCAACGACGACGTGACCTTCGAGGAGCACGGCGTGACGGTCTTCGTCGCCCCCGAGGCCCTGGAGATGCTCGATGGCAGCGAGGTCGACTATGTCTCGGAGGGGCTCAACCGCTTCTTCCGTTTCAACAACCCCAACGTCAAGGATGAGTGCGGCTGCGGCGAGAGCTTCAGCGTCTGAACGATTGTTCAACGCCGTCACGGAGCGTTATACTCCGCGCCCAGTCGGCGCACGCTGCCGGACCGCCGGACCGCCGGACCGATTCATCCGATTCATCCGATTCACCGCGCCGCCCTCTCCCTCGCGGAGCCAGGGGCTGCGCGGCGCTATCCATCAAAGCTGCATCCATCACCACGTCATTGTCCAACCAACCGGAGACCTGCCCCCATGGCCAACCAGCGCACCCTGTCCATCATCAAGCCCGATGCCGTCGCCCAGAACGTGATCGGCGAGATCGAGAGCCGCTTCGAGAAGGCCGGCCTGAAGATCGTGGCCGCCAAGATGCTCCAGCTCTCCGAGGAGAAGGCCGGTGGCTTCTATGCCGAACACAAGGAGCGCCCCTTCTTCAAGGACCTGGTCGGCTTCATGACCTCCGGGCCGGTGGTCGTGCAGGTCCTCGAAGGCGAGGATGCCGTCGCCACGAACCGTGACCTGATGGGCGCCACCAACCCCAAGGAAGCCGCGCCGGGTACCATCCGTGCCGACTTCGCCGAGACCATCGACGCCAACGCCGTGCATGGCTCCGATTCCCCGGAATCCGCCGAGCGCGAGATTGCGTATTTCTTCGAGACGGACGAGATCTGCCCGCGCGGCTGATCACGCCTCTCCCGCGGGGGTGGTCCCACCCCCGCTCTGCCCCAACGACTCGCTGACCGCCATGACCGCTACCACTGCTCCCCGTCTCACCAACCTGCTCGGCATGACCCGCGAGGAGCTGGAAGCCTTCTTCCTCTCCATCGGCGAGAAGAAGTTCCGTGCCGCCCAGGTGTTGAAGTGGATCCACATCGAGGGCTGCGATGACTTCGCGGCCATGACCAACCTCTCCAAGGCGCTTCGCTCACGCCTGGCCGAAGTCGCCGAGATTCGCGGCCCGGGCGTGGTCTACGAGGGCAGCTCCAGCGACGGCACTCGCAAGTGGGTGCTCGAGGTGGAGGACGGCAGCTATGTGGAAACGGTGCTGATTCCCGCCGACAACGGCAAGCGCCGCACCCTGTGCGTCTCCTCCCAGGTCGGCTGCTCGCTGGACTGCAGCTTCTGCTCCACCGGCAAGCAGGGCTTCCAGCGCAACCTCACCGCCGCCGAGATCATCGGCCAGGTGTGGGTGGCGCAGCGCAGCGTGGGCCCGCGCCACGACACCGCCAACCGTCCCGTCACCAACGTGGTGATGATGGGCATGGGCGAGCCGCTGATGAACTATGACAACGTCGTGCCGGCGATGAAGCTGATGCTCGACGACGACGGCTACGGCCTCTCCAAGCGCCGCGTCACGCTCTCCACCTCCGGCGTGGTGCCGATGATCGACAAGCTCGGTGACGAGCTCGACGTGAGCCTGGCCATCTCGCTGCATGCCGCCAACGACGAGCTGCGCAACGAGCTGGTACCGCTCAACCGCAAGTACAACATCCGTACCCTGCTCGACGCCTGCCACCGCTACCTGGCCAAGTGCCACGACACGCGGATGGTGACCATCGAGTACACGGTGATCAAGGACGTCAACGACCAGCAGGAGCACGCCGAGCAGCTCGCCGCCCTGCTCGAGGAGCTGCCGTGCAAGATCAACCTGATCCCGTTCAACCCCTTCCCGCACTCGGGCTACGAGAAGCCGTCGCGCAACCAGGTGGTGCGCTTCCAGCAGTGGCTCTATGAACTGGGCTACACGGCACTGATCCGCACCACCCGCGGCGACGATATCGATGCCGCCTGCGGCCAGCTGGTGGGCCGCGTCAAGGATCGCACCAAGCGCCACGAACGCTATATCCAGTCTATCCAGATCGACGCCGACTGACCGGGGGGCGCCTTGACTTCAACCGGGCTCGGCGCTTTGATGGACGGGCTTTTTTTCACCACCGACCCGCGTGTCGCCAGCCACCCGTGGCCATCGGTTCCGTGCCCACCTGGAGAGGATGCCATGACTCGTCGCCCGCGCATGACCGGGCTGAGGCAGATACCCGCCGCCGCCATGCTGCTGGGGTCGCTGTGGCTGGCCGGTTGCGCCACCCAAACCAATCTGCCCGGGGGCGACGGCGACGGGGCCGCCGAGGCCTATACCCGCCTGGGCGTCGCCTACCTCGAGCGCGACAACTTGCCGCGCGCCATGAATGCCCTGGACCGGGCCCTGGAGATCGACCCCGGTGATGCCGAGGCCCTGCAGGCCATGGCCATGGTCCACCAGCGCCAGGGTGAGGCCGAGCTCGCCGACGAGACCTTCCGGCGCGCCGTCGAGGCCGACCCCGCGTTCACCCGGGCACGCAACAACTACGCTGCGTTCCTGTATGATCGTGGCCGCCTCGGTGAGGCCTGCGCGCAGCTCGAGCAGGCCTCCCGCGATACCCAGTACGACAACCGGGCGCAGCTTTTTGCCAACCTGGGGCAGTGCCGGCTCGAGATGGGCGACGTCACCGCCGCCCGCGAAAGCCTGACCCGCGCCCAGGCCATCGCCCCGCGCCGCTCGCGCAGCTACCTGCTGCTGGCCGAACTCGAGTACGCCCAGGGCAACCTCGAGCGCGCCGAACAACAGCTCGAGACCTACATGCGCCTGGCAGGCCCGCGAGCCGAGGCCCTGCGCCTGGCCCGCGACATCGCCCGAGATCGCGGCGACCCGGCCACCGCCAGCTTCTATGCCGACCAGCTGGAGTGACCCCGTGTCGGGCCCTGACCACCGTTTACTGACGAAGGATGCTCAGCCATGAGCGACATTCACACCGATGATGCCGCCGAGACCGTGCCACGCCAGGCCTCTCCGGGGGAGATGCTGCGTCGCGAGCGCGAGGCCCAGGGCCTCGATCGCGAGGAGGTCGCCGCCGCCCTGAACCTGCGCCCGGCGGTGATCCAGGGACTGGAGGGCGACAGCTACGAGGAAGTGCCGGTGGCCGCCTATCGCCGCGGCTACCTGCGCAGCTATGCCCACCTGCTCGGCATCGACGACCGCCCCGTGCTCGAGGCCTACAAGGCACGCTTCGCCAGCCAGGAGACCGAACACCGCATCACCCCGGTCCAGGTCACCCGGCCGCCCTCGCGCCTCGCCGCCTGGCTATTCCGCCTGGTCACCCTGCTGGTCATCGCCGGCCTGATCGGCCTGACGCTGATGTGGTGGCAGAGCCGCGGCGGCAGCCAGCCGCCCACCCCCGGCGACAGCGGGCCGGTGTCGGTAGACAGCCTGGATGGCAGTACCACCATCACCGAGGACGGCGGCAGCGGCGACGCCTCCCTGCCGCCGCTGCCCGAGGAGGAGAGCGACCTTGGCCTGGTCGAGGACGCGCCGGACGCGGCCGAGCCACAGGCGCCGGCCGAGCCGGCGCCTGTCACGGACGAGACCACAACCGACGGCACGTCCGCCAGCGACGGTGAGACGGCCGCGGTGGCCGAGCCCGACGCGGTGGCCGAGGCCGCTCCCGAGGCCGAGAGCCCCGCCGAGGCCGCGGCCGGCGATACGCGGGTGCTAGAGCTGACCTTCAACGAGCAGTCCTGGACCGAGATCTTCGACGCCAGCAACCAGCGGGTCTTCGTCGGCCTCCAGGAACCCGGCACCACGGCACGCGTCGAAGGCGAACCGCCGTTCCGCCTGACCGTGGGCAACGCCACCGGCGTCGAGCTGGTGTGGGGCGGCAAGCCGGTGGACCTGCGAGCCCGCGCCGGGGCCAACAACGTCGCCCGCTTCACCCTGGGAGAATGAGTCCGTCGCCATGCACGCACAATCCCCCATCATTCGTCGCACGTCACGCCAGATCCATGTCGGCAAGGTACCGGTCGGGGGCGATGCCCCCATCTCCGTGCAGAGCATGACCAACACCGACACCCTGGACGTGGCCGCCACCGTGGCGCAGATCCGTCAGCTCGAGGCCGCCGGCGCCGACATCGTGCGCGTCTCTGTGCCCGACATGGACGCCGCCGAGGCGTTCGGGCGCATCAAGCGCGAGGTCGAGGTGCCGCTGGTCGCCGATATCCACTTCGACTACAAGATCGCCCTGCGCGTCGCCGAGCTCGGCGTCGACTGCCTGCGTATCAACCCCGGCAATATCGGCAAGGAGGAGCGCGTGCGCGCCGTGGTCAGCGCCGCGCGTGACAATGGCATCCCGATCCGCATCGGCGTCAACGCCGGCTCGCTGGAGAAGGACCTGCAGAAGAAGTACGGCGAGCCCACCCCCGCCGCCCTGGTCGAGTCGGCGATGCGCCATATCGACCACCTGGATCGCCTCGACTTCCCCGACTTCAAGGTCAGCGTCAAGGCCTCCGACGTCTTCATGGCCGTGGCCGCCTACCGCGACCTGGCCACGCGCATCGAGCAGCCGCTGCATCTGGGCATCACCGAGGCCGGCGGGTTGCGCTCGGGGACCGTCAAGTCCTCCATTGGCCTGGGCATGCTGCTGATGGACGGCATCGGCGACACCATCCGCGTGTCGCTGGCCGCCGACCCGGTCGAGGAGATCAAGGTCGGGTTCGACATGCTCAAGAGCCTGCGCCTGCGCAGCAAGGGCATCAACTTCATCGCCTGCCCCAGCTGCTCGCGCCAGAACTTCGACGTCATCGGCACCATGAACGCCCTGGAAGAGCGCCTCGAGGACGTCATGACCCCGCTGGACGTCTCGGTCATCGGCTGCGTGGTCAACGGCCCCGGCGAGGCCAAGGAAGTCGATATCGGCCTGACCGGCGGCAGCCCCGCCAACCTCGTCTACCTCGACGGCAAGCCGGCCAGCAAGCTGCGCAACGACCACCTGGTGGATGACCTGGAGCGGCTGATCCGCGACAAGGTGCGTGAGAAGCAGCAGGCCGAACAGGATGTCATCGCCCGGGACGCCTGACCCCCTGGGTGGCGTCCGGCGAGCAGACAAGGAGCAAGCATTGAGCACGTCCCAAGCGAGTCACAAAGAGCCAAGCAAGAAGAAGATCCAGGCCATCCGTGGCATGAACGACCTGCTGCCGGAACAGTCGGCGCTGTGGCAGTACGTCGAGGGCCAGGTCCAGGCGCTGATGCGGCGCTATGGCTACGCCGAGATCCGCACGCCCATCGTCGAGCAGACTGCGCTCTTCAAGCGCTCCATCGGCGAGGTCACCGACATCGTCGAGAAGGAGATGTACACCTTCGATGACCGCAACGGCGACAGCCTGACCCTGCGCCCCGAAGGCACGGCGAGCTGCGTGCGCGCCGCCATGGAGCACGGCCTGCTGCACAATCAGACCCAGCGCCTCTGGTACCAGGGCCCCATGTTCCGCCATGAGCGTCCCCAGAAGGGCCGCTACCGCCAGTTCCACCAGGTGGGCGTGGAGGCCTTCGGCCTGGAGGGGCCGGACATCGATGCCGAGACGATCTTGCTCTCGGCCCGCCTGTGGAAGGCGCTGGGGCTGTACCAGCACGTCACCCTGGAGCTCAACTCGCTGGGCTCCGCCGAGGCCCGTGCCGCCTACCGCGACACCCTGGTGGCCTACTTCGAGCAGCATCACGCCCTGCTCGACGAGGACTCCCGCCGGCGCCTGACCAGCAACCCGATGCGCATCCTCGACTCCAAGAATCCGGCGATGGCCGAGATGCTCGAGGGCGCGCCCAAGCTGATGGACCACCTGGACGACGCCTCCCGCGCGCACTTCGAGCGGCTCTGCGCGCTGCTCGACGCCGCCGGCATCGGCTACGTGATCAACCCGCGGCTGGTGCGCGGCCTGGACTACTACGGCCGCACCGTCTTCGAGTGGACCACCACGGCGCTGGGCAGCCAAGGCACGGTGTGCGCCGGCGGCCGCTACGACGGCCTGGTCGAGCAGCTCGGCGGCAAGCCGACCCCGGCGGTGGGCTTCGCCATGGGCATCGAGCGGCTGGTGCTGCTGCTCGACACCCTAGCGCTGGTGCCCGACACCGCCCGCGACGAGCTGGACGTCTACCTGCTGCCCATGGACGAGGCGGCCACCGCCGCCACCCTGCTGCTCGGCGAGCGCCTGCGCGAGGCGCTGCCCGAGCTGCGCCTGCAGCTGCACTGCGGCGGTGGCAGCTTCAAGAGTCGCATCAAGAAGGCCGACCGCAGCGGCGCCCGCCTGGCCCTGCTGCTCGGCGAGGACGAGCTGGCCGAGGGCAGCGTGACCCTGAAGTTCCTGCGCGAGGCGCGCGAGCAGCAGCGCCTCCCCCAGGCAGCGCTCGCCGAGACCCTGACATCCCTGCTGGAAGGCGAATCCTTCGCCTGACGGACACCTGCATCAGAGGAGACCGCCCGTGGCGGAGCTGAGAACCGAGGAAGAACAGCTTGAGGCCATCAAGCGCTGGTGGAAGGAGAACGGCACCTCGCTGATCGCCGGCGTGGTCATCGCCGCGGCCGGCGTGTTCGGCTGGAACGCCTGGCAGGACTATCAGGCGGGCAAGGCCGAGGCCGCCTCCCTGCGCTACCAGCAGCTGCTTGACCTCAGCGGCCAGGACGACCTGGACGACGATGCACGACAGCGTGCCGCCGAGCTGGTCGGCGAGATCACCGACGAGCACGGCAAGACCCTCTACGCCGATCTGGCGCGGCTGCTCGACGCCCGCCTGGCCATCGATGCGGGTGACCGGGAACGGGCCCGGGCCGCCCTCGAGACGGTGGTCGAGGGCAGCGAACGCGACTACCTCGAAGGGTTGGCGCGCCTGCGCCTGGCCCGCCTGCAACTCGCCGAGGGCAGTGCCGAGACGGCCTTGACCACCCTGGAGGGCGTGCCCGAGACCCTGGCGGCCCAACGCGCCGAGATACGCGGCGATGCCCAGCATGCCCTGGGGCGCGCCGACCGGGCCCGTGAGGCCTGGCGCGAGGCCCTGACGCTCGCCGAGCAACGTGACCAGCCGCTGTACGGCGTCCAGCTCAAGCTGGACGATCTCGGCGCCGAGGAGGCCACCCTATGAGACCGACCCTGCTGATTGCCGCCACCGCGGCCCTGGCCCTGCTGGCCGGCTGTGCCGGCAAGACCGAGCCCGAGTACGCCCCGCGGGAGCTCACCTCTCTGAATGCCACCACCGAGCTGGAGACCCTGTGGCGCGAGCGCGTCGGCAAGGGGCTGGGCGACGCCGGCTACCCGGTGGCGCCGGCCCAGGACGGTGACACCCTGTTCGCCGCCGACGGCCGTGGCCTGGTGGCGGCCCTGGATGCCGACACCGGCAAGACCCGCTGGGAGGTCGAGCTCGACACACCGGTCTCCAGCGGCCTGACCGCGATGACCGGCAGTCTCTTCCTGGCCACCCGCAACGGCGAGGTGCTGTCCCTGGACCAGGCCGACGGCGAGATCCAGTGGCGCGCGCGGGTCACCAGCGAAGTGCTGGCCGCGCCCCAGGCCAACCAGCAGCTGCTGGTGGTCCAGGCCGTCGATGGCCGCGTCACTGCCCTGGACCGCCAGAGCGGCGACGAACGCTGGGTCTACAGCGGCCCGCGCCCCTCGCTGACCCTGCGCGGCACCGGCACCCCCACGGTGATCGACCCGGTCACCTTTGCCGGCTTCGCCAATGGCCGCCTGGTGACGCTGGACAATCGCAGCGGCCTGCCGCTCTGGGAGCGTCGCATCGCCATTCCCCAGGGGCGCAGCGAGATCGACCGCCTGGTCGACCTGGCCGGCCAGCCGGTCCTCACCCAGGACGGCCGGCTGTTCGTGACCAGCTACAACGGCCGCCTGGCCGCCCTCGACGCCCCCTCCGGCGAGGTGCAGTGGTCACGGGAGCTCTCCAGCTACCACACCCCGATCCTGGTGGGGGACTTCCTGTTCGTGGTCGACGAGGCCAGCCACGTGATCGCCGTGGATGCCGGGTCCGGCAACGAGATCTGGCGCAACGAGGCGCTCGAGGGACGCTCGCTCACCGCGCCGGCCTACGCCACTGACCACCTGGTGGTGGGCGACGCCGAGGGCTATCTGCACCTGATCGATGCTCGCGAGGGCAAGATCGTCGGCCGCGCCCACGTCGACGGCTCCGGTATCAGCGTGCGCCCGCTCACCGACCGCCGGCGCATCTATGCGCTGGCCAACGACGGCACCCTGGACGCCATGGAGCTTCGTCCATGACGCCGGTGATCGCCCTGGTCGGCCGCCCCAACGTCGGCAAGTCGACGCTGTTCAACCGCCTGACTCGCTCGCGGGACGCCCTGGTGGCGGATTTCCCGGGGCTGACCCGCGACCGCAAGTACGGCAACGGCATGCTCGGCGACAAGGCCTACACCGTGATCGATACCGGCGGCATCAGCGGTGACGAGGAGGGCATCAATGCGGCCATGGCCGAACAGTCGCTGGTGGCCATCGACGAGGCCGACATCGTGCTGTTCCTGGTCGACGCCCGCGCCGGCCTCAACGTCGCCGACGAGGCCATCGCCAACCACCTGCGGGTCAACCAGAAGAAGACCTGGTTGGTGGTCAACAAGGTCGACGGCCTGGAAGAGCACAGCGCCATGGCCGACTTCTGGCAACTGGGGCTAGGCGACCCGCACCCCATCGCCGCGGCCCACGGCCGCAACGTCACCAGCCTCATCGAGGTGGTGCTCGAACCCTTCCCCGCGCGCGACGAGAGCATCCCCGCCGACACCGGCACCAAGGGTATCCGGATCGGCGTCATCGGGCGCCCCAATGTCGGCAAGTCGACCCTGGTCAACCGCCTGCTCGGCGAGGAGCGGGTGGTGGTCTTCGATGAGGCCGGCACGACCCGCGACGCCATCGAGATCCCCTTCGAGCGCCGCGGCAAGCCCTATGTCCTGGTGGATACCGCGGGAGTGCGCCGCCGCAAGAACGTCAGCGAGATCGCCGAGAAGTTCTCGATCATCAAGACCCTCGAGGCCATCAAGGAGTGCCACGTCGCCGTGGTGGTGCTCGATGCCCGCACCGGACTGGTGGAACAGGACCTGCACCTGCTCGACTATGTGCTGACCAGCGGGCGCGCCCTGGTGCTGGCGGTGAACAAGTGGGATGGCCTGGAGCACGAGGCCAAGGAGACGATGCGCAGCGAGATCAAGCGCCGCCTGGGCTTTGCCGACTACGCCGAGATGCACTTCATCTCGGCACTGCACGGCACCGGCGTCGGTGACCTCTACCCGTCCATCGAACGAGCCTTCGCCTCGGCCAACAGCCACTGGTCGACCAACCGCCTGACCTCCATCCTCCAGGACGCCGTTACCCAGCACCAGCCGCCCCTGGTCCAGGGGCGGCGCATCAAGCTGCGCATGGCCCACCAGGGCGGCAGCAATCCGCCGATCATCGTGGTCCACGGCAACCAGACCGGCTCGCTGCCAGAGGCCTACAAGCGCTACCTGACCAACACCTTCCGCAAGGTGCTCAAGGTGCGCGGCACCCCCATGCGCTTCGAGTTCCGCTCGGGCAAGAACCCCTTCGACAACATGGCCGATGCCAGCGACCGGGAAAAGGCCAAGAAGCGTGAACTGGGACGCACCAAGGAGGCACGCAACAGCCGCCGCCGCTGACAGCTACTTCCCGTGCAGGCGCCGGCGGCCCACCCACTGGGTGGCAAACTGCCAGGCACCTCGACCGCTTCGCCCGCCGCGCAGGGTGGCGAAGCGGATCGCCTCGGCCCGCGCGTCGGCGTTCCAGTCCTCGCGACGGCCCAGCTGAGTGACCCAGTGACAGCAGGCCTCCAGGTAGACATCCTGGCTGAAGGGGTGGAAGCCCAGCCACAGGCCGAAGCGGTCGGAAAGCGAGATCTTCTCCTCCACGGCATCGCCATGGTGGAGCTCGTCGCCCACCAGCCGCGAGCCCTCGTTGTCGCTCATCGACTCGGGCAGCAGGTGGCGGCGGTTGGAGGTGGCGTAGAGCAGCACATTGGGCGGCGGTCCGGTCAGGGCCCCGTCCAGCACGCTCTTCAGCGCCTTGTAGGCATCGTCGTGCCCCTCGAAGGAGAGATCATCGCAGTAGACGACGAAGCGCTGGCGCTGGTGGCGCAGCTGCTCCACCAGCATCGGCAGCGCCGAGAGGTCATGGCGGTCCACCTGCACCAGACGCAACCCCTCGCCGGACAGGCTATTGAGCAGGGCGCGGATCAGCGACGACTTGCCGCTGCCGCGCGAGCCCCACAGCAGGGCGTGGTTGGCCGGATGGCCCTGCAGGAAGGCGCGGGTGTTGTCGACCAGCGCCAGCTTCTGGCGTTCGATGCCCAGCAGGTCGTCGAGCGCCAGGGCGTCCCGGGGCGGGACCGGCAGCAACCGGCCTCCCAGGGCATGGCGCTGCCAGAGGGCGGCGACGTCCCGCGCCCAGTCCACCTCCACCGGGGGTGGCGGCAGCCAGTGTTCGACGTGATCCAGCAGCTTGAGCAAACGACGCGATAACTCGGCGTCCATGGCGGCTTCCTCCCGGTGTGCATATTTCGCGGTTGACCTGACCGGCGTTCGGGGTATCTTGTGGCGAACCTCGACGCCCCGTCCAGAGTCTCACTGATCTGGCATCGACAGGAGCTCTCCATGCGTTGGACCCATTTGCTTGCCGTTGGCGCCCTGAGCGTCAGCCTCGCCGCCTGCACCACCTCGCCCACCGGGCGCTCGCAGCTCACCCTGATGTCCGACGAGCAGCTCGACCAGATGGGGGCCCAGGCCTTCGCCCAGTACCAGCAGGAGCTGCCGACGGTCGGCGGCGCGCCGCTGCGCTACGTGCAGTGCGTGACCGAGGCCGTGGTCCGCGCCCTGCCCCAGCAGGAACGCAACCAGAGCTGGCAGGTCAAGGTCTTCGAGTCCGAGCAGGCCAACGCCTTCGCCCTCCCCGGCGGCTACGTGGGCATCAACACCGGCCTGCTCCAGGTCGCCCGCAACCAGGACCAGCTCGCCGCGGTGATCGGCCACGAGATCGCCCACGTGCTGGCCCGCCATGCCAACGAGCGCGCCTCTACCCAGACAGCCACCCAGCTCGGCCTGTCGGTGATCTCCTCCGCTTCCGGCATGCAGGGCGCCGGCGGCGAGACCATGATGGCGGCGCTGGGCATGGGCGCCCAGTACGGCATCCTGCTGCCCTTCTCGCGGCGCCACGAGAGCGAGGCCGACACCCTGGGCCTGACCCTGATGGCCGACGCCGGCTTCGACCCGCGGGAAAGCGTTTCCCTGTGGGACAACATGGGGGCCGCCGGAGGCGGCGCCCGGCCACCGGCCTGGATGTCCACCCACCCCAGCCACGGCCAGCGCATCGGCGGCCTGGAAGCGGCCATGGGCGACGCCATGGCCCGCTACCAACAAGCCCGCAACGCCGGCCGCACGCCCCACTGCCCGCGCCCCTGAAGAAAGGTTTGTCGTGCATGCTGAAGATCGGATTGCTGCTGCTGGTACTACCCATCCTGATGCTGATGGGCGCCTACTTCATCGAACTGAGTGAGGTGCGCGACTGCCTGCTCGTTCAGGAGGGGCACTGGGATTATCGCGCGGGCGTCTGCCGCGACACCGCCCAGCCCTTCGTGCCCTGGATCGACCGCCACCCCTGGCTGGTCAACGGCGGCATGCTGACCTCGGTGGCCGGTGTGGCGCTGTGCATGGTGGGGCTTTACGTCAAGAGACGCTGACGGCGCCCTGGCAGTCGATCGCTCTTTATTAAGGTTCCTCGCAGATTAGCGTGACGATGCTTACGGCAAGATATCGGCTTGCCGCCCCAACCCCGTAGGGCCGGTAAGCGCCAGCGCACCGGGCGGATCCACGAGGCGGTGCTAGCCTCTTCGCCCGATGCGCCTCCGGCTTATCGGGCCTACATGAGAACCGAGTGTTTTCATGCGATGAACCTTTATTAAAGCGCCCGCCTGAGCCTCTCCAGCACCGGGCCGGTATCGGGGCGACTGCCACGCCACTGGAAGAAGGACTCCGCCGCTTGTTCCAGCAGCATGCCCAGGCCATCCACGGTCTTGGCGCCGCGCTCGGCGGCCCAGCGCAGGAAGACCGTGGGCGCGGCGCCGTACATCATGTCGTGGGCGGTGGCGCCCGGCGCGAAGAGCGCGTCGGGCAGCGGCGGCAGGTCACCGGCGAGGCTCGCGCTGGTGCCGTTGATCACCAGGTCGAAGGGGCCCGCCACGGCGTCGAAGCCGCCGCCGGCGATCTCGCCCAGGTCGCGGAAGTCGGCGGCCAGCGCCTCGGCCTTGGCCGCCGTGCGGTTGGCCACCAGCAGGCTCGCCGGCCCCTCCGCCAGCAGCGGCTCCAGCACACCGCGCACCGCGCCCCCGGCACCCAGCACCAGGATCCGTGCCCCAGCCAGTTCCACGCCATGGCGCTTGAGATCGCGCACCAGGCCGACCCCGTCAGTGGTATCGCCGTATGTCAGACCGTTGCCCCCCAGGATCAGGGTGTTGACCGCCCCGGCCCGACGGGCGCGCTCGCTGAGCGTGTCGCAGAGGCGGAAGGCCGCCTCCTTGAAGGGCACGGTGACGTTGGCCCCACGGCCGCCCTCGGCCACGAAGCGCCGCCAGGCGCCGGCGAAGTCGTCCAGCGGCGCCTCGATGGCGGTGTACTCGATATCGTCCCCGGTCTGCGCGGCGAAGGCGGCGTGGATGACCGGCGACTTCGAATGGCCGACCGGGTGGCCGAAGACGCAGTAGCGATCGGTCATGGTATTTTTTCTCCTTCAGAGCCATCGCGGATAGCTGTATTTTGCGGGGCTGATCCGGTGACAGGTCGTAGAGGAGGTCCTACGCCAGGGATGGCGTCGGTAGCGTACAAGGATGTATTCACAGCGCCCCCTCGGTGGTCCGACACTTCGGGACCTGTCACCGGCGCCCCTTTTCTGTCCCTCAACGATGGCCCCCATCGGTTTCTCCCAGCCAGTCGCGGGGACGCAGATAGTCGTGGTAGAGGGCCTCCTCGGGGCTGCCCGGCTCGGGGTGCCAGTCGTATTCCCAGCGCGCCAGGGGCGGCATCGACATCAGGATCGATTCGCTGCGCCCGCCGCTCTGCAGCCCGAACAGGGTGCCGCGGTCCCACACCAGATTGAACTCCACGTAGCGCCCGCGACGATAGAGTTGGAAGTCGCGCTCGCGCTCTCCGTAGGGCGTGTCGCGACGGCGCCGCACGATGGGCAGGTAGGCATCGAGGAAGGCGTCGCCCACGGCGCGCTGGAAGGCAAAGCACTGTGCGAAACCGCCTTCGTTGAGGTCGTCGAAGAAGAGTCCGCCGACGCCGCGGGTCTCGTCGCGATGCTTCAGATAGAAGTAGTCGTCGCACCACGCCTTGTAGCGCGGATAGACCTCGTCGCCGAAGGGGGCGCAGGCGTCGCGCGCCACCCGGTGCCAGTGCACCACGTCCTCATGCACCGGGTAATAGGGCGTCAGGTCGAAGCCGCCGCCAAACCACCAGACGGGGGCTTCGCCCGCCTTCTCGGCGATGAGGAAGCGCACGTTGCCGTGGCTGGTGGGCACATGGGGGTTCGCCGGGTGCAGCACCCAGGAGACCCCCAGCGCATGGAAGCTGCGCCCGACGAGCTCCGGGCGCGCCGCGGTGGCCGAGGGCGGCAGGCGTTCGCCGAACACATGGGAGAAGTTCACGCCGCCCTTCTCGAAGAGCTGGCCCCGCTCGATTACACGGGAGCGGCCGCCGCCGCCCTCATCACGCTGCCAGCTATCCTCGCGGAAGCTACCGCCATCCTCGGCGGCCAGGGCCGTGCAGAGGCGCTCCTGGAGGTCGAGCAGGTAGGTCTTGACGTCATCGAGATGGGCGTGGGCCAACGGTGCCTCCAGGGGCAAAATCGGGGAGGGTTCAGGAACGCAGTAACCGGCCGGTGACCAGGTCGCGGATGGTACTGGGACGTTCGAGGCCGCCCAACGGGGCGTCCAGGACGGCATCGAGCTCAGCGCCGAAGGCCGCCCGGACCTGCTCGGCACGCATCGCCGGCGGTTCGCCGGCCCGGTTGGCCGAGGTCGAGACCAGCGGGCCGCCGAAGGCCTCGCACAGCGCCACGACCAGCGGATGGGCGCTGACGCGCAGTGCCACCCGGTCATGGTCGCCGCGCACCAGGGCGCGGGAGCGGCCGTTGTCGGGCACCAGCCAGGTCATAGGTCCCGGCCAGCTCGCCACCAGCGGCGCATGCAGCTCGATGGGCAGCCCCTCGAGCCAGGGCGCGAACTGGCCGATGCTCGCCGCCACCAGGATCACGCCCTTGGCCGGGTCGCGCGCCTTGAGGCGCAGCAGGCGGGCCAGGGCCTGCTCGTCGTCGGGGTCGCACCCCAGCCCCCAGACGGCCTCGGTGGGGTAGGCGATCACGCCTCCCGCACGCAGGGCCACGACAGCCTCCTCAAGAGCGCTGGCCTCGATCATGGGTCTCCTCGCCTTGCCTCGACATGCCGGATGACCGGCGTCAGGGGGCATATCCTATCACGCTCCCGGCCGGGTCGGCAGGCGCACCCAGCCACCGGCGGCCTGGGTCGCGGCACCCTCCAGCTCTAGTTCGAACAGGCCGCGCTGGCAGTCGGCGACGCCGCGGCCGGTCAGGGCCACCAGGGCGTCCACCGGCGTGGGCGTGTCGCTCAGCCAGCGCAGCAGCGAATTCTCCGGCGCCTCGGCCGGCTCGGGCGCTGAAGAAACCGGAGCGGGGGCGCTAGCCACCGCCCACTGGCTGAGCTCGGCGAGGATGTCGTCCAGGTCGCGGACCAGCACGGCACCATCGCGGATGAGCTGCAGGCAGCCGCGCGCTGTCGGGTTATGGATCGAGCCGGGCAGGGCGAAGACCTCGCGGTTCTGCTCGAGGGCCAGCCGGGCACTGACCAGCGAGCCGCTGCGCTCGGCGGCCTCCACCACCAGCACGCCCAGCGAGAGGCCGGTGACGATGCGGTTGCGGCGCGGGAAGAAGCTGGCCCGTGCCCGGGTGCCCGGGGGATGCTCGGAGAGCAGCAGTCCGCCCGTCTCTTGCAGGCGCCGGTAGAGGCGATGGTGGCGCGGCGGATAGATGACGTCCACCCCGCAGCCGAGTACCGCCACGCTCGCCCCGCCGGCGTCGAGTGCCGCCTGCTGGGCGGCGGCATCGATACCCAGTGCCATGCCGCTGACCACGCACCAGCCCCGCCCGGCCAGCTCCCGGGCGAAGCCTGCGGCATTGGTGAGCCCCTCGCGGGTCGGCCGCCGCGAGCCGACCATGGCCAGCCGCGGCGGGCCAAGGGCCCCGAGGTCGCCCAGCGCCCAGAGCACCGGCGGGGGATCGGCGATCTGCACGAGTAGCCTCGGCCAGGACGGATGATCGGGGTGGAGGAGGTGCCGGCCGGGCTCGGCCGCGAGCCAGGCCTCGTCGGCCGCCAGGTCGGCGGAGAGGGGGCTGCGGGCGGGATGATCGAGCCATAGCCGCAGGGCCATGCCCGCCTCGCGCGGCAGCACGGCCAGCCAGCCGTCCGGCCAGTCAGGACGTGCCGCCACCCGTTCGGCCAGGCGCGCGGCGCCCATGCCGGGCAACCGGGCGAGAACCAGCCATTCCCGCGCCTGCACCGTCGGGCCTCGCCCTAGCGCAGCGCCGTATCCAGCAGGCGCTGCGGGCTGTGGATGCGGTCGCCCACGGAGAGGGTGCGGTTGGCCTGCATCACCAAGCCGTAGCTCATCTTCTCGTAGGGACGGAAGACCATCACCAGGCCGGCATCCTCGCCGGGCAGGCGCAGCGCCTCGCCGGTGCGCGGGTCGCTGACCAGCTCGCCGCGCTGCTCTACCCTCAGCACGTGGCCCGCCTCCAGGCCGTCGCGCCGGCCGCGGTCGAGCGCCACCACCTGCAGGCGGCCGATGAAGCGCACGCCGCCGGGCACCGCCAGGATGCGCCCCTCGATCTCCTGGTCGGGGGCCCGGGGCAGGAACTCGGTGACCAGCCGGCGATCCTCGAGCGGCAGCACGATGTCGTCGTTGCGCACCTCCTGACTGGAGGAGGTCACCTCCAGCACCGCGATATCGTCCTCCTGACGCAGGCGGCGCGCCTGGCCGACGCTCTCCAACTCGAGGCCGAGCGGCTCGCCGCTGGCGCTGTCGACATAGCGCTCGCCCACCCGGTAGAGGCCAAAGCGGCCGTCGCCCTCGACCCGGCCGCGGGCATAGAGGCGGTCACCGCCGCCGCTGACCAGGCGACCATCATCCCCGGCGACCACATAGGCCAGCTCGTCCAGCGCCTCGGGGTCGTCGATGACACGGTGCTCGCGCAGGAAGTGGCGCACGGCATCCAGGGGTATCGGCTCGATGGCCTCGCGGTGCGGGGTGGTACGGACCTCCGGCGACAGTCGGACCATGCCCTGGCCCCGCTCGAGGCCGAGACAGGGGCGCCCGTTGCAGTCATAGAGGTAGACGACGTCGCCGGGATAGATCAGGTGCGGGTTCTTGATCTGCGGGTTGACCTGCCACACCTCGGGCCACTGCCAGGGATGCCGCAGGAAACGACCGGAGATGTCCCAGAGGGTGTCACCCCTGACCACCGTATAGCGATCCGGGGCATCGCCTTTCAGGCCCTCCTCCCAGGAGAGCCCCTGGGCCTGGGCAAGCGTGGTGGCAAGGCTCAGGGCCCCACCCACCAGCAGGGTACCGAGCCCCCCCTTCAGCCGCTGGCGCCACCCCACTGCGCATCCTGTCTGTCTCATCCCTGCTCTCCCCCGCGTTGCTGGCCTCACGCCTGACGCCATGGAACGACGGCGACGTGGTATAGTCAGATGCTATTGATATGATGCACGTTCGACGCTATCGCCACCGAGCGCGTACTCCTAGAATAGTGTCATCTTGTAAATGACAGCATAACGGTGATTCCAACGCCATGGCCAAATTACCCATCCTCGAATTTCCCGACGAGCGGCTGCGCACCATCGCCACGCCGGTCGAGACGGTAGACGACGAGGTACGCCGCCTGGTCGACGACATGCTCGAGACCATGTACGACGCAAGCGGCATCGGACTGGCCGCTACCCAGGTAGACGTGCACCGCCGGGTCATCGTCATTGACGTCAGCGACGGCCAGTCGCGCCCGCTGGTGCTGATCAACCCGCAGTTCACGCCCCTCGGCGAGGAGCGTGAGCCGATGCAGGAGGGCTGCCTGTCGATCCCGGAGTACTACGCCGAGGTTCCCCGCGCCCTGAGGGTTCACCTCGAGGCCCTGGATCGTGACGGCCAGCCCTACGAGATGGAGGCCGAGGGCCTGCTCGCCCACTGCATACAGCACGAATACGATCACCTGGAAGGGGTGCTGTTCGTCGACTACCTCTCCGCGCTCAAGCGTGACCGGGTGATGAAGAAGATGCACAAGCGTCACCGGCAGATGCAACCCGCCTGACGCCTTGCCGAACCTCCCGGAGAAGGCCGACGCCGATGCGTCGGCCTTCGTCGTTTCCGGCCACCTCCGTTATCATGGAGGGCATCGCCCACTGGCAAGGTCCTGAACATGTCCCGACCCCTGCGCGTCATCTTCGCCGGCACTCCCGACTTTGCCGCCGAGAGCCTGGCGGCGCTGCTGGCGAGCCGCCACGACGTCGTCGCCGTCTATACCCAGCCCGACCGCCCGGCCGGCCGCGGCCGCAAGCTGACCCCGAGCCCCGTGAAGGCCCTCGCGCTGGAGCACGACCTGCCGGTCCATCAGCCGGCGACCCTGAAGGCGCCCGAGGGTCGGGCCGAGCTGGCGGGGCTTGAGGCCGACATCATGGTGGTGGTGGCCTACGGGCTGATCCTGCCCGGTGCCGTGCTCGAGATCCCTCCGCTGGGCTGTCTCAACGTGCATGCCTCGCTGCTGCCGCGCTGGCGCGGGGCGGCCCCCATCCAGCGGGCCATCGAGGCCGGCGACGCGGAGAGCGGCGTGACCATCATGCAGATGGACGCGGGCCTCGACACCGGCGACATGCTGCTGGTCAGGCGCACCCCGATCGCCGCCAACACCACCGGCGGCGAGCTCCACGACCGCCTGGCGCGCCTCGGCGGCCAGGCGATCGTCGAGGCCCTGGATGCGCTGGCCGGCGATGGCCTGCCCACCACGCCCCAGCCCGAGGCGGGGATCAACTATGCCGCCAAGCTCTCCAAGGCCGAGGCGGAACTCGACTTCCGCCGCCCGGCCGCCGAGCTCGCGGCGCGGATCCGCGCCTTCAACCCCTGGCCGGTGGCCTGGTGTGCCCTGGGGGACGACCGCCTGCGCCTGCTGATGGCGCGGGCCGCCTCCCCCGCCCCGGGCGAGGCCCCGATGCCGCCCGGCACCCTGCTGGCCCACGGCCCCGATGCCCTGCGCATCGCCTGCGGCGCGGCCGGCGACCAAGTGCTCGAGGTGACCCGCGCCCAGCTGCCCGGCGGCAAGCCCCTGGCGGTGAGCGAACTGCTCAAGGCCCGCGCCGAGCGCCTCGCGCCCGGCACCCGACTGGGACACACCGATGAGGAGGCCACCGCATGAGCCAGGCAACCCCCGCGCCCCGCTCCCGGGAAGGCAGTCGCGACAACGGCCTGGCGGTGCGTGCCGCCGCCGCCCGTGCCCTGGCCCCGGTGATCACCGGCAAGGGCTCGCTCACCGGCCTCGACGACCATCAGGTGGTGGCCCGTGACCGGGCCCTGTTCAAGGCGCTCTGCTACGGCACCTGCCGGACCCTGCCCCGCCTCGAGGCGCTGGCCGGCACGCTGCTGGCCAAGCCGTTCAAGGCCCGCGACGCCGACGTCCAGGCGCTGCTGCTGCTCGGTATCCACCAGCTGCTCTACCTACGCATTCCGGCCCACGCCGCGGTGGGTGAGACCGCCGGCGCCGCTCGCCTACTGGGCAAGGAGTGGGCCACCCGGGTGCTCAACGGCTGCCTGCGGCGCCTGCAGCGCGAGAGCGCCGAGCTCCAGGCCGAGGTCGACCACGACCCGGCCGTGGCGCTGCTGCATCCCCGCTGGTGGCTCAAGGCCCTGCGCCAGGCCTGGCCCGACGACTGGCGAGCCATCTGCGAAGCCAATAATATACCGGGGCCCATGACCCTGCGCATCAACCGCCGCCATGGCGACCGCGAAATGTACCTGGAACGCCTCGCCGCGGCGGGCATCGAGGCGCGTCTCTGCGCGCATGCGCCGGATGGCCTGACCCTCGAGGCGCCACGTGATGTCGAGGTGCTTCCCGGCTTCGCCGAGGGCCATGTCAGCGTCCAGGATGAGTCGGCCCAGCTTACCGCCGTGCTGCTCGGCCCGTCGCTTGCGCCGCGGCCGGGCGCTCGGGTGCTGGATGCCTGTTGCGCCCCGGGCGGAAAGACCGCACACCTGCTGGAACTGTTCGATATCGACCTGCAGGCCGTCGACAGCGATGCCGCACGCCTGGCCCGTGTCGAGGACACCCTGACACGGCTGGGGCTCGCCGCGACCCTGGCCGAGGGCGACGCCACCACCCGCGATTGGTGGGACGGCACGTTCTTCGACGCCATCCTGCTCGATGCCCCCTGCTCCGGCAGCGGCGTGATCCGCCGCCACCCCGACATCAAGCGGTTACGCCGCCCCTCGGACATCCCCAGGCTGGCCGAGCTCCAGGCCCGGCTGCTCGACAACCTGTGGCCGCTGCTGCGCCCCGGCGGCACCCTGCTCTACGCCACCTGCTCGGTGCTGCCCGAGGAGAACGCCGAGCAGATCGAGCGCTTCCTCGCCCGCACCCCGGAAGCAGTGGTGACCACCCCGGCCGACATGGCCTGGGGCCGCGCCGCGGGCACCGGGCGGCAATTGCTGCCGCAGCCCGACAGCCACGATGGCTTCTTCTATGCCAGACTGGAGAAGCATCCCGCCTGAGGGCGGGCTGTCCGTTCCACGACACTGGAGGTCCCATGAGCCACCACACCTACAAGCACATCGAGCTGACGGGCTCCTCGGAGAAAAACATCGAGGACGCCATCCAGAGCGCCCTGACCAAGGCCGCCGAGAGCCTGCATGGCATGCGCTGGTTCGAGGTCATGGACACCCGCGGCCATATCGAGGACGGGCGGGTCGCCCACTGGCAGGTCACCATCAGGGTCGGGTTCACCCTGGACTGAACCACGCCGCGACCTGTTCTTCTCACGGCAGCTGGTTTAGGCTTGCCTCGCCATGTTGCGGCGCACCAGGTGCGCCGCCCTCGATCCCCCGCGGTCTGACCGGAGCGGACAACAACGACCATGAAGATCATCATCCTTGGCGCCGGCCAGGTCGGCGGCACCCTTGCCGAGCACTTGGCCCGGGAGGAGAACGACATCACGGTGGTGGACACCGACAACGAGCGCCTGCGCGAGCTGCATACCCGCCTGGACATCCGCACGGTGTCGGGGGCCGGCTCCTACCCCATGGTGCTGCGCCAGGCCGGCTGCGAGGACGCCGACATGCTGATCGCGGTGACCAACTCCGACGAAGTCAACATGATCGCCTGCCAGGTGGCGCACACCCTGTTCCGCACGCCGACCAAGATCGCCCGGGTGCGAGCCACCGCCTACCTGACCCGCAAGGGGCTGTTCGCCCACGAGGCGGTGCCCATTGACGTGCTGATCAGCCCCGAGCAGGTGGTCACCGACCATATCCGCCGGCTGATCGAACACCCCGGCGCCCTGCAGGTGCTGGAGTTCGCCGGTGGCCTGGTGCAACTGGTGGCGGTGAGGGCCTTCTACGGTGGCCCGCTGGTCGGCCAGGAGCTGGGCTTCCTGCGCCGCCACATGCCCAGCGTGGACACCCGGGTGGCGGCCATCTATCGGAAGGACCGGCCGATCATCCCGCGCGGCGACACCGTGATCGAGGCCGACGACGAGGTGTTCTTCATCGCCGCCCGCCGCGATATCCGCGCGGTAATGAGCGAGCTGCGCCGCCTCGACCGCGACTTCCGCCGGGTGATGATCGCCGGCGGCGGCAACATCGGCGAGCGCCTGGCCGAGCACCTGGAGCACAGCCACCAGGTCAAGATCATCGAGCACAACCTCGAGCGCTGCACCCAGCTCTCCGAACGCCTCGACCGCACCGTGGTGCTGCACGGCAGCGCCACCGCCAAGCGGCTGCTGGAAGAGGAGAACATCGAGGATTGCGACATCTTCTGCGCGCTGACCAACGACGACGAGGTCAACATCATGTCGTCGATGCTGGCCAAGCGCATGGGGGCCAAGAAGGTGCTGACGCTGATCAACAACGCCGCCTACGTCGACCTGGTGCAGGGGGGCGAGATCGATATCGCCATCTCACCGCAGCAGGCGACCATCGGCAGCCTGCTGACCCACGTGCGACGCGGCGACATCGTCAATGTCCACTCGCTGCGCCGCGGCGCGGCCGAGGCCATCGAGGCCATCGCCCACGGCGACACCCAGTCGTCAAAGGTGGTGGGACGCGCCATCGGCGAAATCGATCTGCCCCAGGGCACCACCATCGGCGCCGTGGTGCGCGGCAAGGAGGTGCTGATCGCCCATGACAACGTGGTAGTAAGGTCGGGCGACCATGTCATCCTGTTCGTGATCGACAAGCGCCGCCTCCGTGATGTGGAGCGGCTGTTCCAGGTGGGTTTGACCTTTTTCTAACCGTCGCAGCCCCAGCGTCTCCGTCAGGAAGGCGGCCATCGCCGCGCCACCCGCGAGACGCTGCTGGGGCAAGGGACTCACAGTGAACCTAGCAGGGACCGTCATGCGCTTATCGATGACACGACGTCTAGCCAATGGTCAGCAAGGGCGGCAACCATGACCGGCGTGGTCAACAGGGCAATCAGTGCGCGCTTGCGACATTGGGCGCCTATCTTCAAGGTATTGTCGCTACTCTGGCTGGTGCTGGCCGTTTTCATGGCCGTTCCCTGGCTCATCCTGCTCATCGAGCAAGACCCCGATGCCAAGGCCTTTGGCCTCTCGATCCTCATCGTACTGGGCGCGGTAGCCTTCACCTGGCTGACCACCCAGCAGGTGGAGATCGCCCTGAAACCCTGGCAGATGTTCGTCATCACCACCCTGAGCTGGGTCACCATCTGTGGCTTCGCCAGCCTTCCCCTGGCCCTGGGCGCGCCTCAACTGTCGGTGACCAATGCCGTCTTCGAGTCGGTCTCCGCCATCACCACCACCGGCTCGACCATCCTCAGCGGCATCGAGAACCTCTCCGATGGCTTGAAGCTATGGCGGGGGATCATGCAGTGGCTGGGCGGCATCGGCATCATCGTCATGGGTATCGCCATCCTGCCGTTTCTCAAGGTGGGGGGGATGCGTCTGTTCCATACCGAGTCGTCGGACTGGTCCGACAAGGTGATGCCACGCACCGGGGGCATCGCCAAGGCGACCCTGACCATCTACTGCAGCTTCACCCTGATCGCCATGGTCAGCTACTGGCTGGGCGGCATGGCGCCCCTGGATGCCGTCGTGCATGCCATGACCTCGCTTGCCACTGGCGGGTTCGCCAACACCGATGCGTCCTTCGGCGCCTATGCCGACACGCTCCATCTGCTGTGGTTCGCCTCCCTGTTCATGCTCATGGGCGCCCTGCCGTTCGTGCTCTATATCCGTGTCTTGCGGGGCGTTCACGGGGCCCTCTGGCGTGACCAGCAAGTCCAGGGGTTGCTGCTGATGTTGCTGATCGTGATTCTCGGGCTCACTTTATGGCGGATCTGGCAGGGCACGGCAGCCCTCGAGGCCCTGACCCACGTGACCTTCAACGTCATTTCCGTGGTCACCACCACCGGCTACGCCTCGGACGACTACACCACCTGGGGCAACATGGCGATCGTGGCGTTTTTCTACTTGACCTTCGTCGGGGGTTGCTCGGGCTCGACCAGCGGAGGCATGAAGATCTTCCGCTTCCAGGTCGCGGCCATCATGCTGCGCAACCAGTTGCGCTTCCTGGTGCATGCCAATGGGGTCTTTGCCTCCCGCTACAACGGTCAACCGCTGACCGATGACGTCACGCGCGGTGTGGTGGCCTTTTCCTTCTTCTTCTTCCTGACCATCGCGGGTGTCGCGCTGGGCCTCTCGCTGATGGGCCTGGACATTGTCACGGCGCTCTCCGGTGCCGCCACCTCGGTCGCCAATGTCGGCCCCGGACTGGGTGACACCATCGGCCCCGCCGGCAATTTCTCCAGCCTGCCGGACGCTGCCAAGTGGCTGTTGAGCCTTGCCATGCTGATGGGGCGCCTGGAAATCCTCACGGTGCTGGTGCTATTCACGCCGATGTTCTGGCGCAAATGACGGCGGTGGCACACCGCACCGATGAATGACACTCCTTTTCCTTCGATCCGAGCCGACATGACCGATACCCAGGCCCCCGAAACCTCATCCCCCCCGAACAGCGACATGCCTAGCGGCCCGCGACGGGTGCTGCAGGTGGGTGAGACCCGCTATACGCTGCTGGGCACGGCCCATGTCTCCGCCGAGAGCGCCGCGGACGTGCGCGCGCTGATCCGTTCCGGCGAGTTCGATGCCGTGGCGATCGAGCTATGCGATTCGCGCCACCACAGCCTCACCAATCCCGATGCCCTGGGTGAACAGGACCTGTTCCAGATCTTCCGTCAGGGCAAGGCCGGCATGGTGGCCGCCAGCCTGGCGCTGGGGGCCTTCCAGCAGCGCGTCGCCGAGCAGTCGGGCATCGAGCCCGGTGCCGAGATGCGCGCCGCCCTGGAGGAGAGCCGTGACGCCAGCCTGCCGCTGCTGTTGATCGACCGCGACGTGGGCATCACCCTCAAGCGCATCTATCACAACGTGCCCTGGTGGCAACGCTTCTCGCTGTTCTCGGGGCTGCTCGGCAGCGTGCTGTCGCGCCAGCAGGTCTCCGCCGAGGAGATCGAGCGGCTCAAGGAGGGTGACGTCCTGGAGTCCACCTTCAGCGAGTTCGCCGCCGAGTCGGCATCTCTCTACACGCCGCTGATCAGCGAACGGGACCGCTACATGGTGCTGCGCCTGGCCCAGGACGCCGCCCCCGGACGCTATCGCCACGTGCTGGTGGTGATCGGCGCCGGCCACATGAAGGGCATGGCCGAACAGCTGGAGCAGCCGCTGCCTGACGACCCCGCCCCGGAGCGCGAGCGTCTCGAGGTCACTCCGCCGCCGTCGCGGCTGTGGCGGGCACTGCCCTGGCTGGTCACGCTGCTGGTGCTGACCGGCTTCGCCATCGGCTTCTCGCGCAATACCGAGCTGGGCTGGCAGCTGGTGGGGGAGTGGTTCCTGATCAACGGCGTGCTCTCCGGGGCGGCCACCCTGGCGGCCCTCGCCCACCCGGTCACGGTGGCGGCCACCTTCGTCGCCGCCCCGCTCACCTCGCTCAACCCCACCATCGGTGCCGGCTTCGTTGCCGCCGGGGTGGAACTGTGGATGCGCAAGCCCAAGGTGCGGGACTTCTCGACCCTGCGCCACGACGTCACCGAGCTCAAGGGCTGGTGGCGCAACCGGGTCTCGCGCACCCTGCTGGTCTTCCTGACCGCCACCCTCGGCTCCGCCGCCGGGACCTGGATCGCCGGCTTCCGCATCGCCGGGGCGCTGTTCGGCGGCTGATTCAGACTTCTCTGCCAGGCTCACGTCGCATCAGCAATCGCCACATCGCCGCCGTCGGTGCCTCGAGCTTCTCGTGGCCCCGGCTGGCGGCGTAGCTGTCGTTGAAGGCATCGAAATAGTCGTCGAGCACCTCGGCCGCCTGGGCGTCTCCGGCCTGGCGCAGGAGTTCGATAGCCACCTCGGCGGTACAGAGGTGGGCGGCGGAGGCCGGCTTGCGCAGCCGATAGCGGGTCAACCGCTCGGTGGCCAGGGGCAGCACCGGCAGCCGGTCGAGGTAGGGGCTCTTGCGGAAGATCCGCCGGGCCTGGCGCCAAGTGCCGTCGAGGATGATGAAGACCGGTATCCGCCCCCCTTGCTGACGCTCGGCCACGCTCTCCATGCTCACCACCCGGTCGGCATAGTCCGGCTGGTCGTCGGGAAAGATCACGAAGGGCGCGTAGCGACTGTCGGCGAGCAGGGCCAGCAGCCGCTCGTCCGGTACCGTGCGATACCAGGTGAAGACCTCGGTGTCGGGCAAGACGTCACCGATCAGCCGTCCGGTATTGGTAGGCTTAAAGTGTTCCAGGGGGTGGGTGAGCAGCCACACCCTGGCCTCGCTCGTGGCGGTGACCCGGTAGGGGCAGAGGCAGTTGAGCTGCGGCAGGTGGCAGCCCCCGCAGCGGGTGACGAAACTGCCCCGCGCCTTGAACTCGCGGCGCGGCGGCCGCGGATGACCGGTGGCGGGGTCACTGGAGAGACCTGTGGCGGGGTCGCGCTCGATGAGGGCGTCGTGGAAGGTGTCGTCCTGCATGGTGGCGTGGTCCCGGAGCCGGAAGGGGCGGCATTCTAGCATGGGCCTCGCGCGCCTTGCTGCCGACCCCCTCTACTCGAGTACCGTCTCCGGCAGCCAGAGCCGGCCCTCGCGCAGCCAGTGCCGAGTCAGCGCCGGCACGCCCTTGCCGGCCGGCTGGCCGAGGGGGGTGACGCCCGGCGGGGCCAGGGCATCGGCCTCGGGGTCGACCAGCACGCAGGGCGCGTCCAGCGGGGTATGGTCGAGCAAGGAGGCGGCCGGCATCACCGCAAGCGACGTACCGACCACCAGCAGCAGGTCCGCCTCGGCGGCGATCTCGCAGGCATCCGCAAAATGTGGCACGGCCTCGCCGAACCACACCACGTCGGGGCGCAGCTGACTGCCCTTGTCGCAGAGGTCCCCCAGGCGGATGCCCCCGCGGGGCAGCGGGTAGTGCATGCGCGGGTCGACCGAGGAGCGCGCCTTGAGGATCTCGCCATGCAGGTGCAACACCTGGCGTGACCCGGCGCGCTCGTGCAGGTCATCGATGTTCTGGGTGATGATGCTGACCCGAAAGCCCTGCTTCTCCAGCGCCGCCAGGGCCTTGTGGGCGGCGTTGGGGCGGGCCCGGCGCACCTGGTCGCGGCGCTGGTCGTAGAAGCGCAGCACCCGCGCAGGGTCCTGCCGCCAGGCGCCGGGCGTGGCGACATCCTCGATGGCATGATCGGCCCACAGACCATCGCTGGCGCGGAAGGTCTGGATGCCGCTCTCGGCACTGATCCCCGCCCCGGTGAATACCACCAGATGCGGCGCGCGCTGCTTCACCATTCATCACCTCTCGCCAGCCGGGCGCCAGCGACTCACTTTTCAGAACTTGCCACTGCCTGAAATTACCACTCCGGGCCCCGGGGCGACCAGGAAGAGCACCGCCCTGCCGTTTTGCCATTCGAGCGACCTGCGCCTGAAATCCCGCCTTCACCCTTCGCCGTTACCGATCCTATCGTCAGCGAGTTTGACACTCAGGAACAGGCGGATAGCTACGATCGCTGGTTCCGCGAGCAGATCCGTGAACCCCCGAGGCCCTCGATCCCTCACGACGACGTGATGGCCGAGATGCGTGAGCTGATCGCTGCCAAGCGCCGGCATGTTGCCGGTTGAGTGGCGCCCCAAGGCTCGCCAGTCACTGTGGGCCATCCTCGATTACCTCGGCGAACGCAACCCCTACGCTGCTGAGACTCTTATAAGTGCCTATGCACTTATCGGCCAGAAGCGGACGATCAGGCGAGCCTGACGCCGCAAATCACCGGGGGCAAAAAGCAAAGCGACGATGGAGCGGCGCTTTTTGACGTCCGAGTGCATGCGATTGTTACACACGTGGCTAATGAAGTTCACTGAAAATATCAGGATGCTGCTCAGCTATTCTCATCAACGCTAGAGCGGGGCCTTGAGGGTCCCGCCGTCCTTGCTCCCAGTCTTGCAGTGTACGGACACTCACGCCCATCAGCCCCGCAAACGCAGACTGAGACAGCTTCAATTTCAGCCGAATTTCCTGGGGAGGTGAAGGCGGCGTCAGCTCAGTAGAGCGTAGCTTCAATTTGCCTTTGTTGTGTTGCTGGATGTCCCGGATACCTTCCAGGATTTCACTACCAATATTTCGCTTACTCATTTTTCAATGCCTCTGCTATCTGTTTGAGCATGTGGCCTGGTATAGAGTCCTGTTCAGACTTTTGATAGAGCGTAAGAAACCATATTTGGTGGTGAGATTTCTTCCAGAAGTAAATGATTCGTACGCCACCACTCTTCCCAGAGCCGGATATTGCCCATCGAACCTTTCTCACGCCACCGGAGTCACGAATCAGGTCTCCAGCGTCAGGGGATTTGAGCAAATACGCCTGCAACCCCCGGTATTCCTCGTCCGTGAGGTATTTTGGCAACAGCTTCGCGAAAAGGCTCGCTTCTATAAAGACCATTGATGAATTATACGGCAATGCCGTACCCCTGTCAAGGAGCGTACAATAGGGTGTAACGCCCGGCTCACGCGCCGGTTTGGAGCCGCAGAGCGGCGAAAAATCGGTCGCTTTGCAGCCGATTGTTAAATCCTTTCGCGTACGGTATCCTGAGCATGGTCAACATCCTGTACAGGAGCAACCTCGTGGATGCCATTAGCTACACAGCCGCTAGAACCAATCTAGCAAAAACCATGGAGCAGGTCTGTGAAGACCATTCTCCCGTGATCATCACCCGGAGCAAATCACAGTCCGTGGTCATGATTTCTCTTGAGGACTACGAGGCGTTGCAAGAGACCGCCTACCTCCTGCGCGCACCAAAGAACGCCCGTCGTTTGCTGGAATCCGTTGCCGAGCTAGAGCAAGGCGGCGGTCAAGAAAAGGAACTTCTTGAATGAAACTCATCTTTTCCGAGAACGCCTGGGAAGACTATCTGTACTGGCAGAAAACTGACAAAAAGATTCTTAACCGAATCAACAAGCTGATAAAAGAGACCAAGCGAGAACCGTTCGAAGGTGTTGGCAAACCAGAGCCCCTCAAACATAGTCTCGCCGGGTACTGGTCTCGCCGGATCAATGAAGAACACCGAATAGTTTACAAGGTCACGGATGACGCTTTGCTTATCGCCCAGCTTCGGTATCACTACTGATTTAACTGTTCAGCATTTCTTCGCCGTGCGGAGCATGGCGTATAAATGCCTGTTGGACTAAGCCGCCCATCAGACTGCTACACAGCTTCTATAGGGTATTGTATTGGCCGGTGTGCGGCCTGAGACGTCAGGTCGCGCGCAGTCGGATCTGTTGTGACGCGTTCGGGCCGTGATGTTGGCCATGATCCCAGTTCCCTCCGGGCCCAATTTGCCCCAACGTAGCGCGCCTGCTGGTCAAAATCCATCACCGGGACGAGCGCCGCCGCGACCCGCGAGCGGGCCGGATCGACGAGTCCGTTGTGTGAGTAGCGCGTCAGCTCATGCTCGATAGCGTTGCTCCCTGTGGTTGGGTGGTCGGCCGCGTGTGGGTCGCCGGGGTGTAAGGGTTCCGATCACCCGCAGTGTCGGTTGCCTGCAGTGCGGGCAGGTGTAGGTCGGCTCCGGGTCGCTGGCGGCCGTATCGGCATCCGGTGCCGTCTCGACGACCGCCAGCGCTTGGCGGATCTGTGCCAGGCGTCGTCGCCGGCAGCGATTGGCCAGAAAGCCGTAGTGTCGGACCCGCATCAGCCCCTTGGGCAGGATGTGGAGCAGGAAGCGGCGCACGAACTCCTCGCCATCCAGGGCGAGCCGTTTGTGTCGGTCACGGTCGCGATAGTCCTTGTAGCGCAGGGTCACCTCTGAGGGATCCCCACGAAATAGATAAGAAAATCAGGATGATATGATTGAAAAGACCTGCATGGGTCGGCATGTTGTTAATTGCGAAACAAACAATATGCCTAAGGAGACCCATGCAGG